>NZ_JAANNO010000018.1:25811-54596 GCF_011250645.1 Motilibacter aurantiacus
CTCGTCCTCGTCGTCGTCGAGCTCGTCGTCCTCCACGATCTCGAACGGGACGACCTCGTCGTAGACGTCGTAGAGGACGTCCTCGTAGTCGAGGAAGGCGTCGCGCAGCTGACCGAAGGCGGCCGAGACGCGCGGGTCCGCCTCACCGGTCCTCGTCTCGACGGTCTGCAGGTGATGCTCGATCGCGGTGATCAGCTCACGCGCGGCGGAGCGGACGTCGGCACCGCTAGGGATGCTCGTGGGGTCGGACACCGACCGAACGCTACCGGCATCGGCCTATCGTGGGGAACGTGCGCGAGTGGGAGACGCAGGTTCTGTACATGCCGCGGGGCACGACCCGTGGGGACGCGCGCCGTCTGCTCACCGAGCAGGCCGAGTACGGCCACTGGGAGCTGTGGCGGCTGCGGCTCTACGCGGACGGGAGCCGGCGGGCCTGGCTGCGGCGGCGTGTGATCCGGGTGGCGCGCACGGCGTGAGCTCGCCGCGCGCGACACCGGGCGGCGGGGAAGGGTGTCCTGGACGGGGAGCTGCCGTCTCCGCGCAGGGCCCGAGACAGCCGCGCTCCTACAGGCTGTCGAAGAAGCGGTCCAGCACCCGAACCCCGAACTGCAGGCTGTCCACGGGGACGCGCTCGTCGATGCCGTGGAACATGCCGGAGAAGTCGAGGTCGGCGGGGAGGCGGAGGGGGGCGAACCCGTACCCGGTGATGCCGAGCGGCGTGAAGGACTTGCTGTCGGTGCCGCCTGACAGGGCGTAGGGCACGACGCGGGCGCCCGGGTCCTCAGCGAGCAGCGCCGCCTCCATGCGCTCCCAGAGGGCGCCGCCGTGCGGGGCCTCGATCGCGATGTCGTGGGTGATCATCTCGCGCGTGATGCCGGGGCCGACCAGCTCGTCGACCGTGGCGAAGAACTCCTCCTCGTAGCCCGGCAGGAAGCGGCCGTCGACCTCGGCCAGGGCCTCCTGGGGCACGACGTTGGTCTTGTAGCCGGCGCGCAGCACCGTCGGGTTGGTCGTATTGCGCAGGGTGGCCCCGACGATGCGGGCGATCGCCCCGAGCTCGGCGAGCAGCGCCGAGGGGTCCTCCGGGTCCAGTGGGACGCCGGTCTCCTCGCTCACGGCCTCCAGGAACGTCCGCACCGTGTCGGTCATGCGGACGGGCCACCGGTGCTCCCCCAACCGGGCGACGGCGGCGCACAGCTCGGTCACCGCGTTGTCCGGCTGCACCATCGACCCGTGGCCCGCCGTGCCGGCGGCCTTCAGCCGCATCCAGGCCAGCCCCTTCTCGGCCGTCTCCAGCAGATAGAACCGGCGGCCCCGGACGGTCGTCGAGAAGCCCCCGACCTCGCTGATCGCCTCGGTGCACCCCTCGAAGAGGTCGGCGTGGTTGTCGGCGAGGAAGTGGGCGCCCTTCGCGCCGCCGGCCTCCTCGTCGGCCAGGAACGCGAGAACGAGCGGCCGAGCCGTACGCCGCCCTTCCCGCAGCCGCGCGCGCACGGTCGCCAGGACCATCGCGTCCATGTCCTTCATGTCGACCGCGCCTCGGCCCCAGACGCAGCCGTCGCGCACCTCGCCGGCGAAGGGGTGGACCGTCCAGTCCGCGGCCCGCGCGGGCACGACGTCGAGATGGCCGTGCACCAGCAGCGCATCGGTGCGGGCCGGGTCGCCGCCCTCGACGCGCGCGACGACGCTGGCCCGCCCGGGCTCGCTCTCGACGATCCGCGGGTCGAGCCCGACCTCGGCGAGCAGCTCGGCCACGCGTTCGGCAGCCGCCCGCTCCCCCGGCCCGGACCCGTCGCCGTAGTTCGAGGTGTCCATCGAGATGAGCTCGCTGCAGAGGGAGACGACCTCGTCCTCGGCAACGGAGGTGGCAGGCGTGTCGGTCACGGCGTCATCCTGCCCGCCCCCCACGGCGCGCGACGGCCCGGCCCGCCCACCGGCGCGGCGCCCCGCTGCGGGAGCCACGACCGGCGGGGCCGGCCTCCCGGCGGCCGGGGGCAGGCTGCCCACCGCGGCAACCAGCCCGACACACGCCGCGGCGGTCGCACTGCGCCGGAGCAGGCGGTTGTAGGTCACGGGAACAGCCCTCGTCTCGTACGCCCCTCGGGCCCTCCGAGGGCAGGGCGTACGGCACCAGCCGCCCGTCCTGGTATCGTTCTGGAGTCGCCGCAGGGCGCTTCTGATGCACCTGAGTGCATGTGGATGCTTTCGAGCGGTGACGACCCAAGTCCGGGTGGCGGAATGGCAGACGCGCTAGCTTGAGGTGCTAGTGCCCTTTATCGGGCGTGGGGGTTCAAGTCCCCCCTCGGACACTTCTCATGGGGAAAGCTCCCCGGCCCTGCATGACTCCGGTCCTGCAGGGCCTTCGTCGTTGTCAGGCCGTCCGGGCCTGGTGCAGGCTGCCCCGGACGTCACGGACGGCACTGGTGACGCAGCGACCCCGTCCGGCCTCGGGCGCGCCCCCGCCCGTCGAGCCGAGCGCCTCACCAGCGCGCTTCGTCCGCCGACGACCACTTCGGTCCACGCCGCCGGCTCTGCCGATGCCGGTGGGCGTGCTGCTCCCCCGGGTCGCGCGTCGGCACACCTGCGGTGAACGCACCCCATCGCCCGGCTCGACGAGGCCGCTGCTGGGCGCTCTCCCGTGCGCCGCACCGGCCGGCGCAGGATCGGTCCCGAGCAGCTCCGTAGCGGTTCCGCGGAGGTCGCCGAGGTGGACCTCGTGGTGCTTGCCCGTCACCCCTAGGCCATTGCCGGCACGAAGCGCCTGCGGAGGCCGGCGAGCACGGGTCCCTCGGCGTCGGGGCCGACATGCAGAATCTGCGCGCAGAAGCCGCTCGTCGAGGGCCTCGAGGCGAGCGCGCTCCACCGGCAGCTCGGGCTCCTGGCCGCGAGGTCGTCGACTTCCTGCGCGACGTGGTCCGGATGAGCCGCTCCGGCTCCATGCGCATCAGCGTCCAACTCCACGCCGCCTCTTCCTGCGGCTCGCGAACGCCGTCGGGTCGCCGGCCCACCCGGTTCCTTCGAGCGGCGGGACTACCTGGTCCCGGTGGAGACGCGCTTGCTCCCCGCCTTCAGCGCGTACGTGAGCGGGTACAGCACGTGGCGCACCTCGACGTACGCCGGCTCCTCGTTCGGATCGCCGTGCCCGTGGCCATGAGCTAGTGCATCAGCGGCACCTCGACCGGGCGGACCTCCCCGCGCCGCGCCCGGCAGGCGTCGAGGCTCTTCGTGAAGTGACCGCGCATCGTCCCCGCCGTCGGGGACGAGCGGCCAAGGGCGCCGCGCGGAGGGCCGCGTCGACGACGAAGCGGGACGTCCCTCACGCACCCGGGCCCCGCCCATGGACCGATCGGCGGCGCCGTGCGCCTCACCTGCGGCGGGCGGCGACGCGCGCGAGCAGCAGGTACACGACGAGAGCCTGCAGCAGGCCCAGGAGCGTCAGCAGCACCAGCATCGCGTCGCCCTGCAGCCCCGTGGGTAGGGCCAGCAGCGAGCCGGGCAGGGTGACCACCAGGACCCAGATGCCGGCAAAGCTGCCGGGCTCCCGGGTCGCGACGGCGACGCCGACGGCCACCACGACGACGACGAGGGCGTAGGCGGCGGCGATACCCGCTGCGTGGCGCTGCTCCAGGTGCATCGTCCGACACTGGCACCGGTGCCGGCGGCTTCGTCTCGGTGGTGCTCGCCTAGTGCTCCCGGCCGCTCTCGCGCGTGGTAGCGCGGACCCCGCTCTCGGCCTTCGTCAGGCGCGCGTCGGGCGCGACGCCCGTCGAGCCCCCGTCCGAGCCCAACGCCTGGGCCGGGCGGTGCCGCTGCCGGGGCGGAGCGACGGCGTCCGAGGCAGGCGCGGGGCCGAGCGCCTCGCGCATCCGGGAAAGCTCCCGACGGGAGCTGATGCCGAGCTTGCCGAAGATGTTGCGCAGGTGCGCGTCGATGGTGCGCGGGCTCAGGAAGAGCGCAGCGGCCGCCTCCTTCGACGTCGCCCCCGCAGCGACGAGCCGCGCGACGGTGAGCTCCTGGGGAGTCAGGGACGAGGGGTCGCTGCCGTCCCGGGGACGAGCGCGCTCGCCGGTGGCGGCAAGCTCCCTGGCGGCCCGGGCCTCGAACGCCCGTGCGCCGATGCCGCCGAGCTCGGCCGCGGCGGTCCGGAGCTGTTCGCGGGCCTCGCGCTTGCGCCCCTCGCGGCGCAGCCACTCGCCGTAGAGGAGGCGGGTCCGGGCGAAGTGCGCGCGTGCGTCCGTAGCAGCGAAGCAGTCCAGTGCTTGCCTGAAGTAGACATCGGCCTCGTCGACGGGGCCGAGCAGCGCGCGGGATCGTGCGAGCACGGCCAGCGACCAGGGGGACTCGAACGCCGCCGCCCGCTCCTCCAGCAGTGCCATTGCCTTGCGGGCGGCTTCGGGCCGGCCGGCGCGCGCTGCGGCCTCGACCAGCTCCGGCACGAGGCCGCCGAAGACGCTCTGCTCGCCCAGCTCGGTCGACTCCCGCGCCACCTCGAGCGCCTCGTCGTAGCGCCCGAGCCCGTTGAGCAGGACGGCACGGGCGTGGTGGGTGATGCTGATGAGCCTGCCCTCCTGGCGGGCCGCCGCGCTGTCCAGCGCGGCGCGCGCGAACCGCTCGGCGCGCTCTTCGTCCCCACGCCATGCCGCAATGCTCATGTCGACGTGGGGCAGCGGGGGAGCCTCGATCTCGGCCGAGACGCGGTTCGCCTCGTCGACCAGAGCCTGCGCTCCGTCCAGGTCCCCGGCGTTCAGGTGCACGAGCGCGGCATAGCTCAGGGCGATCGGGAGGTCCGCCAGCGCGCCGCGCGCCCGGACCCACCTCAGCTGCCGCTCCGCGATCGTTCGCACGGCCTGCTCGTCCCACGCCTCGAGGGCAGCGCTGGGGCCCAGCCAGAGCTCCGCCGTGGTCTGGCAGGGCGCCTCGTCGTCCAGGGTCGCGCGCACGCCCGCCAGCAACGTGGGCCCGCCCACGGACACCCCCTCGCACTCCGACGTGAGCAGGCCGCGCAGGAGCAGGTCGCGGGGCACGGCCCGCGAGGACACGGGCGCGAGCGTCTCGAGCGCGGCGGCCAGCGACGTGCGCAGCGCTGGCTCCGCGAGCCTGCCCATGAAGACCATGGCGGCGTAGGCGTCGAACAGCACGTCGCGGGCCGTCTCGGGGTCGTGGGCAGCGAGGTCCTGGCCGGCGGTGAGCAACGCGCGCACCGCCGCGCCGTCGCGCTCGCGGTCGAACCGGATGCGCGCGCGGAGCACCCGAGCACGCACTCGCTGCTCCTCGTCCAGATGGTGGGCCTCCACCACCGACAGCAGCTCGAGGGCCGCGTCCGGCGCGCCCGCGGTGCGCTTCGCGGCCGCGGCCAGCAAGAAGCGCGCCGCCCGGGCCGCGGGGTCGGGCGTCAGCGCGCCAGCACGCTCGAGGAACGCGGCCTGGGCCGCATAGCCACCGCGGTCACGTGCGCGGTCCGCCGACCGCATCAGCTCCTGCGCGGTCTGCTCGTCAGGGCCCTCCGCGGCAAGCGCGAGGTGCCACGCGCGGTGGCAGGGCATCGCCTCCCGGTCGGTGGCGCGGCCGAGGGCTGCGTGCGCACGGCGCCGGAAGGCGAGCCCGGCGGCCTCGTACGCCGCTGCCCGCACCAGCGGGTGGCGGAAGGAGACGCGGGCGCCGATGGTGAGCAGGCCGTTGTCCTGCAGGGGCAGCGCGTCCCGCGGCGTGAGCCCCTGCTCGGCCGCGGCTACCCACAGCAGGGAGGCGTCACCGGTCGGGTCCGCAGCGGCGAGCGCCGCGAACTGCCTGGCCGAGTCGGGCAGCTCCTCGATCCGCTGACGGAAGGCCGCCTCGATCGTCCCCTGCACCGAGGGGACGCGGGGGAGCCCGAAGCCGCCGGCCAGGCCGTCGGGGCCCAGCGCACGAGGAAGCTCGAGCAGCGCCAGGGGGTTCCCGCGGGCCTCCTCCACGACCCTGTCGCGCACCTGCGGCTCGAGCAGCGTCGGCACCTCGGCCGCGAGCAGGTCGCGCGCGGTCTGCCGGTCCAGGGGCGGCACGCGCAGCGCCGGCAGCCTGTCCAGGGCGTCGCGCCCCTCACCGTCGCGCGCGACGAGCAGCAGGGCCAGGCGCAGGAAGCCCGCACGCCGCGCGACGAACGCCAGCGCCTCGACGCTCGAGGGGTCCATCCACTGCACGTCGTCCACCACGCATGCGAGGGGCTCCTCCTGGGCCGCCGCCGTGAGCAGCGCGGCCAGCGAGACGTTGAGCAGGACCGGGTCGGGGGACGGCGTCCCGCCCAACCCGAGGGCGCCACGCAGCGCGTCGGCCTGGGCGAGCGGGAGCCGCTCCAGCAGGCCGAGCAGGGGCTGGCAGAGGTACTGCAGGCCGGCGAAGGGCAGGTGCGTCTCGAACTCCGAGCCGACCGCGCGGACGACGTGCAGGCGGGGGACGGCCACGAGCGCCCGCTCCACGAGGGAGGTCTTCCCGATCCCGGCGGGCCCTCTCACGACGAGGGCGCCCCCCTTGCCGTGCACGGCGTCCTCGAGCACTGCCGCGACGGCGCGAACCTCCCGCGCGCGTCCGAACAGACGCATCTGCCCTCCTGGCATCGCGGGAGCCCATGTGCGCCCGCACCGTCGCTGGAAGGCGGGCCCGCCGCAGGGCGGCCCCCGGCGAGGTACCCCGCCCCCGGCGACGGCGACGGCGCTGTGCCGGACCCTACCGCGGGCGAGCCCTCCGGTAGGGCCGGCGCGTCACTCGCGGGCCGCCAGCAGGGCGACGGGGGGCGTGCGGGTCGCGGACCACGTCGTCAGCAGCGAGGAGCACGCGGTCAGCGCGAACGCGCCGAGCACGACCGACGTCGCCAGCGTCCACGGCACCGAGGCGCTCGCCACGCCTGTGACCACGCCGGTGACGGCGGCCACGGCCAACAGGGTGCCTGCGGCGGCGAGCGCTCCGAGCAGCACCGCGGCGCCCGTGACGGTGAGGGACTCGGCGAGCGCCACGACGACGACCTGCCGCCGGGTCAAGCCGGTCGCCCGAGCAGCGGCGAACTCGCGCCCCCGTGAGCCCGCGCCGATGACCACCGCGTTCACCACCCCGATCGCGGCGTACAGCGCACCGAGCCCCATGACGACCAGGAGCACGCCGTTGCTCGTGTCCTGGCGGGACTCGGCGTCGCGGCCGAGCCAGTCGTCGATGTCGTGCACCGCCCCCGCCGAGGCGAGCACTCGGGCCACGTCTGCCCGGTCGGCGCCGGGAGCGAGCCGCACAAAGGTGCGGGCGGACGCCTCCGCCAATAGCCGGTCGGGCACCAGGCCCGGCGGCAGGAGGAGGGCCGCGCCCCCGCCGATGGACTGCGGGACCGTCGCGGCGACGGGCAGCCGGCCGAGGTCCTCGTCACCCACGCGCACCCCGACCCGGTCGCCCCGCCCGAAGCCGTCCGCGCCGGGCCCGCGCACGACGGCCCGCCCCGCCAGCGCGTCGAGGCGGCCCGCGCCCTCGTGGACGTCCACGTAGCCGGCCGGGTCCACCACGACCGCGGACAGGGTGCGGGTGTAGGCCGCGTCGCCCGTGCCGGTCGTGAGCGCGACCGGCAGCTCGAGCTCGGTCGAGGCCACAGCGACGCCCGGGACCGCCGCCACCCCGGCGCCGACCGGGCCGGTGCCCTCGACAACGAGGTCGGCGCGCGTCGTGCGCGCCAGCTCGTCACGGCCGGCGTCGGTGAACGACGCGCTGGCGACGCCCTGCCCGAGGACGAGCCCGACGAGGACGATTAGCGGAGCGGCGGTCGACGCGGTCCGCCTGGGTTCGTCGCGCAGAGCGGCGCGGGACAGCTCGCCGAGGACGCCCCCCATGCGCACCGGCAGCAGGCGCGCGACCGCTGGCACGAGCCACGGGCCGAGCAGCGTCGCGGCGAGGGCGGCGCACAGGGAGACGGTCTGCGCCATCGCCTGCCCTCCGACCGCGCCGCCCACCGGCGAGAGCGCCGCGAGCACGGCGGCGCCGAGGAGCAGCAGCAGCCCGACCGCCCACCGGCCCCGCGTCATCACGCGGGCGGCGCCCTCGATGTCACGCAGCGCGTCCAACGGCTGCACCCGGGCCGCTCGCCGTGCGGCGAGCAGCACGCCGGACAGGGCGAGCGCGAGCCCCGCCGCGAACGAAGCGCCCGCGGCCCAGGGGTGCCACTCCCCGCGGAACCCCTCCGGCACGAAGCGCAGGTGGCGCAGCAGGCGCGTCTGCAGGGCCATGACACCGACGCCCGCCAGCACGCCCAGCAGCGCGCCCGCCCCTCCGAGCAGCGCCGCCTCGCCGAGGAGCAGCCGCCGGACGTGAGCGCGGCCGCCGCCAACGAGCCGCAGCAGCGCGAGGTCCCGGCGGCGCTGGTCGATGGTGAAGGCGAACGTGGAGCCGATGATGAACACCGCCAGGAACGCGGCGAAGCCGAGCGTGACGCCGAGCAGGGCGACCGCCGTCGCTGCCCCCTGGTCGAAGCGCATGCGCTGCAGCGCCGTCGCCCCCGGCGGAGCGTCGAGCCGCACGGCGGTGACGAGCAGCAGCAGCGACGACTGGATGAGCGCGACGCCGAGGCACACGGTCACGACGGCACCGACGAAGAGCCGCCAGCGGTCGAGGAAGCCGTTCCAGCTCAAGCGGAGCACGGCTCAGCGCTCCAGGGCCACGAGGCGATCGGCGACGTCCTGCACCGAACCCCCGACCAACCGGTCGACGAGCCGCCCGTCGCGCAGGTACTGCACGGCGTCCGCCCGCGCCGCAGCCACGGGGTCGTGCGTGACCATGACGATCGTCTGGCCGGCGTCCGCCATGCCCCGCAGCAGCTCCAGCACCGTGCGCGCGGCGTTGGAGTCCAGAGCGCCGGTCGGCTCGTCTGCGAACAGCACCTCAGGCCCCGTCACCATCGCACGGGCGATCGCGACGCGCTGCTGCTGGCCGCCCGAGAGCTCTCTGGGCCGGTGGTCGGCGCGCTCGCTCAGCCCCACGGACGCCAGGACCTCGAGCACGCGCCCCCGGTCCGGACGCAGACCGCCGAGCCGCAGCGGCAGTGCGATGTTCTGCTCGGCGGTGAGGGAGCCGATGAGGTTGAAGCTCTGGAACACGAACCCGATCCGCGACCGCCGCAGCGCGGTCAGCTCGGCGTCACTCGCCCCGGTGATGTCGGTGCCCCCGAGCAGGACGCGCCCGCCGTCGACCCGCTCGAGGCCCGCCGCGCAGTGCAGAAGCGTCGACTTGCCGGAGCCTGACGGGCCCATGACGGCGGTCCACGTCCCGCGGGCGAACTCCACGTCAACGTGGTCAACCGCTCTGACCGCGGAGGGCCCCGTGCCGTAAGTGCGGGTGACGTCCTGCAGGGAGACCGCCCCGCGCAGCAGCACCTCGCTCGACGTCATCGCCCTGCCCCCCGTGCCGGCGCGGGGATCGGGCGGGACGCGGTGGCCCGCGCGCTCACGCGACCACCGCCACGTTGTACGCCGCGCCGCCCGTCACGCCCATGAGCGCCATCGACAGGTGCAGGTAGTGCTCCGTCGCCCGCGCCGTCGAAATGCCGCCGAGGTCGACCTGCACGCCGTGCGCCCACCCGAGCCCCTGCAGGAGCAGCCCGACCAGCCGTTTGGCCTCGGCGTCGTTCCCGGACAGGAACACACTGCTAGGGCCGGGGAGCCCGCCTGGGTCGGCCATGACAGCCACGGGCACGGTGTTCAGCGTCTTCACCACTCGGGTCCGCGGAAGGGCCTGCTGCAGCTTCGCGCCGAGGCTGTCCCCGGGGTGCAGCAGGTCGAACGCGGGGGTGACGGCGTTCGCGACGTCGACGAGCACCTTGCCGGCCAGGGCGTCTGCCAGGGGGACGAGCACGTCCAGCGAGACGCTGCCCGGCAAGGCGTTCACCACGACCTGCGCCGCGGCGGCCGCCTCCTGCAGCGTCAGGGCCGGCGCGCTGAAGCCCCCGTGGGTCCCCGGGGCCCGCACGCCGAACACGACGTCGTGGCCCGCCTCGAGCAGTCCGTGGGCGAGCGTCGTCCCGACGCTCCCACTGCCGAGCACAGCGATCTTCATCTGTTTCCTCCAGCTCTGCGCGGCGAGGCTGCCCTCGCCCCGGCGGAACTGTCGCAGCGCAGCCGCTCCCGTCGTCTCGGTAGCGATCACCTACAGGAGGGGCGTCTGCGGCCGCGGGCGCGTCGTCCGCGGCCCGGGGGAACACACGGCGGGGCGATATCTCCGAGCAGATGCGGTCACGAGTGGCGCGAGCGTCACGCGAGGGAGGTATCAACCTGTCCACGACGAGGTGCGGGGCGCCGTGCGGGCGATGTGCAGGAGACGGGCGCGAACGCACCCTCAGCCCGACTCGTCGTACTGTGCCGGGCGGCTCGGAGTCGCCGCCCGCCTCGCCGCTCCGCCGCTCTCGGCGGCACCAGCCACCGCGCTCGCCTCGCCGGTGGACTGGACGAGCGCACCCATACGATCCCGGCCCGCGCGACACCCGGGCACCGCGGTTCCACATCCCATCGAGCCAGACGCTGAACGGCCGTTCTGCGCGCAGGATTTGCGCCTTCTGGCCGACGATGTCAAGCCGGAACCGCTCGTCCGCAGCCGCTTCGATGCCGCGGTGGAGGCTTGAATGATCATCCCTCGATTCGCGCTGGTGACGCTGCGGTGCGACCAGGCTGTCGGTTCCCTTGCCCGGCGACACATCGTGTGCACGTCGTAAGGCGCCTCCGCGACCAGCTCGAGCTCCCCACGTCGCGAGTCCACTCCCACCCGGCGCCTCACCCGTGCTCACGCTGCGCCGGCCCGACGTCCACTCACTCTCGCGACGCGTCCGCCGCTGGCTCTGCCGACACGAAGGTCGTGCCCCTCCCCCGGCTCGCGCGTCGAGCCATCCGCGGTTCATCCACCCGTTCGCGCTGCTCGATGATCACGGCCGCGTCCGGGAGTTCACACCGTGGGCGCTGCTTGAGGTGGCGGCCCGGGCAGGCGGCCCAGGTCGTAGAGCACGGCTCGGGCCTGGTACCGCGCCCTGCTGGCAACTGCAGCCTGCCCCGCGGCCGGCTCGAGTTGCCCGAGGCACTGCGTCACTTCCATGGTTCGGGCGCCGCAGCCCGTGCTGCTGTCCGCCGACGCCGACCCGGGCGCGCTCGTCCCCTCCTTGTCGGTGCTCGACAACGGCCGTCAAGCTCCCCCCCCCCAAGCCCACAGGCACAGCCGCCCCGGCCCACTGCCGGGCGTGCCGGCGCCAGCCCGTGCGCGGCCTGCGGTGGGCAACATCAGCCCGAGCTGCGTAGCGGAGGCTTCCCGAGCCGCAGGTGCGAGTTCGGCGTCTGCGGGTCGGCGGGCACGTGACCCCTGCCGCTGCGCGCCCTGGCTTCTTGGGGCGGGCTCCCGTCGCTGGTGGTGTCCGCGCCCCGCCCTGTACGTCGAATGCGCCACTGGGCCTGCTGGCGCTGTGCGCCGGCGTCGACGGGTCAGGCCTGGTCGCGCCGACGGGCCGCCGTCCACCCTGCCCCGGCCGCGAGCGCCAGGCAGAGCGGGCTGTAGACGCGACGGTTCAGCCGGGTGAAGTCCTCCCCGTGCCGAGCGGGGTCGACCAGCAGCAGGCCGAGCCCGCCCCGCAGGGCCAGGGCGCCGACCACACCCCAGGGAGCTGCGGTACGCAGCGGCCGCGGCAGGCGCCGCCAGCCCGGCACCGCTGCCCCGCCGGCTGCGAGCATCGCGCCCGAGCCGGCCAGCAGGGCAGCGACCACGGCTGCGTAGTCCGCGGGCCGCGGCTCGGCCATCTTCGCGTCGAGGATCGAGCGGCGCCAGGTGTCGTGGTCGGCGAACGGCCACGGGCTGCCGGCCGCCCAGGCCAGGTGCACCCCGGCGGTGGCGACGAGCGCGGCCGCCGTGGTCGCGGCAGCAGGCGCGGGTGCGGTCACGGCACCACCCCCCGGTCCGATGCCCCCGCATCCGCCACGGGCCCCTGCAGCGAACCTAGCGCCGCCGCTGCCCGCTCAGAGCGTGAAGTGGATCACCGCGAGCCGGACACGGCCTGGTCGAGGGCGTGAGCCCTCCGGCCGTGCGTGGCCGCCGGCCTCCGCCGGCGGGGGGACGCTCGCCGGGTCGGGTCGAGCAGGCCTCCCCAGCGGTCCCGATCGGAACGGGCGGGCCTCCCGACGGGCGCGGCGCGCCGCTGCAGGCGGCGCGGCGACCACCTCCACCTGCTGCACGGCGTCGGTGCCGGCCCACCGGTCCGCGCCGGCTGCGACGAATCGCCGGCGGGACGCCCGCTCAGCTCGCGGGCAGCGCGGCGTAGAGGTCGACCGAGTTGCCGTCCGGGTCGAGAAAGGTCGCGTACCGCTGTCCCCAGTGGGCGTCCCAGGGCTCGACGTGCATCGCGTAGCCGGCGTCGACGAGCCGCTGGGCGGTGGCGTCGACGGCGGCCGGCGTGCCCTGGTCGAAGGCGAGAGCGATGCGGTGCCCGCCGGTCGGGTAGCTGTAGCCGGGGTCGAACCCCTGCACCGTCTCCACGGTGTCCCACGCTAGCTGCGTCGCGTCGTCCAGCTGTGCGTCCACGTGGGGGGCACCGTCCATGCCGTCGGGAACGGGCACCCCGAGGACGCGGTAGAACGCCAGCGACCGCGCCATGTCCCGGGTCACGATGCCGATGAAGCCGAGTCGCAACGTCATGCCCGACAGACTAGGGCGGGGTGCAGTGCGCGGTCCTGACGGAGCGGCCGACTGGCCACCTCCCTGCTCGACGCCCGCGCACACCCCGCGGCTCTTCGCCCACCGTCGGGCGTGGCCGTCACCGCCCGGTGATCCGGAAGGCCCGGCTGTTCGCGGCGCGCTGCCCCAGGGGGCTGGGCGGCTGCGCGACCCGGTAGGTGGACGTGCCCTGCCGCGGCGTCGCGACGGTGGTGTACGCGCAGCCGGCGATGCCCGCCCGGGGCGGGAAGAGGCGTACGGTCGCGTCGTTGACGGTGACCCAGCGGCGCCCGCTCAACCGCTGCAGCACCGGGCGCGCACCCGCGCAGGCGTACGTGACGCGCCCGGTGACGGCGACGTTCGTGCCGGCTCGGGCCGCCGTCCGCGCCGGTGTGGCGGACACGCCTCCCGCGTACGGCGCGAGCCCGAGGCAGGTGCGCTCACCCCACGCGCCCGTGCCCTCGCTCAGCGGCTGGGCGCTCAGCGGGCGAACGACGACGACATGGCTGCCCGCACGCGACGGCGGGACGCGCAAGAGCGCGGTGCCGTCGGCGCGGGTACGGGTCGCCAGCGGTGTCCCCCCGAGGCAGTCGATCTGGGTCGACGCCAGCAGGCGCACTCCCGCGATCGCACGCCGGGACGTGCGGCCGGTGGCCCGCACCTCATAGGTCACCGTCGTGTCGAGACGGACCGGGAGCTTCGTGAGCGGTCGCACCTCGATCAGGAGCGGGTCCGAGCCCTCGACCTGCACCCGCGGCGCGGTGGCCGCCGGCAGCTCGACCCGGTCCGGCTCGCCCGGGAAGCCGAGGAGGCGCACCCGCCAGCTACCCGCGGCGCTGGCGGTGACGGGGACCGTCGCGGTCCACGTCCCGTCGGTCACGGTGCCGGAGGTGAGCGTCAGCGGGGCCTGCAGCTGACGCGGGCCCTGTCCCGTCGTGTCCCGCGTCTCCAGGCGCACGCAGGGACACACGGTCAGCGGCTCGAAATCGGAGTTGTCGAATCCCTGCAGCTGCGTCCCCTGCGGCACCCCGGACGGGGCGACGAGGCGCGCGGTCACGGTGAGCTGCGCGATCTGCGCGCCCACCAGCGGGGCGGTGCCGGGAGGCGGCCCGGTCAAGGTGACGTCACTGACGGCGACATCGGTCGTGGACCGGCCCGCCGCCCGGCTGGCGTCGGGGAGCAGGGCGGCCAGGGCCAGGGCCGTGAGCCCGGCGAGGATTCGCTTCACACGAGGAGGACGCGGAGGAGCCCCACGCCGGTTGCCCGTCCCGCGGCTCTCGTTCCCGGGGCCGGCTGCGGCCTACGACTCGTGCGGCGGCTACCCCCCGCGTCGAGCCCGCCTACTGTTGCCGCGTGGCAATTCTCGACGCTGTCCGCGCCGGCATCCTGCCGACGGCGACCCGCGTGGCCGCCGTCGCGGCAGCGGCCGCCGTGCCGTTCGCGGTCCTGTTCCACGCGCTGGACTACCCGGAGTGGAGCCGCACGCTGAGCAGCTTCGTCCTGGTGTTCGCCGTCGCGTTCTTCCCGCTCGGGCTGGGGTTCCGGCTCGTGCAGTACGGCGTCTGGTGGCTCGTGAACGGCTGGGACTGGCGCGAGGCCGAGCCCGGCTCCCCCTTCACCCGGGCGGCGTTGGTGCGCGCCAGCACGCCGGTCGTGTACGTCGGGACCGCCTGCGCCGCCGCCGCCCTCGTGCTCGCGCTGGGCAGCGGCCTCGGCCGCGGCGACTACACCCCCTGACGGTGGACGGACGGCGGGAGGGCGCACCTGTGCAGGGCGAAGCACTGCAGGAGCGCGCCCGGGCGCGCGCCGACGAGCTGCCCGGCTCGCGCCTGGTGCACCCGTTCGGGCCCGACTGGGACGTCTACAAGGTGCGGGACAAGGTCTTCATGCTCATGACCGCCGTCACCGGCGAGCCCATCGTGACCCTGAAGGCCGACCCGGAGGACGCGAGGGCGCTCTGCGGAGCCCACGACGACATCACCCCGGGCTACCACATGAACAAGAGGCACTGGATCACGCTGCACCCCGCCGGCTCGCTGGAGCACGACCTGGTCGACGACCTGGTCACGGAGTCGTACCTGCTCGTGGTGGAGAAGCTCCCCCGCGCCCAGCGGCCGGTCGACCCCGCCACCTTCGGCGGGGACCGTTCGCGGTGAGCAGCCGAGCAGGACGTTCGGGCGGACGTCGCGGCCTGCTCGCCCGCTTCGGGTCGGGTTCCGCCTGGCCGCCTGGCCGCTCCGGCCCGGCCCCCGCGCGGGTGCCGCCCGACTCCTCCGCAGGTGCCGGAGCGCCGGTCCCCCCGGTGCCCCTCCCGGCACCTGCGCCGGAGGCCGGGGCAGGCCGTCTGGACGGACGCTGTCGTCATGGCTTCCCCGCGCGTCCTCCGGCTGCCCGCCGCCCTTCTCGTCCTCGCCGCCGCCACGTTCGTCGCACCGCACGCCGGGCACGGGGCGGAGGAGGGGCTCGACCCGGAGCTCGGCCGACGGGTCACGCTCGCGCTGGCGGCCGCGCAGGCGGCGGACGTGCCCCTGCACGTCACCTCGGGCCGACGCAGCTGGGCGCACCAGCAGCGGCTGCTCGACGAGGCGATCGAGAAGCACGGCTCCCGCGCCGCCGCGACCCGGTGGGTCCTCCCGCCGCAGGACTCGGCCCACGTGCACGGGCTGGCGGTCGACGTGGGCCCCCGGGAGGGCATGGCCTGGCTCGAG
The DNA here is from genome assembly GCF_011250645.1 of Motilibacter aurantiacus. NCBI lineage: Bacteria > Bacillati > Actinomycetota > Actinomycetes > Motilibacterales > Motilibacteraceae > Motilibacter > Motilibacter aurantiacus. The sequence continues at coordinate 41,201 of NZ_JAANNO010000018.1, forward strand.
GAGCACGGGGCGGCGTACGGGCTGTGCCGGCGCTACGCCAACGAGCCGTGGCACTTCGAGCCGCTGGTGGCTCCCGGCGGCCGTTGCCCCGCCCTCGAGCCGCACCCGGTCGCGGCCACGCAGGCCGGCTGAACTGCTGACTTCAGCTTCGGCGAATCCGAAAGCCGGTGACAGCGTTCGGGCTCGCGAGCCGTCGCGTACTCCTCGGCGCTCCTCGTCGGCGTCCAACAGCCCACCCCGTCGGACGGGTCACCTCGACCGGGCCGTGGGGGCGAGGCGGGCCGGGCTCGGGGCGTCTGCCGAGAGGGCACGTCCTGACGCTGCCGTCCGCGGGAGCCGTCAGCGCAGCGAGCGCCCGGACAGCTCGGACCGTCCGCCCGCCGGCACGGCGACGAAGGTGCACGACCCCGCCGGGATCTCGGTGAAGCCGGCGTCGCGGACCGCGGGCACGAGGGGGTCGGCGAGCAGCTCCTGCCACTGCTCGACGGTGGCCGGACGGACCGCCAAGGGGTAGCCGGCCTCGTGCCAGCCCTGCTGCGCGCGCGCGGTCATCGCCCACCACAGCAGCATCGCCGCATGGCCGGCCTGGGCCATCGCCTTCCCCGTGGTCATGGGCCGGTCGGCGAGCGTCGTCAGGTGCGGGTTGAGCCACAGCCGCGCCTGGTGCTCCCCGGGCGCGGGCAGCTCCTCCGCGTCCGGGTAGTCGGTCCCGGCGACCTGCAGGTCCGCGAGCGCCTTCGGCAGCAGGCTCACCGGCTGCCACTGGTACGGCGGGTACGCCCGCACGGTCGCGGTCCCGCACGTGACCGTGACGCCGGGGACCTCCTCGGCGGCTCGCCACTTGGAGGCCTGCGTGGCCCGCCGGGCCACCTTTCGGATCTGCCGGGTGAGCCATGCGTCGAACGCCGGCGCCCACTCCTGCGCGGCGCGCGGGTCGTGCCACACCCGCATGCAGGCGACGGCCGCCGCCTCCAGCGCGTCGGTGTGCAGCGGTGGCCCGCTCTTCAGCGCCCGCAGCACCAGGGGCATGGACCAGACCGTCGGCCCCGGCGCCGTCTCGTCACTCATGCGCGGCCCGCCCCGGCGGTCGAGCGCGGGGCGGGCACCGCGGGCACGCGCGGCAGGTACGTTCCCCCGCGCAGCGCGACCGCGGTGCGCGTGGCGAGCGCGACGTACCCGAGCGTCAAGACGCCCAGCACCAGCCATTGCCACAGCCGCTGGCCGCTCGGGGCCTCGAGGGAGAGCCAGGTGAGGGCGGTCGTCGCGACCGCGGCGTAGGAGAAGCTGAACGACCAGAAGGCGGGTCCGAACGGCGCGGTCCGGTACGCGGCGACCAGCCGCACCTGCACCAACGCCATCAGCACGCCGTAGCCCGCGAGCCCGAGCGCGACCGCGTCCGACCGGGCCCCGTTCAGCGCGAACCATGCGTTGCTCGCCACGAAGGGCGGGGCGACCTCGATCGCCATCGTCGGCAGCAGGGCCGACGGGAGCGCCGGCTGGGTGAACAGCCGCAGCAGCAGGATCGAGCCGAGGACCAGCCAGCAGACGACGCCGTAGCCGAGGAGCAGCCGGCCGAGCGGCTCCATGCCCAGCTGGGCGCAGACCGCCGAGGCGACGAGGCCGCCCGCGACGGTCGGCAGGAAGTAGCCCGGGTGCCACTGCGCCAGCTCGGCGGGGCGCAGGATCCAGCCGCCGGTCAGCCAGCCGCCGAGGCCGACGGTGACGGCGATCGCCGCGAGCGCGATCGCCGTCCCAGCGGTCTCCGCGTGGTCGGCGAGCGCGCCGCCGAGCATGATCGCCGGGATGGCCGCCAGCGAGGTGAACGGCCCCAGGACCGGGGAGTCCAGGTCGGCCCGGAGCCGACGCCGCCGCACGACGTCGACGACGTAGGCGACGAGCGTGCCGGCGTACACCCCGGCAGCCAGAAGCCAGAGCAGGTCCGTGGGCCACCGGGGCAGGCCGAGCCCGGGGGTCGCCGCCTCCCACGCCAGCGCGAGCCCCGCCATGCCGAACGCGGAGCCGAAGAGGTTGGGCGTGACGGCCGACGTCGTCGCGGCCGCGGTGGCCGGGAGCGTCCGGGGACGTTGGCGTAGGGGCATCTGCTCCTCCGGAGCGGGTGGCACGGCGGGACGCGCCCCATGATGTCGTGGGGCAAGGGCTCCGCCGTACCACCGTCCTACGGACGGGTCAGGCCGCCGAGATGGCCCACTTCCAGGTGGCGGTGACCGACTCGTCCTTCATCGGGTGGTACGTCCGCTCCCCCGACAGGGTCGTCGGGTCCTTGGGCAGGTCGACCATGCCAGTGCTCGCTGCGTCCGTGTTGAGCGGCCACATGGTGATCGTGCGCGTGCCGGTGAGCGGGCAGCTCTCGGTCACCTCGATCTCGCGCTCCTTCACCGGCCAGACCTGCGCGGAGTACTGGCCGAGCGGCTCCCACAGCGTGAGCCCGGCCCTGCCGGCGAGCGTCGCCGCGCCGTCGTAGCTGCAGCCGTCGCGGCCGGTTCCGCTGATCGACCAGGCGATGGTGGCGTCGCCGTCGAGTCCGCCCGTCGTGCCGTCCTCCCGCAGGGTGAAGGCCGCCGACCAGGACTCCGTGATGCCGCCGGACGTGACAGTGCCGGACGCGCTGCCGTTGAACGCGCCCGCGGTGCCGCCCCGGCAGCTCTTCTGCGTCTCCGCCGTGCAGCGGTCGGGGTCGCGCGGGGTGTTCTTGCGGGGGTCGCCCGGCGAGCCCCCGTCGCAGACGTCCCTGCCCGGGCCTCCGTCGCAGGTGTCGCTGTCGGCGCTACCGCGCAGCGAGTCGTTGCCGGGCCCCCCGAGAAGCGTGTCGTCGCCCAGCCCCCCGTCGACGGAGAGGTCGTTGCCGCCCTGCGCGTCGATCCGGTCGTTGCCGGCGCCGCCCTTGATGTAGTCGGGGTGCTTGCTGCCGGTGATGACGTCGTCGCCCGCCTCCCCGTCGAGCGCCACCGCCACAGCTGTGGAGCGCAGCGTGTCCGCGTCAGGGCCGCCGAAGACGTCGGTGCCCAGGGCGGTGGCCGTCAGGGTGTCGCGTCCCGCGTCACCGTGGATCGTCCCGTGCTTCGCCGAGCCGGACGTGATGACGTCGTCCCCGGGACCGCCCCGCAGCACGTCCTCCCCCGGCCCGCCCACGATCCTGTCGTTGCCCGCACCGCCGTTGACGCGCTCGTCGTCCCCACCGCCCGGGCGGATGACGTCGTCGCCGTTGCCACCGTCGATGTCGTCGACGCCCGCGCCGCCGAGGATCGTGTCGTCGTCGGCGTCGCCCTGCGCGAGCCCGCCGGCCGGGCCCGCCTTCAGCACGTCGTTCCCGATGCCGCCATAGAGCCCGGCGCGCTCGTCGCCCGCCACCAGCTGGTCGTTGCCCTCGTCGCCGAGCAGGAACCCGGGCCCGGGGCCCAGCCGCAGGACGTCGTCGCCCGGCCCCCCGCGCAGCGTGTCCCGGCCCGGCCCACCGTCGATCCGGTCGCTGCCCGCGCCGCCCCTGACGTCGCGGTCGTCGCCGCCCGCGGCGTCGATCCGGTCGTCCCCGTCGCCCCCCTCGATCCGGTCGGCGTACGGGCCGCCCGCGATAAGGTCCGCGTCCGCGCCGCCCAGCATGCTCGTGGCCTCGGCGATCGTCCGCAGCACGTCCCGACCGGCTCCCCCGTCCAGGCTCACGCCCGGCGCCTGCGCCAGCAGCGTGTCGCGGCCCTCCTCGCCGTGCAGGGCACCGCCGCGGCCACCGGTGTTGGAGCTGAGCAGGTCGTTGCCGGGGCCGCCCCAGAGCGTGTCCTGGCCCGGGCCTCCGTCCACCGTGTCGTTGCCCGGCCCGGCGCAGACCAGGTCGATCCCGTCCCCGGCGAGCACGACGTCGTTGCCTGCCCCGGCCACGATGACGTCGCGGCCGGCGGTCCCGCGCAAGCGGTCCGCGCGGTCGGTCCCCACGACGGTCGCGGCCTGTCCGTGACACGTGGCCGCGGGCGCCGCGAGGGCCGAGGGCGGAGGCGAAACGAGCGGTAGCGCGGTGAGCAGCGCCGCGGCCAGCACGGCGCGGCGGATGGTGCGGGGCATGAAGGACTCCTCGTCCCGGCCGGCGCGTCTCGCCGGCCGCGCCCCCACGGTGGCCGCTCCCTGCTGCCGTCGGCTTGCGAGCGGCTTGCGGCGCACGACAAGCGGCGTCTCCCGCCTCCTCCCAGCGAATCGACAGGCCGCGTCCTCGTCGTGAGCCGCGGGGCAGCCGCGCGTCTCGCCCTGGACCCTGCGGGGGTCGCGCGAGGGCAGGTACGCCGCCCGGCCGCTGAAGCCTCCGGGGCCCCCCGGTCAGCCGATCGAGCGCAGCAGCCCGCGGCAGGCCTGCTCGCACGCACGGCACGCCTCACCGCACACGCGGCAGTGGTCGTGCATGCCGGCGTGGCGCTCGCACTCCTCCGCGCAGGTCCTGCAAGCGGTCACGCACGCCTCCAGCAGCGTGCGGGTGATCTCCGCGTCGTACTCCGTGTGCCGGGAGAGCACCCGAGAGGTCGTCGCGCAGATGTCCGCGCAGTCCAGGTCCGTGCGGATGCACTTGGTGAGCTCGGCGACCGAGCTCTCGCTCAGGCAAGCGTCGGCGCAGGCCGTGCACGCCTGGCTGCAGGCCACCAGCGCGGCGATCGCGGCGGCGAGCTGGTCGCGGTCGAAGCCGATCTCCCCCGGATGGGAGCCGATCATCGACGAGATGGTGTCCGTCACGCGGGCCTCCTCGAGTCCTTGTGCGGCGGCCCCTACCCCCCGCGGACGGCCGGAACCGGCCGGGACAGGGCGGACGCTCGCGACCGCTGGAGCCCGGCGGGCTTGGCATGCTGGTTGCTGAGAGCAAATGACATGCCGTCTCCTTCGGAGGGAACCTGCCCGTGCCGAGAGTCTCCCCCGCCTTCTGGGCGTCCCTTGCCATCGTCCTGCCGTTCGTCGCCTGGGGCGCCGTCTCCGCGGACTCGCTGGCTGACACCGCCGCCGCCTGCCGGGCCTTCCTGGTCGACCGCTTCGGCTGGTTCTACCTGTTGACGGCCTCCGGGGTGCTCGTGCTCGTGGTGGCGCTCGCGGTCTCGCGCTTCGGCACCGTGCGGCTCGGTGGGGACGAGGAGCGGCCGGAGTACTCCACGCGGGCGTGGTTCGCGATGCTCTTCAGCGCGGGCATGGGGATCGGCCTGGTGTTCTGGGGCGTCGCAGAGCCCGTGGCGCACTACACGGCTCCGCCCGAGGCAGACCCGGGGACGAACGAGGCGGCCCGGGAGGCGCTGCGCTACTCGTTCTTCCACTGGGGCCTGCACCCCTGGGCGATCTACGCCGCGCTCGCGCTCGCGCTCGCGTACGCCCGCTTCCGCAAGGGCGCCCCCGCGACGGTCAGCGCGGCGCTGCGGCCCGTCCTCGGCGCTCGGGCCGACGGGGCCCTCGGCCGTGTCGTCGACGTCACGGCCGTCGTGGCGACGGTGTTCGGCGTGGCCACCTCGCTAGGCCTGGGTGCGGCACAGGTGAACGGCGGCCTGGCCGCCCTCGACGACCGCATCCCCGTCTCCGACGGCGTCCAGCTCGCGGTGATCGCCCTCGTCACTCTGCTGTTCCTGGCCTCGGCCCTGTCCGGCATCGGCCGCGGCATCAAGTGGCTGTCGGCGGCGAACATGGTCCTCGCGCTGAGCCTGCTGTGCTTCGTGCTCGTCACCAGCGGCAGGGCCAATGCGCTCGTCGGCGTCTTCACCACCACCCTGGGCGGCTACCTGACCGAGCTGCCGACCATGAGCCTGCAAGCCGGCCCGTTCGACGCGGACCGCAGCACGTGGATCAATCAGTGGACGATCTTCTACTGGGCGTGGTGGATCTCCTGGTCGCCGTTCGTCGCCAGCTTCATCGCCCGGGTCTCCCGCGGGCGGACCATCCGGGAGTTCGTGGCCGGCGTCCTCGCGGTGCCCACCCTGATGAGCGGCCTCTGGTTCTCGGTGTTCGGAGGTGCCGGCGTCCTGGCCGAGCGGGACTCCGGAGCCCTCGGCGGGCTCGGCACCGAGTCCCAGCTCTTCGCGCTCCTCGACGGGCTACCCGGCGGGACCATCGCGGCAGCCGGCGCGGTGGTGCTCGTGACGACCTTCTTCATCACGAGCGCGGACTCGGCCACGTTCGTGCTGGGCTCGTTCAGCACGCCGGGCGGCCGGGACCCGCACCGCCTGGTCACCGTCGCGTGGGGCGTGCTGATCTCCGCCGCGGCCGCGGTCCTGCTCGTCGGAGGCGGGCTCGAGGGCCTGCAGACCGCGTCGATCGTCTCGGCGTTCCCCTTCGCCCTCGTGCTGCTCGTGGCCGTCGCGTCCCTGACCAAGGCACTGCGCACGGACGTCGGCCCCGGTCATCGAGGCCAGCAGGCCGTCGACGAGCACCCCGTCACTGTCGGTGCCGGCCGCTAGCTTCGGCGCCGGAGGTGAGGGATGAGCCGACGGGCGGTGCTGCTAGCTCGGGTCGGCCTCGCCGTCGCGGCAGCGGCGGCCGTCGCCGCGCTGGCGCTGCGGACGGCCGGTGTCTGGTCCCCCGAGCAGCCCGTGCTGGTGGCGGTTGTCCTGGTGTCGGCCGTGCTCACCGCCTGCTCGACCAGCGCGGGCGCCGTCCAGGACTGGCGGGCGCGCCGGCTGGCCGCACAGGTGGAGCGGACCGAGCGGGCCCTGACGTCCACGGCTTGGGCCGTGGCGGACGCCACCGGGCTGGACTACCGGGACCTGGGCATCGCCGCATACCGGCTCGAGCGACGGCGCGGCCGGCGTCCGCCCAGACTGCGCCGGGTGCACCGGGTGCGGCCGCGGCACCGCCCGGGTGCGTCGGGCATCGAGTGGAGGCCGGGCGTCGGCGTCATCGGGTCCTGCGTCGCGATGCGGCAGGTGGTCGCCGCGGACCTCGACGCGGTCTACCGCGCGCTGCTCCCGTGCACGCGCGAGGACTGGGACGCGCTGGTGCCCGCGGCCGTGCGCCAGGGGCTGAGCTACGACGAGTTCGTCGACGTCCGCGACAAGTACGCCGTGGTCGTCGCGACCCCGGTGGTGGACGACACCGGGCCGACTCCCCGCGTCGTCGGCTGCGTGTCCCTCGACGGGCCCGCGGGCTCCTTCTCCGCCCTGACCACGCCGGAGGTGCTGGGGCTGCTCGACTCCACGGCCCAGGCCCTGCTCGCGCCGGCATCCGCCGCCGTGCGCTGAGCGGGTAGCGCCCGTGGGGGCTGGGTAGGCGTCCTTCGATGAGCAACGAACGGCTGCACCTGCCCCCCACGATCCGTGCCTGCCTCTTCGACCTCGACGGCGTGCTCACCCGCACCGCCACCGTGCACGCGGCTGCGTGGAAGGAGATGTTCGACACCTTCCTGCAGCGGCGGGCCGAGCGCAACGGGGAGCAGTTCGTCCCGTTCGACCCGGTCACGGACTACGACGAGCACGTCGACGGCAAGCCGCGCGCGGACGGGACGGCCTCCTTCCTCGCCTCCCGCGGGATCGAGCTGCCGCAGGGCGACCCCGACGACCCGCCGGACGTCGAGACGGTGGCGGGCCTGGGGAACCGCAAGAACGAGATCGTGCAACGCCGCATCCGCGAGGACGGCGTCGAGGTGTACGCCGGCAGCGTCCGCTTCGTCGAGGCCGCGCGCGCTGCGGGGCTGCGGACCGCAGTGGTGTCCTCCAGCGCCAACACCGCGGAGGTGCTGCGGGTCACCGGCATCGAAGGGCTCTTCGAGGCGCGCATCGACGGGGTCGTCGCGAAGGAGCGACGGCTGCCGGGCAAGCCGGCCCCCGACACCTTCCTCGCGGGCGCGCAGGCGCTGGGGGCCTCCCCCGACCAGGCGGCCGTCTTCGAGGACGCGCTCGCCGGCGTCGCCGCCGGCGCCGCGGGCCACTTCGGCCACGTCGTCGGCGTGGACCGGGTGGGCCAGGCCGACGCGCTGCGCGAGCACGGCGCGGACGTCGTGGTCCGCGACCTCGCCGAGCTGCTGGAGGGCGTGTGATGCACCGCCACCTGCCCGAGCAGGAGGACGTCTTCCCCGTCGAGCCGTGGTGCCTGCGGGAGACGGCGCTGCACGAGCCGCTGCTCCCGCGCTCCGAGTCGCTGCTGGCCCTGTCGAACGGGCACATCGGCGTGCGTGGCAACCTCGACGAGGGCGAGCCGCACGGCCTGCCGGGGACGTACCTCAACTCCGTCTACGAGCTCCGGCCGCTGCCTTATGCAGAAGCCGGATACGGGTATCCGGAGTCGGGCCAGAGCCTCATCGACGTCACGAACGGCAAGATCCTGCGGCTGCTCGTGGACGACGAGCCGTTCGACGTGCGCTACGGCGACCTCATCTCCCACGAGCGGGTCCTCGACTTCCGGGCAGGCACGCTGACGCGCACGGCCGAGTGGCGCTCGCCCGCGGACCGCACCGTCCGGCTGACCACGACCCGGCTCGTCTCCTTCACCCACCGCTCCATCCTCGCGATCGAGTACGTCGTCGAGCCGGTCGACGCGGCCGCGCGCGTGGTCGTGCAGTCCGAGCTGGTCGCGAACGAGGTGCTGCCCGGCCCGGTCCACGACGACCCGCGGGTCTCCTCCGCGCTGGCGAACCCGCTGCGCAGCATCGAGCACTCCGCCGCCGGGACGTCGGCTTCCCTGCTGCACGAGACCAAGCAGAGCGGGCTGCGCGTGGCCACCGCGATGTCGCACCTGCTCGACGCGCCCCCCGGGGTGGACGTCGACGTCCGCGGCGAGTCCTTCCCGGACCTGGCACGCGTCACGTTCACCGCCGCGCTCGAGCCCGGCCAGCGGCTGCGGCTGGTCAAGCTGGTGAGCTACGGGTGGTCGGCGGAGCGCTCGGTGCCTGCGCTGCGCGACCAGGTCGCCGCCGCCCTCACCGGGGCGGAGCAGACCGGCTGGGACTGCCTGCTCAGCGATCAGCGTTCGTACCTCGACGACTACTGGGAGGGCGCCGAGATCGAGCTCGACGGCGACCCCGCGCTCCAGCAGGCGGTGCGGTTCGCCCTCTTCCACGTCCTGCAGTCGGGCGCGCGGGCCGAGCGGCGCCCGATCCCGGCGAAGGGGCTGACCGGCCCGGGCTACGACGGGCACTGCTTCTGGGACACGGAGGCGTTCGTGCTCCCCCCGCTCACGCGCACCGCCCCCGGCGCCGTCGCCGACTTCCTGCGCTGGCGCTACGACACCCTGCCCGAGGCCCGAGACCGCGCACGCCAGCTCCGGCTGGCCGGGGCCGCCTTCCCGTGGCGGACCATCGACGGCGCCGAGTGCTCGGCCTACTGGCCGGCCGGCACGGCGGCGTTCCACATCAACGCCGACATCGCCGACGCCGTGGTCCGCTACTGCGACGCCACCGGTGACGTGGCGTTCGAGCGCGAGGTCGGCGTCGCCCTGCTCGTGGAGACGGCGCGGCTCTGGAGGTCGCTGGGCCACTACGACGAGACCAGGGGCGAGTTCCGGATCGACGGGGTCACCGGGCCCGACGAGTACACGGCGGTCGTCGACAACAACGTCTACACCAACCTCATGGCCCAGCGGAACCTCGTCGCCGCCGCCGACGTGGTCGCCCGTTACCCCGCGGAGGCGGAGAGCCTGGAGGTGACCGCCGACGAGGCCGAGTCGTGGCGACGGTGCGCCGCCGCCGTCTACATCCCCTACGACGACGAGCTCGGCGTGCACCCCCAGTCCGAGGGGTTCACCAAGCTCAAGGTCTGGGACTTCGAGCAGACCGACCGCGACGACTACCCGTTGATGCTGCACTTCCCCTACTTCGACCTCTACCGGAAGCAGGTCGTGAAGCAGGCGGACCTGGTGCTCGCGCTCCACCGGCGCGGAGACGCCTTCACCGACGAGCAGAAGGCGCGCAACTTCGCCTACTACGAGGCGCTGACCGTCCGGGACTCCTCGCTGTCGGCGTGCACACAGGCGGTCATGGCCGCCGAGGTCGGCCATCTCGACCTCGCCTTCGCCTATACCGCCGAAGCCGCCTTCACCGATCTGCACGACCTGAAGTCGAACACCGGAGACGGCCTGCACATGGCCTCCCTGGCAGGGGTGTGGGTCGCGCTCGTCGACGGCTTCGGCGGGCTGCGGGACGAGGCGGCGACCCTGCGCTTCGCCCCCCGGCTCCCCCAGTGCCTCACCCGGCTCGCCTTCACCGTCCGGCACCGGGGCCACCGGGTCCGGGTCGAGACCGACGGCAGGAGCGCGACGTACTCGGTGGCGTCCGACGGCACGGAGACGACGGAGGAGCTCGAGGTCTTCCACCACGGCGAGCCGGTCACGCTCACCCCGGGCGAGCCGGTGTCGCTGCCCGTCCCGCAGGTGCAGGCCCCGCGGGCCCCGCAGCAGCCGCCCGGGCGCCGCCCGCTGCCGCGCCGCGTGCACGACGAGCCCCATGGCCGCCCGCCGGCACGGGCCGCCGAGCGTGGCGGCCGCAGCTGGGCGGCCCTGCACCCCGAGCTCGCGCCGAGGGAGGTCTAGCGCCCGGTTCACCCGTTCGGCGTCGCGGCTGCGGGGCGCGGGCATCCGATCCCCTGGGACGTGACCGCTCGACGCAGGACCTCCGGCCTCACGGCGGACGGCAGCCGGCGCGCGCCTCTGATGGCCGCCCTGGTCCCGGCCGTCCTCCTGCTCGGCCTGCCCGCCCCCGCGATGGCGGGCGAGGCGGTCGAGGCCCGCGACCAGCTCGCCGCCGCCGACGTGCTCCCGGTCGGCCTGGTCGGCGCGCTTCCCCCGGCCGACCTGGAGGCGCTCGCGGGCGCCCTTCCCGTGCAGGGCGAGCCCACCACCCGGCTGGCGGTCTCGACGATGACCGAGGACGGCCTGCAGGTCGACACCCTCGACGTCGCGGCCGCGGACGCGGGCGCGGCCGCCCAGGTGCTGGACGAGCAGCCCGCCGTCGTCGCCGCCTCGGTCGACCGGCGCGACGTCCGCCCGGCTGCGTTCCGGCAGGACACGTACCGCTGGCGCCAGTGGGCGCTCGACCGGCTCGAGGCCGAGCAGGCACGCGGGCTGCCGCACGGCACTCCTCCGATGGTCGCCGTGCTGGACACCGGAGTCGACGCGAGCCACCCCGACCTCGACGGCGTGCTCGTGCCCGGGACCGACGTGGTCTACGGCGGGGACGGGCGCACGGACACGAACGGCCACGGCACCCACGTCGCGGGGATCCTCGCCGCCGAGGTCGGCAACGGCACGGGCGTCGCGGGCCTGATCCCGGACGCGCAGGTCATGCCCGTGCGCGTCTTCGGCTACGACGGCGTCGCCTGGGGCTCCGACGTGGCCAAGGGCATCGTCTGGGCCGTCGACCACGGTGCGCGCGTGCTCAACCTCTCGCTGGGCGGCGCGACCTCGGACCCGGTGCAGGAGAGCGCGATCCGCTACGCCGAGGAGCAGGGCGCTGTCGTCGTGGCGGCGATGGGCAACGACGGCGCGACGACGAGCGCGGTGTCGTACCCGGCGGCGTACCCAACCGTCCTCGCGGTCGGCTCGACCGACTCCGCAGACGCGCGCACGGCGTCCTCCTCCACCGGGGCGCACATCGACGTGGCCGCGCCCGGGTCGGCGATCTACTCGACCTACCCGCGCCGGCGCTACACCTCGCTCAGCGGCACGTCCATGGCCGCGCCGTACGCCGCGGCCACGGCCGCCATGGTGCTCGGGGCCTGGCCGGAGCTCACGCCCGAGCAGGTCCGGGAACATCTGCAGGCCACCGCCGACGACATCGCGGCTCCGGGCCTCGACGACGCCACCGGGCACGGACTGGTGGACCCGGTCGCGGCCCTGACGAGCCAGCCCGCCTCGGTCACGAGCCCCCCGGCGGCCACCCTCGCGGCGGTGCGGGCGCCGGCCCCGGCGGCCGCGCTGCCGGCTCCGGTGCCCGTTCCCACCCCGGCCCCGGTGCTCGCGCCCGTCCCTGCCCCTGTCCCGGCTCCGGCGCCTGCCCCCGCTCCCGCGCTCCCGCCGCCGGCCCCGGCCGCGGCACCTCACCCGGCCCCTGTGCCCGTCCCGGTCCCCGCGGCGCTCCCGCTGCCCGCGGCCCCGGTCGTGCCCAAGGGGGTCGTGGTGGCCGCCGAGCTGGGCACCGGCGGCGCGCCCCTGCCGTTCGGAGCCTGGGTCAACGTCCGCGGCACGGCGAGCCAGCTGCTCAAGCCCGTGCAGGGCACCGTGCGCCTGGTCTCGGCCGGGCAGGTCCTCGCCACCGACACCCTGCACGAAGGACGGTTCAGCCTGCGGGCGCCGCTGCGGACGAGCAGCCCCTTGAGCGTGGAGGTGACGACGGTGGCCGGCGCCACCGGCAGCGCGGACCTCGGCGTCTGCACGGTCGTCCCGGTCGCCGAGTGGACGGCCCGCCGGAGCACGGGCAAGGCCAAAACCCGGACGAGGTTCCCCGCGTACGTGACCGGCGCGCCGGTCGGCACCCGGGTCCGGCTCGAGCAGCAGGTCGGCTCGGCCTGGGTGGAGCGCGCCGCCGCCCGGGTGGCGCGCGACGGCAGCGCGACGTTCGTGTGGGCGCCGCCGAAGGGCGTGTCGGTCCTGCGGGTCCGGGTGCCGAGCGTGGCCGGGCTGGGCGGCGCCGTCACCGGCGTTCGCCGGCACACCGCGCGCTGAAGCCGTCCGCCGGACGCGCCGTCGGGGCCGCCCACCAGCCCGGCCTCCCTCCCCCGTGATCGTGCACAGGTGGCGAGTTGTCCACAGCCTTCCGGCGACGGCCCGAACGGCAGGAGCTCAGCCGGGGAACCGCAGGGTGAACCAGGCGAACCGCCACCGCCACAGCCAGGCCGCGCCCAGGTAGAGCCCGGGCGCGACGGGCCGCAGCTCGTCGCGGACGAGCCGGGCGACGAGGGACGTCCGCGAGTAGTCCAGCACCACGCACTCGCGGCCGTCGACCCGGCTCGGCCCCGGCCCGACGGCGGCCTGCACCAGGCGCAGCCCGAGCGGCGTGACGCGGTTGACGACGCGGCCCCGGCCGTTGTCGACGACCTTGCCGCGCCACACGAGCCGCACGGCCGCCGCCGTCGGGCGGGCGAGCACCGTGCCGCCGCCCCAGAGGAAGACCCCGTCGGCCCGCCCGTCAGGCAGCGAGGCCGCCGGGGCCGCCGGGGCCGCGCGGAACGCCTCGGCGAGCGCGGACGCTCGCATGGCGAGCAGTGCCCGCTCGTCGAGGCCTCGGGTGCTCGGTACGCCCACCGTCGCAGCCTCCCCCCGAGGGGGCCGGCTGTCGAGTGCGGTCGTCCGCCGCCCCACCGCGTCACTCGGCCACCGCGCTTCAGCTGCTCGAGCGGGGGGGGGGGACCTGGAGGCGGGACGGCACCGGTACGACGCACACGGGTACTTCGGGGCGCACCGACGTGCAGCACGCTGCGGGCCGAGCAATGCCGCGGCCACGATG
>NZ_JAANNO010000019.1 GCF_011250645.1 Motilibacter aurantiacus
GAGCGCTCACAGGAACTCCGGCGACGTCGGCCGACCTTTTCCGGCCGCGACCCGCCGAGGAACACAGGAGTCGACGTGCGACGAACTCGTGGCCTCCAACGACGCGGCCACCACGGGCGCAGGCCGTGAGCGCGCCCGCGCCGGACGGGGCTGCGCCCGGCCCGGCCGAGAGCCAGGGGCCCAGGCCGCCGAACATGCGGGACGTCGCCCGCCGGGCGGGCGTCTCGCACCAGACCGTCTCCCGAGTGCTGAACGATGCTTCCGCTGTCCGGACGGACACGCGGGACCGTGTCCTCAGCGCGATCGAGGAGCTCGGCTACCGGCGCAACTCGGCCGCACGCGCGCTCGTCACGCGCCGGTCGCGCACCTTCGGGGTCATCACCATGCCGGCGACCCTCTACGGCCCGGCGAGCACGCTGCACGCGATCGAGCTGGCGGCCCAGGAAGCGGGCTACTTCGTGCGGGTCGCCACCGTCAGCAGCTTCGAGCGGCATGCGCTGAGCGAGGCGCTGCGCTGGCTCGAGGACGGGCCCGTCGAGGGGCTCGTCGTCCTCGCCCCGCTGCTCGGGGCGGCGGCCGAGCTGCGCGGGCTCTGGGACGACGTCCCGGTGGTCTTCGTCGAGGGCGCGACCTCGTCCGGCGTGGCCTCGGTCAGCGTCGACCAGGTGGCCGGGGCCGGCGACGTGACGCGGCACCTGCTCGAGCGGAGCGGCAGGGAGCCCGTCTGGCACGTCGCGGGGCCGACGGACTGGGTGGAGGCGCAGCAGCGCGTGATCGGGTGGAGTGCCGCCCACGCGGAGGCCGGGATCGACCCGCCTGCGCCGCTGCCCGGCACCTGGAGCCCTTCGTCGGGCTACGCGGCCGGGCTCAGCCTCGCCCGTCGCCGCGACGTGCGGGCCGTCTTCGTGGCCAACGACCGCATGGCGCTCGGCCTGCTGCGCGCGTTCTCCGAGTCCGGGGTCCGGGTGCCGGACGACGTCCTGGTCGCCGGGTACGACGACGTGCCGGAGGCGGCCTTCTACAGCCCGCCGCTGACCTCGGTGCGGCAGGACTTCGCCGGTGTCGGGCGGCACAGCATCGGGTCCCTCGTCCGCCAGTTGGAGGGGCCGGGGACGACGGCCGCCGCGGCGGTGCTCCCCCCGACGCTGGTGGTGCGGCAGAGCTCGGAGGCCACGCCGCGGCCGCGGCGACGCGCCACCGTGGCGGTCCCCGGGACCGGGCGCAGGCTGGTGCTGCCCGAGCAGGTGTCCCCGGCCGGCCGGGCGCCGGACGGTCACGATTTAGCCACGCCCCCTTGACGGCCAAGGTGTGAACGTTAACATCACTCGCGTCGGACGAGACGCGCGGAACGAGGGCTCCTGTCGAGCCCGGAAGGAGTGCGGAGCGATGCCGTGGCAGCGCCCAACGGAGGGCAGGACGAGCCCGGGACGAGACGGGGCCGCAGCCCGGCCGGGAGGCTCCCGATGACGCAGGGGACGCCCGCCGAGGACCGCCGTGTCGTCATCGGGGTGGACTACGGGACGCTGTCCGGCCGTGCGGTCGTCGTGCGGGTCGCGGACGGTGTCGAGCTCGGAAGCGCTGTTCACGAGTACACGCACGGTGTCGTCGAGGACGCGTTGCCGGCCACCGGGAAGCGCCTTCCCCCGGACTGGGCGCTGCAGGTGCCCTCGGACTACGTCGACGTGCTCAAGGACGCCGTGCCCAAGGCGATCGCCGCGAGCGGTGTGAGCCCGGACGACGTGATCGGCATCGCCACCGACTTCACCGCCTGCACGGTGCTGCCGACGACGGCCGACGGGACCCCGCTCTGCGAGCTGGACGACCTGCGCGGCCGTCCCCACGCATACGTCAAGCTCTGGAAGCACCATGCGGCCCAGGGCCAGGCCGACCGGGTCAACGCGCTCGCGCACGAGCGCGGCGAGCCCTGGATCAACCGGTACGGCGGCAAGCTGTCCTCCGAGTGGGAGCTGGCCAAGGGGCTGCAGCTGCTGGAGGAGGACCCGGAGGTCTACGAGCGGATGGCCCATTGGGTCGAGGCGGCCGACTGGATCATCTGGCAGCTCTGCGGCACCTACGTCCGCAACGCCTGCACCGCCGGCTACAAGGCGGTCTACCAGGACGGCTCCTACCCCTCGCGCGAGTTCCTCGCGGCCCTCGACGAGCGCTTCGTCGACTTCTTCGAGGCCAAGGTCGACCAGCCGCTCGCCCCGCTCGGGGCACGGGCGGGGGGCCTCACGGAGCAGGCGGCGGGCTGGACCGGGCTGCCGGCGGGGATCCCGGTCGCCGTCGGCAACGTCGACGCCCACGTGACCGCGCCCGCGGCCAAGGCCGTCGACCCCGGTCAGATGCTCGCCGTGATGGGCACCTCCACGTGCCACGTGATGAACAGCGACGCCCTCGGCGAGATCCCGGGCATGTGCGGCGTCGTGCGGGACGGCATCACGCCCGGGCTGTGGGGCTACGAGGCGGGGCAGTCCGGCGTCGGCGACATCTTCGCCTGGTTCGTGCGAAGCAGCGTTCCGCAGTCGTACGCCGCTGCCGCCGCCGAGCGCGGGCTCGACCTTCACCAGTACCTCACCGAGCTGGCCGCGCAGCAGGCCGTCGGCGAGCACGGCCTCGTCGCCCTCGACTGGCACAGCGGGAACCGGTCGGTGCTCGTCGACCACGAGCTCTCGGGCCTGGTCGTGGGGCTGACCCTCGGCACGAAGCCCGAGGAGGTCTACCGCGCGCTGCTGGAGTCGACCGCGTTCGGCACCCGCAAGATCATCGAGTCCTTCGAGGCCGCCGGCGTCCCGGTCACCGAGCTCGTCGTCGCGGGGGGCCTGCTGAAGAACGCGTTCCTCATGCAGATGTACGCCGACGTGACGCGCCGCCCGCTCTCGCTGCTCGGCTCGGCCCAGGGGCCGGCCCTCGGCTCGGCGATCCACGCCGCGGTGGCCGCCGGGGCGTACCCCGACATCCACGCCGCGGCGCAGGTGATGGGTCGCAAGGAGGAGGCCGCGTACGTCCCCGACGAGGAGCGCGCGCAGGCCTACGACGCGCTCTACGCCGAGTACTCGCGGCTGCACGACTACTTCGGGCGCGGCGAGAACGAGGTCATGCACCGGCTGCGCGACATCAAGCGGAAGGCGAGGGCCTGATGACCACCGACAGCCTGGCCGGCAGCACCTCGCTGTCCGCGACCTCGCGCGAGGCCGTGCAGGCCGTGCGGGCGGACGTCGCGCGGCTCCACTCCGAGCTGGTCCGCTACAGCCTCGTCGCGTGGACCGCGGGCAACGTCTCCGGGCGGGTGCCGGGCGAGGACCTGTTCGTCATCAAGCCCAGCGGGGTCGACTACGACGAGCTGGCGCCGGACAACATGATCCTCTGCGACCTGGACGGCAACGTCATCGAGGGCGGCCACTCGCCGTCGAGCGACACGGCCGCCCACGCCTACGTCTACCGGGCGATGCCGGAGGTCGGCGGGGTCGTCCACACGCACTCCACCTACGCGTCGGCGTGGGCCGCGCGCGCCGAGCCCATCCCCTGCGTCCTCACGGCGATGGCCGACGAGTTCGGCGGGCCGATCCCGATCGGGCCGTTCGCCCTGATCGGCGACGACAGCATCGGCCGCGGGATCGTGGAGACGCTGCGCGGGTCGCGGTCGCCGGCGGTGCTCATGCAGAACCACGGCGTCTTCACCATCGGCAAGAACGCGCGCGCCGCGGTGAAGGCCGCGGTGATGTGCGAGGACGTCGCCCGCACCGTGCACGTGTCCCGCCAGCTGGGTGAGCCGCTGCCCATCGCCCGACAGGACATCGACCGCCTCTACGACCGCTACCAGAACGTCTACGGCCAGCGCTGAGCCGGAGTGCCCGCGGCGCGGGCGGCCGACAAGCGACTCCCTGCAGGTGAAAGGACCAACACAATGACGGTGTCGGCATTCGAGGGATACGAGGTCTGGTTCCTCACCGGCAGTCAATCGCTCTACGGCGACGACACGCTGCGCCAGGTCGCCGCTCAGTCGGAGGAGATCTGCCAGACGCTCGCGAGTGCGAAGCAGGTCCCCGTCCGCATCGTCTGGAAGCCGGTGCTCACCACCGCGGACGCGATCCGCCGGGTCTGCCTGGACGCCTCCGCGACGGACTCCTGCATCGGCGTCATCACCTGGATGCACACCTTCTCCCCGGCGAAGATGTGGATCGCTGGGCTCGACGCGCTGCAGAAGCCGCTGCTGCACCTGCACACCCAGTCCAACGTCTCGCTGCCCTGGGCCGAGATCGACATGGACTTCATGAACCTCAACCAGGCCGCGCACGGCGACCGCGAGTACGCCTACATCGAGAGCCGCATGGGCGTGACGCGCACGACCGTCGCCGGCCACGCCTCGGACCCGGCCGTGGCCGAGCGGGTTGCGACGTGGGCGCGGGCGGCGCGCGGCCGGCAGGAGGCGCGCACCCTCAAGCTCGCGCGGTTCGGCGACAACATGCGCGACGTCGCCGTCACCGAGGGGGACAAGGTCGAGGCGCAGATCCGCTTCGGCGTCTCCGTCAACACGTACGGGGTCAACGACCTCGTCGAGCGGGTGGACGGCATGGCCGACGACGCGGTCGACGCGCTCGCGGCGGAGTACGACGAGGCGTACGACGTCGTCGCCGAGCTGCGCCCGGGCGGGGAGCGCCGCGACTCGCTGCGCTATGCCGCCCGCATCGAGCTGGGGCTGCGCTCGTTCCTGGAGGAGGGCGGCTTCCGCGCCTTCACGTCCAACTTCGAGGACCTCGGCGGTCTGCGCCAGCTGCCGGGCATCGCCGTGCAGCGCCTAATGGCCGACGGCTACGGCTTCGGCGGCGAGGGCGACTGGAAGACCTCGGCGCTGGTGCGCATCCTCAAGGTCATGGGGGATGGGCTGCCCGGCGGCACGTCCTTCATGGAGGACTACACGTACCACCTGGGGCCGGGCGAGCCGAAGATCCTCGGCGCGCACATGCTCGAGGTCTGCCCCACGATCTCCGCGGCCAAGCCCAGCTGCCAGATCCACCCGCTGGGCATCGGCGGACGGGAGGACCCGGTCCGCCTCGTGTTCGACGCCGCCACCGGGCCGGCGTTCGTCGTCGGGTGGAGCGACCTGGGCGACCGGTTCCGGCTCGTCGCCAACGAGATCGACGTGGTGCCGCCGGACGAGCCGCTCCCCAAGCTGCCCGTCGCCCGGGCGGTGTGGAAGCCGCGGCCAAGCCTGCGGACCTCGACCGAGGCCTGGCTGACCGCCGGCGGCCCGCACCACACGGTCATGAGCTCCGCCGTCGAGGTCGAGGCGCTCGCCGATTTCGCCGACATGGTGTCCACGGAGCTGGTCCTGATCGACGCCGACACGACCGTGCGCGGCCTCGCCAAGGAGCTGCGCTGGAACGCCGCGTACCACCGGCTGGCCCGCGGCTTCTGAGGGCGTACGCGACCCAGGCGCCGGCCGCTCCCCGGCCGGCGCCGAGGGCGGGCGACGGGTGTGCGACCGGCGGGCGGGGGCCTGCCACCTACCCGCGCACCGCCTCATTGCTGACATATCGGACAGGGGTGTCCTCAGGTAGCTCCGTTCGGCAGATTCTTACGGCTCTGAAGTCACCTCGTGCTTGTGAAGCGCGGGGTGGTGCGGCATGCTCTTTCGCGTTCGGAAGACACGGGTCCGTCATCGCTATGGAACCGTTACCAAGACCCCTTGACGGGCTTGGGAAGCGGGAACAGACTGATCGCGAAAGTTAGCGTTCACATCGAAGTGGCGCGGTCCTCCCGTGGGTGGGCCGGTTGCCTCGAACGTTGCGGGGAGAAGCGCTTTGGCAAAGATGCCGAAGAGGACGGGGCAGGCCGCCGGACGGCCGCCGTCGTCGGTCCGTGGACGGTCGCCCATCGCGACGCGGCACCCCTTCCCGACGTCCGCCGCCGTTCGTGGTGGCCCTCAGGTGTCGAGCCATCGCTTCGACATCCCTGCGTCGCCGTGGTGCGAGCTTTCCGCCTAGCTACACCCCGGTCATGCCGACCGTGGACTGCAGAGAAGGAGTTCTACGTGTTCAAGAAGGCATCTCTCGTCGCCTTCGCCAGCGCCGCGGCACTGCTGCTGGCCGGGTGCGGCGACGACGACTCGGACAACGCCGCTTCCCCGGGCTCGAGCTCGGCCGCGGGCGGCGGCGGTGGCGGGAGTGAGCAGATCACCCTCGGCTTCGCACAGGTCGGTGCGGAGAGTGGCTGGCGTACGGCCAACACCGACTCGATCAAGAAGTCGGCCGAGGAGGCCGGGATCGAGCTGCAGTTCTCCGACGCGCAGCAGAAGCAGGAGAACCAGATCCGCGCCATCCGCTCGTTCATCCAGCAGAAGGTCGACGTCATCGCCTTCTCGCCGGTCATCGAGTCCGGCTGGGACGCGGTGCTCAACGAGGCCAAGCGCGCCGACATCCCCGTCATCCTCACCGACCGTGCGGTCGACTCGGAGGACACCAGCCTCTACAAGACCTTCCTCGGCTCGGACTTCGTGCTCGAGGGCAAGAAGGCCGGCGAGTGGCTGGTCGAGGAGTACGCCGACGAGCCGGGCCCGGTCAACATCGTCGAGCTGCAGGGCACGACGGGTGCCGCTCCTGCCATCGACCGGCAGCAGGGCTTCGCCGACGCCATCGCCGGCGAGTCGAAGTTCAAGATGATCGCCTCGCAGACCGGCGACTTCACCCGCGCGGGCGGCAAGCAGGTCATGGAGGCCTTCCTGCAGGCCCACAAGGACATCGACGTGCTCTACGCGCACAACGACGACATGGGCCTGGGCGCCATCGAGGCGATCGAGGCCGCCGGCCTCAAGCCGGGCGAGGACATCAAGATCATCACCGTGGACGCCGTCAAGGACGGCATGCAGGCGCTCGCCGACGGCAAGATCAACTTCATCGTCGAGTGCAACCCGCTCCTCGGCCCACAGCTGATGGACGCCGTGAAGAAGGTCGTCGCCGGTGAGGAGATCCCCACCCGGATCGAGACCGAGGAGACCACGTTCACCCAGGAGCAGGCGAAGGCCGCGCTCCCCACGCGTCAGTACTGACAGCTCCGGTTCCACCGGCGGTACTGATCTCGGCGAAGCAGGAGGCACGGGGCCGCTCCCATCCCAGGGGCGGCCCCGTGCCCGCGAGCACAGTGACGAAGAGAGGTCCCAGTCCCATGGCGTCTGCCACAACCGGTCCTGTGGTGCAGATGACCGGCATCCGCAAGGAGTTCCCCGGCGTCAAGGCTCTTGACGGTGTCGACCTGCGCCTGTTCCCCGGCGAGGTGCACGCGCTCATGGGCGAGAACGGGGCCGGCAAGTCAACGCTCATCAAGGTGCTCACCGGCGTCTACACCATCGACGGCGGCGAGATCCGGCTCGGCGGCGAGCCCGTGCTGTTCTCCAGCCCGCTCCAGGCCCAGCAGGCCGGTGTGAGCACGGTCTACCAAGAGGTCAACCTCTGCACGAACCTCTCCGTCGCGGAGAACATCTTCATCGGGCGCGAGCCGCGACGGCTGGGGGCGATCAACTGGGGGCAGATGCGGCGGCGGGCCAAGGAGGCGCTCGCCCGCGTCGACCTCCACATCGACGTCTCCCAGCCGCTGGGCAGCTACTCGCTGGCGATCCAGCAGATGGTGGCCATCGCCCGAGCGGTCGACGTCTCCGCCCGCGTCCTCATCCTGGACGAGCCGACCTCGAGCCTGGACCAGAGCGAGGTGCAGCAGCTCTTCCGGGTCATGCGCCAGCTCAAGTCCGAGGGGCTCGCGATCGTCTTCGTCTCGCACTTCCTCGAGCAGATCTACGAGATCACCGACCGGATGACGGTCCTGCGCAACGGGCAGCTGGTCGGGGAGTGGATGACCCGCGACCTCCCGCAGGTGGAGCTGGTCTCCAAGATGATCGGCCGTGACCTGGCCACGCTCGAGGCGCTCGAGACGGAGGGCAACCGGTCGCTCAACACCCTGGAGAAGGCCACCCCGGTCATCGAGGCCAAGGGCGTGGGCAAGAAGGGCATGGTCGAGCCGTTCGACCTGTCGATCTACCCCGGCGAGGTCGTCGGCCTCGCCGGGCTGCTCGGCTCCGGGCGCACCGAGGTCGCCCGGCTGATGTTCGGTGCCGACCGGGCCGACAGCGGGCAGCTGCAGATCGAGGGCAAGCCCGTTCACCTGCGCACCCCGCGCGCGGCCACCAGCCACGGCATCGCCTTCACCTCGGAGAACCGCCGGACCGAGGGGCTGGTCGGGGAGCTCACCGTCCGCGAGAACATCATCCTCGCGCTGCAGGCGGCGCGCGGCTGGACCCGGCCGATCGCCCGCAAGCGGCAGGACGAGCTGGTCGACGAGTACATCAAGGCGCTGGACATCCGTCCGGCCAACCCCGAGCAGCAGGTCCGCAACCTCAGCGGCGGCAACCAGCAGAAGGTGCTCCTGGCCCGCTGGCTCATCACCCGCCCCAAGCTGCTGATCCTCGACGAGCCGACGCGCGGCATCGACGTCGGGGCCAAGGCGCAGATCCAGAAGCTCGTCGTGTCGCTGTCGGAGGAGGGCATGTCCGTGCTCTTCATCTCCGCAGAGCTCGAGGAGGTGCTCCGCCTCAGCCACAAGGTGGAGGTGCTCCGCGACCGCCGCATCATCGCGGAGCTCGCCAACGAAGAGGGAGTCACCGTGGAGAAGATCGTCGAGACGATCGCCGGCGACAACCGGCAGGAGGTGAGCGCATGAGCATCACCCGGCACCGGCTCTTCTACCCGCTGGCGCTCCTGCTCGTGCTCCTGGTGAGCAACGTCTTCTTCACCCCGACGTTCTTCAACCTGCGCATGCAGGACGGCCACCTCTACGGCAGCCTCATCGACATCGTCCGCAACGGCGCACCGCTGCTGATCGTGGCGGTCGGGATGACCTTCGTCATCGCGACCGGTGGCATCGACCTCTCCGTGGGGGCGGTCATGGCCATCTCGGGCGCGGTCGCCACCCACCACATCGCCGGCCTGGGCAATCAGGACAGTACGGTGGGCGTGCTCACCGCCGTGGCCATGGCCCTCGGGTTCTGCACACTTCTCGGGTTGTGGAACGGCATCCTCGTCGCGGTGGTCGGGATCCAACCCATCATCGCCACGCTGATCCTCATGGTCGCGGGGCGTGGCGTGGCGCAGTGGATCACCGACGGCCAGATCATCACGGTGAACAGCCCGGCGTACAAGCTCATCGGCGGCGGCTACAAGCTCGCCCTGCCGTTCGCGATCTTCCTGGCGATCGCCGTGCTCGTGTTCGCCGCCGTCATCAGCCGCAAGTCCGCCCTCGGCATGCTCATCGAGTCGGTCGGCGGCAACGCGGAGGCCAGCCGGCTGGCCGGCATCCGCTCCCGCGGGCTCATCCTCCTCGCGTACGTGTTCTCGGGGTTCTGTGCCGGCCTCGCCGGGCTGATGATCAGCTCGAACGTCTCCAGCGCCGACGCCAACAACACCGGCCTCTTCTACGAGCTGGACGCGATCCTCGCGGTGGTCATCGGAGGCACGGCCCTCATCGGCGGGCGCTACTTCCTCGTCGGCACCCTCATCGGCGCGCTGACGATCCAGACGCTGACCACGACCATCCTCACCATCGGCATCAACCCGAACGCGACGCTGCTGTTCAAGGCTTTCGTCGTCTTCGCGATGTGCCTCATCCAGTCCCCGGCGTTCCGGGCGAAGGTGTTCAGGCGCCGGCATCGCCCGAGCGCGCCACCGTCCGCCCCTGCCTCCAAGGAGCAGCACGTGAGGGTCCCCGCATGAGCACCGCCGTCCTGGACAAGCGGCCGGCCGGGGTCTCGGGCCCGCGGTTCTCCCAGCGCTACGTGCCCGTCCTGGCCACGTTGGCCCTGCTCGTCCTCATGTACCTCTTCGGGACCTTCCAGTACGAGGGCTTCGCCAGCGGCCAGGGCGTGGCCAACCTCTTCATCGACAACTCGTACCTCATGGTCATCGCCGTCGGCATGACCTTCGTGATCCTCACCGGCGGCATCGACCTCTCGGTGGGCGCGGTGGCGGCGCTCTCGACGATGGTCGCGGCGACCCTGCTCGAGGACCGTGGATGGTCGGCGCCGGTGGTGATCCCCGTCGTGCTGCTCATCGGCTGCACCCTCGGTGCCGCGATGGGCGCGGTCATCCACTACTACGAGATCCAGCCGTTCATCGTGACGCTGGCGGGCATGTTCCTGGCCCGCGGGCTGTGCTACGTGATCAGCACCGACTCCCAGTCGATCACCGACGGGCTCTACAGCGACATCGGGCTCGAGACCATCCCGCTGGGCGGGGGAGTCGTCATCACCTACAGCGTCCTCGTCGCACTGGCGGCCGTGCTCATCGCCTACATGGTGCTGCACTACACCCGGCTCGGCCGCAACGTCTACGCCTTGGGCGGCAACAAGCAGTCCGCTCTGCTGATGGGCCTGCCCATCGCGCGCACCACGATCGCGGTCTACACGATCAGCGGCTTCTGCGCCGCGCTCGGCGGCATCCTCTTCTCGTTCTACGCCCTGTCCGGCTCCCCGAACACCGCCATCGGGCTCGAGCTCGACGCCATCGCCGCGGTCGTCATCGGCGGCACGCTGCTCGTCGGCGGCTCCGGCTTCGTGCTCGGCTCCGTGATCGGCGTGCTGGTGCTCGGCCTGATCCAGACCATCATCACGTTCGCGAACCTCGAGTCGTACTTCACCCGCATCACCATCGGCCTGCTCCTCTTCGCCTTCATCCTGCTGCAGCGTCTGGTCTTCGCCCGGCGATCACCGAGCAGCTGAACCACAGCGGCGGGCTGCGCGAGAGGCAGCCCGCCCCCCGTACCGCACGGACGCCACCTCACGGCGGAGCCGGCAGCGCCCGGGTGCTTGCGAGCACCCGGGCGCTAGTGCGTCCGGGCGGGACGAAGGGCCGGTCGGGGCGAGGAAACGCGCTACCGAACCGTTATCGACGCCTCTTGACGGCTCGGGGAGCCGCGTCGAAACTACTCGTGTTATCGCTCACAAACGCCGTGGACGCCATCCCCGCCAGTGCTGTGCGGCCTCGCCCGCGTCCCCGTCCCGTCGTCTGTGACCTCGCGGGGGTTCTCCCGTCGCCCTTGCGTTCTTCCTTATCCGAGGAGACATGCATGTCCCGACCAGGTGCAATGAAGGGCCTGGCAGCAGCCGCTCTGCTCGTCGTGCCCTTGGGCATGGCGGCCGATGCCGGCGCGGCCAAGCCCGTCCCCGACTACACCATCACCGTCGACGACCGCGCTCAGGGCGCCGTCATCGACGACACGATGTACGGCGTCTTCTTCGAGGACATCAACTACGCCGCGGACGGCGGCCTCTACGCCGAGCTCGTGCGCAACCGGTCGTTCGAGTTCAACTCCACCGACGCCAGCGGCTTCAACGGGATGACGGCGTGGCAGGTCGTCAACGGCGGCGGGGCGGCGCCGACGGCGCAGGTCGTCAACGACGCGACACGGCTCAACGAGAACAACCGCAACCACCTGCGCCTGACGAGCGACGGGCCCGGCGACGGCGTCCGCAACATCGGCTACAACACCGGCTTCGCCCTGAAGGCCGGCGCGACGTACGACGCGTCCGTGTGGGCGCGCACGACCACCGCGCAGACGGTCACCTTCGCGCTGACCGACGCCAACGGATCGGTGACGTACGCCAGCGGCACCGTGGCGGTGGACGGCTCCGACGCCTGGAAGCAGTACAAGCTCACCCTCACCTCCGACGCCACCGTCACCGACGCGCGGCTCGCCGTCACCGGCGGCGCCGCGTCCGTGATGGGCCTGGACATGGTCTCGCTCATGCCGCGGGACCGGTGGGTCGGCAAGAACGGCCTGTCGACGCTGCGCAAGGACCTGGCGCAGAAGATCGCCGACCTCAACCCCGGCTTCGTGCGCTTCCCCGGCGGCTGCATCGTCAACGTCAACAGCCACCGGGCCTACACCGCCGCGAACAACTTCCCCCGAGCGCGGTCGTACCAGTGGAAGGAGACGGTCGGCCCGGTCGAGCAGCGCCCGACCAACGCCAACTTCTGGGGCTACAACCAGTCCTACGGTCTCGGCTACTACGAGTACTTCACCTTCGCCGAGGACATCGGCGCGATGCCGCTGCCCGTCGTCCCCGCCGTGCTCAACGGCTGCGGCCAGAGCTTCCGGGCCAACGAGCAGAACGAGCTGCAGCGCCACATCCAGGACACGCTGGACCTCATCGAGTTCGCGAACGGCCCGGTCACCTCGACCTGGGGCAAGCTGCGCGCCGACATGGGCCACCCCGCGCCCTTCAACCTGACGCACGTCGGGGTCGGCAACGAGGAGAACTTCCCGGCCCAGTTCATCACCAACTTCGTCCAGTTCCGGGACGCGATCAAGGCGAAGTACCCGAACATCACGGTCATCAGCAACAGCGGGCCGGACGACGAGGGGACGACGTTCGAGCAGCACTGGGCGCAGAACCGGGCGAACGACGTCGAGATGGTCGACGAGCACTACTACAACAGCCCGACGTGGTTCCTCCAGAACAACGACCGTTACGACTCCTACGACCGCAACGGGCCGAAGGTCTTCCTCGGCGAGTACGCCTCGCAGGACGCGAAGCTGTTCAACTCGCTGTCCGAGGCGGCGTTCATGACCGGGCTCGAGCGCAACGCCGACATCGTGAAGCTGGCGTCGTACGCGCCGCTGCTGGCCAACGTGGACAACGTGCAGTGGCGCCCGGACATGATCTGGTTCGACAACCACCAGTCGTGGGGCTCGACCTCCTACGAGGTCCAGAAGCTCTTCATGAACAACGTGGGTGACCGGGTCATCCCGTCGACCGCGAGCGGCAAGGTCATGCAGCCCACCCCGATCACCGGCGCCGTCGGCCTGTCCACCTGGCGCACGGCGGCGAAGTACGACGACGTCAAGGTGACGGCGCCGGACGGCACGACGCTGTTCACCGACGACTTCAACGACGGCAACGCCGACGGCTGGCGCCCGCTCGCCAACCGCGGGACGTGGGGCGTGACCGACGGGCAGTTCGTCCAGACGAGCACGACCGCCGAGGACACCCTCGTCGCCGGTCCCGCGCTCACCGCGACGGACTACGACGTGACGCTGAAAGCCACCAAGACCGCCGGCGCGGAGGGCTTCCTCGTCGGCTTCGGCGTCAAGGACTCCGGCAACTTCTACTGGTGGAACCTCGGCGGCTGGAACAACACCCGCAGCGTGGTCGAGAAGGCGACGAGCGGGGCCAAGCAGACCCTGGTCGCGCGTGAGGGCCACTCGATCACCACGAACAAGGCCTACGACGTCAAGATCTCGGTCCGCGGCACCAAGGTGACGCTGTCCCTGGACGGCCAGGAGTTCTTCAGCTTCGACGACAACACCGTCGTCGAGCCCTTCGCGCAGGTCGTCACCCACGACGACGCGACGGGCGACACGATCGTGAAGGTCGTCAACGCGCAGAACACGCCCGCGGTCACGAAGATCGACCTCGGCAAGCTCAAGGTGGCCAAGAAGGCCACCATGACCGTGATCTCCGGTGACCCGGGACAGCAGAACACCCGTTCTGCCCAGCCGATCCGGCCGGTGACGACGCAGATCGACGTCCCCTCGCAGTTCTACCGGACGTTCGACGCCAACTCCGTCACCTTCATCCGCATCCCGAAGAAGTAGGGGCAGCCGACATGAGCTTCGAGATCAGTCGTCGCGCACTGCTGCGCGGCGGGCTCGGCCTGGGCGGCGTCACGCTGCTCGGCGGCGTGCCGCTCGCGGCGCACTCCGCCACCGCCGCCACGCCGCTGCCGACGGACGCCGAGGTCTACGGCGTACCCACGACGAGCCCGCTCGTCCTCAACCGGGCCGACCCGTTCATCACCATGCCGACCAACGGCATGTACTACTTCACGGGCTCCGTGCCGGAGTACGACCGCCTGGTCGTGCGGGGCGCATCGACCATCGCAGGCCTCACCGACGCGCCGGAGTCGGTGGTCTGGCGCCGTCCCACCACGGGCACGATGGGTGGTCACATCTGGGCGCCGGAGCTGCACCGGATCGACGGCCGCTGGTACATCTACTTCGCGGCCGGTGACTCCAGCAACGTCTTCGCGATCAAGATGTACGCCATCGAGTCCACCCTCGAGGACCCGCGCGACCCCGCGGGCTGGGGCACGCCGCGCGAGGTGACGACGCCCTGGGGGTCGTTCAAGCTCGACGCGACGACCTTCACGCACAGGGGCAGGCGCTACTACGTCTGGGCGCAGGCCGAGCCGGAGATCTCGGTCAACACCAGCCTCTACATCGCCGAGATGGCCTCCCCGTGGGCGATCAAGGGCGAGCCGCGCCGCATCTCCACCCCCACGCTCGCGTGGGAGCGGCAGGGCTTCGCGGTCAACGAGGGCGCCGCGGTGCTCGTCCGCAACGGCCGCGTCTGGATGACCTACTCCGCCAGTGCGACCGACCACCGCTACGCGATGGGCCTGCTCTGGGCCGACGAGGACGCCGACCTGCTCGACGAGCTGTCGTGGCACAAGTCGCCCGACCCCGTCTTCGTGACGAACGAGCAGACCAAGCAGTACGGCCCGGGCCACAACTCGTTCACCGTGACCGAGGACGGCACCGACGTCCTCGTCTACCACGCGCGCGACTACACCGGCTACATCGGCTCGGACCCGCTCTACGACCCGAACCGGCACGCCCGGGTGCAGAAGCTCTACTGGAGCCGCGACGGCATGCCGCTCTTCGGCGTCCCGGTCGGCAAGGGCGGGCCGATCGTGAGGCTGTCGCCCACCGACGACAAGCACACGTTCGTGCGTCACTTCGCGTACGTTCTCAGCGTCGAGGAGGACTCGGACAACCTGCCGCTGGGCGATACGCAGTTCCGCTTCGTGACCGGCTTCGCCGGCCCTGGGACGGAGTCGATCCAGTCGGTCAACTACCCGGACCGGTACATCCGGGTGACCTCGACCGGCGAGGTGCGCATCGACCCGTTCGAGGGCGGGTCCGCGTACGCCGGGCAGGCCAGCTTCCGCCGCATCCCCGCGAAGAAGGGCTACCAGCTCCAGCTGGTCGGGGACCCCGCCACGTACCTGCTGCACGACAAGGGCCGGCTCACGGTCGGGGCGCTCGCGGGCAACCGCAGCATCTTCGAGCTGAGCTGACGCTCGCCGTTCCGGCCGAGGGCCCCGTCGCACCCGCGGCGGGGCCCTCGGGCGTCCGCACGTCCGGCCTCATCGCGATGAAGGCGGCACTGTGGCGGGCGTTCCGGGGTGAGTGCGGCACTGCGGCGGACGTCGTCCGGGTGAATGCGGCAGTGTGCCCGTAGGTTCGCGTGCGTGCCACATCCACACACGCCGAGGGGGCGGGAGGAGCCGGCGGATAAGGCGTCGTGGGGGCGGAGCGGCTCGCCCAGCGTCGGGACATGGCTCTCGGGGTCGACGCGCTGGTCATCGATGCGCCAATGACCCGGCCGGGCTGGCCCGCTTCTGGGCGGGCGTGCTGGGCTGGGGCCATGCGGAACGGGTCCTCGCGGAACGGGTCCTCCCGGGACGCGGCGACCGAGCCGACGGCGAGCGGGACACGGACGGGCCTGCCCTGGTCCCGAGCGACGAGACCGGGCTGCGGATCCGGTTCGCCCGGACGCGGCTGCCCAAGGCCGGCCTCAACCAGATGCCCGTCGACCTGAGGAGCGCCTTGCCGGAGGAGCAGCGACGGACGGTGGAGCGCGCGCTCGCGCTGGTGCTCCCCATCTCGTCGTGGGGCAGCGTCCCGAGGAGGGCCACGTCGTCCTCGCCGACCCGGAGGGCAACGAGTTCCGCGTCACGGAGGCGGGCAACGGGTTCCTCGCCGACTGCGGCCTGCTCGGGGCGCTCTCGTCGGACGGCCTGCCGTCGGTCGGCTACTTCTGGCGCGACGCCCTGGGCGTGCCGCGCGTGTGGGGCCAGGACGAGGAGACGGCGGTCAAGCTCCTGCCCGCCGGCCCGAAGATCGGCTGGGGAGGCCCGCCGGTGGCCCCCAAGACCGGGAGGAACCGGATGCACCTCGACCTCGTTCCGACCTCCGGTAGCACCCAGGACGAGGAGGTCGAGCGCCTGCTGGGGCTGGGGGCGCTGCGGCTGCGCGATGGCCACGAGGGCGCCGACCGGGGCGTGCTGTGCGACCCCGGCGGCAACGAGCTCTGCGTCCTGCCCTCTGCCACGACCGGGAGCTCTGCCACGACGGGCTCTGCCACGACCCGGAGCTGACGTACCGCGTCAATCGGGCGGTCGGCCCCCCGTGGAGAGCCCGGTCAGCCAGGCGCGCACCGCACGGCAGATCTCGTCGACCCCCTCGGCGGTCGTGAAGGTGTCGGCCGGCTCGCCCTCGACGTCGACCCCGAGCAGCCGGGCCCGCGGCCGCGGCTGCGCGACGGGGGACGCCTCGTCGCGAGGGGCGTCGTCGACGGGCGCGTCGGACACCCACATCGCCGGGCGCCCGCCGTCGGGGACGTCCTCCAGCCACGCGCGGATGAGCAGGACGGAGCCCGTCTCGGCGCCGGGGGCTCGACGCTCGGTGCCGACCACTGCCCTCACCGTCCCCCGTCGGCGGGGCGGCCGAGCAGCCCCGCGACCAGGCTGCGGATCGCAGGGGAGGGGCTCAGCCCAAGCTCGCTGCGCACCAGCCGGCGGAAGAGCTCGTACTGGCGGAGCGCCTCGCCGGGGTTGCCCTCGGCGAGATGGACCTCGATGACGCGGCGGTGCGCGCTCTCGCGCAGCGGCTCACCGCTGACGGCCGCCAGCCCGGCGCGCAGGGCCAGGTCGAACCGCCCCGAGTCCCGGTGCAGCACGCACAGCCGCTCCAGAGCGTGCAACCGTCGCTGCCGGTGTCGCTCCCGCTCGAGCAGGACCCAGTCGTCGCCCCAGCCCGGCAGCACGTCCTGGTCGAGCAGGCCGAGCGCGTCCTCGTCCGGCAGGTCGCCGGCCGCGCCGACCTGGCGGATCGACGCCTCGGCGCGCCACAGGTCCACGTGGGCGTCGTCGGCGAGGGCCACGTGCGTGGCGCCCGCCTTGATCAGGGGACGTACGGGGTCCGGCAGCCGCCAGAGCGTCGAGCGCAGGCTTGCGGAGGCCCGGTCGTCGGGGCTCTCCAGCCACAGCGCGCCGGCCAGCTGCTGGCGGCGCACCGGCTTGCCGACGAGCGCGAGGTAGGCGAGCAGCCGCTCGGCGGTCGCGGGCACCGCGACCGGCCCGCACTCGGCCGTGAGGGCGAACCCGCCGAGCACGTTGATCGACGCACCCGCTGCGACCGGGGCCGTGCCGAGCCGGTTCGACATGTTCTCCTCCGCGCTTTGCCGGTGTCGCCGACGTCCTGCCGACGGGCGCGTCCTCCCCCGAAGGAGGCCGTCTGAACGCTCGGCGGCGGCTTTGACGAGCCCGTCACGCGGCTGTGACGCCCACTGCGACGGCGGGGACGACGGGGGGACGACGGGCCTGTCACACCGGCCGAGCAGAACCAACAGCGTCAGCGATTGCCGAACCCCAAGGAGCTCGCGGTGTTCTTCCACTACAAGGGTCTGCAGTTCGAGGCCAAGCCCGACCGTCCCGACCCGGTGCTCGCCAAGCACCTGCAGGAGCTGCTCGGTGGCGCCGTCGGTGAGATGACGGTCGCGATGCAGTACCTCTTCCAGGGCTGGAACTGCCGCGTCCCGGGCAAGTACAAGGACCTCATCCTCGACACGGCGACCGAGGAGCTCGCCCATGTCGAGATGATCGCGACCATGATCGCCCGGCTGCTCGAGGGCGCCCCGGAGGACGCGTACGTCGAGGCCGCCAAGGACCCGATGACGGCGGCGATCATCTCCGGCACCAACCCGCAGCACAAGATCGTGAACGGCCTCGGGCCGGCGCTCGCGGACAGCGCGGGTGAGGCGTGGAGCGGCAAGTACATCCTCGCCAGCGGCAACCTGTTCGCCGACTTCTCGCTCAACGCGGCCGTCGAGATGCAGGGCCGGCTGCAGGCCACCCGTGTCTTCAACATGACCGACGACTCCGGCGTCCGGGAGATGCTGAAGTTCAACATCGCCCGCGACACCATGCACCAGAACCAGTGGCTCGCCGCGTGCGAGGAGCTCAAGGCGGACGGCCTGGAGGGCCTGCCCTCGCCGAGCAACTTCCCCGAGTCGGACCAGAACAACGAGTTCGCCTACACGCTGTTCAACTTCTCCGAGGGCTCGCAGTCGAGCGAGGGCCGCTGGGCCTCCGGCCCGACGCCGGACGGCAAGGGCACGTTCACGTACGTCGACAACCCGCAGCCGATGGCTCCGGAGCCGGTTCTCCCGCCGACGCCTCCGCAGTACTACGGCACCCCGTCGACCGGTGGCGGCATCGTGCAGAAGGTCAAGGACATCCTCACCTGACCCGCGGGCGGTGGGGCCGGCCGTCGCTCCTCGGCGCCCGGCCCCGCCCGCCCTCGCCCCACCACGCACAACCGTCGTAGGAGACCGTGATGTCGTCTGCTCGCAGGTCGTCGCTCCTCCCGCTCGTGTACGCCCCCGTCGCCGCGGTCGCGGCGGTGGAGGCCCTGTGGATGCCGGCCGCGGTCCTCGCGGCAGGAGGCGCGGCGCAGCTCGCCGCGCGGCGGCACGCCGCGCGTGCACAACCGGGGACGTGAGTCTCAGGAGGCCTGCGCCACCGCGTGCGCGACGGCCTCGACGGCCTCCACCACCTCCTCGACCTCGACCGTGAGCAGGGCGCGCTCGGGCCGGTCGACGACCGCGCGCTCGAGGCCGGCAGCCGCCGTCCGCAGCCGGTCGAGCGTCACCCGCGTCACCGTGCCCTCCCGCAGTGTCGCTGCCAGCTCGCCGAGGACCGCCTCCAGCTGCTCGCCCAGTGCCTCCGCCTCCACCACCGGCTCGTGGCGCTGGGCGTCGCCGAGCCGCGCGTGCAGCGCGAGCACCGCCTGGGCGTACCGCTGCACGGCTGCGACCGCCGCGCTGGCCGCCGCCGCCGGGAACCGCTCGCGGGCCGGCTCGGTCACCAGCCGGTCCACCGAGGCCTCCGCCTCGGTACGGGCCAGCCGAGCGGCGACAAGGCCGGTGCGCAGCGGGGCGACCCCGCGCCCGACCGGCGCCGCGTACGCCGAGAGGACCTGCCGGCCGTAGCGTCCCTGGGCCTCGAGGACGTCCGCGAGCTTGTCGGCGACGCGGTGGCCCTCCCAGGTCGGCCACGCGAGGTAGGCGACGAGCGCCAGCAGCCCCCCGACGGCCGTGTCGACCAGCCGGTCCCAGCCCGCGCCCGCGCTCGGCAGCCCCACGAGGGCGAGCAGGAAGACGATGTAGCCGGTGAGGAAGGTCGCGAACGCCGGCTGGCTGGCCTGGAAGAACGTGTACGCCGCCAGCGCGCACCCGGCGACGAGCCCCGCGAGCACGGCCTGGCCGGGGCGCAGCTCCGCCGCGAGCAGGGTGGCGGCTGCGGCCCCGACGGCGGTGCCGGCCGTCCGGCTGACGCCGCGGGTCAACGTGGTGGTGAAGTCCGGGCGGAGCACGACCAGGGCGGTCAGCGCCACCCAGTAGCCCCGCTCCAGCGGCACGATGCGGTAGAGCACGCTCGCGACGGCGAGCACGGCAGCCAGTCGCAGCGCGTGCCGGAACGACTCCGAGCGCAGGGTCAGGTTCGCGCGCACCGTGAGCACGGCTTCGGCGTCGATCAGCGCGGGCCGCGCGCCCGACCGCGAGGGCCGGGAGTCGGCCAGCGCGAACGCGGGCTCGGGTGAGCCCGCAGCCGGCTCGTTGCCGTGCAGCCGCTCCACCGTTCGCCCGGCCGCCCGCAGGTGGCCGGCGAGCGCGGACAGCGCGACGCCGGCGCCGGTCGGGAGCCCGTCCGCGTCGGCCACCCGGTCCAGTGGGGCGTCGGCCGGCTGCGCACCTCCGGGCGCCGCTCGTCGCCAGCGCCGCGACGAGCGCCGCGCAGCGACGGGGTCGATCGCGTCCGCCAGCCGGCGCAGCCGGTCCGCGGCGGCGTGCAGGCCGAGGTCGGCCCGCCCGGCCTCGCCGTACCGGCCCTCGGCCACCGCCCTGCGCCGGGCGAGGCTGAGGGCCGTGAGCTCGCTGCGGACGCGCTCGGCGAGGTCGACCAGCGCGCGGAACCGGGCCCGGGTCAGGTCGCGGGCGAAGGGGTTGGTGTCCCCGACGGTGACGGACGCCTGCTGCAGGGTCGCCACGTCGGGCAGCAGCGGCTCGGCCGAGTGCGTGCTGTCGTCGGCGTACGCCGCGAGGGCCCGGTAGGCCGCGGCCACCGACGCGCGCTCGGCGCCGTACATCCGCAGCGGCCACACGAGGACGACGAGCGTGGTCTGGACGAGCCCGCCCAGGCCCACCAGCGCGGCGCGGCTGACGGCCTCGGAGGTGGTCATCGGGTAGTCGCCGGCGATGAGCAGAGCGACACCGCACTGCAGGCCGATCACCGTCGCGGCCGGGCCGAGCGCGACGGCCAGCCCGGCAGCGAACGCCCACAGGGCGGTGACCGGGACCGCGAGCCACTCCGAGCGCACGGCCGTGGCGCCGACGAGCGTGCTGACGGCCATTCCCGCGCTGGTCAGCAGGGTCGCCCGCACGCGCGTGGCGTACACCCCCTGGAAGGACGCGATCCCCACCGAGAACGCCCCCGCGGCCGCGCTGACCGCGGAGGCGGGCGACCCGGCGAGCAGGCCGACGACCAGGACGACGAGCACCCCGGCCGCCGCGCGCACCGCCGCGAGCAGGTCGACCTGCGCCAGGTCCAGGCGGCGCAGGTCGCCCGCGATGAGTCCGCCTGCGGCCCGCGCCTGCCCCCACGGCACGGCAGCGTCCCCGTCGCGCTCCCGCCGCTGCATGAGCCGGTCCTACCCGAGCCGGCCCGACGGCCACCCCGCGGGGTGGCGCGGGCAGGGCGGGGCCGGGCGCGGTCGCTAGGGTGCGATCGACCTCGCCTTCTCGAGCCAGGAGCCGCTCCCGTGGACATCGTGCTCGTCACCGGCAGCGACATGCCGAAGCCGGATGCCGAGGTGCCGCTGCTCGTCGACGCGTTGACCGCGCGCGGCCTCGACGTCGTCGTCCGGGCGTGGAACCAGGCCGGCCAGGACGGCACGTCCTGGGACCCGGCGCCGCTCGTGGTGGTGAAGTCGCCCTGGGACTACTTCGACGACCGGGCCGGCTTCGTCCGGTGGGCCCATGAGGTCGCCGGCCGGGCGACGCTGGTCAACCCCGCGCAGGTGCTCGAGTGGAACAGCCACAAGGGCTACCTGCTCGACCTGCAGCAGGCCGGGGTGGCGGTGCTCGAGACCGTGCTGGTGCGGCGTGGCGCGGGCGAGGGGGAGCGGGCGGCGGCCCTCGACCGGCTCGGGGGCGAGGTCGTCATCAAGCCCGCCGTCGGGGGCGGGGCGTGGGGAGCGCTGCGCACGCCGGCAGGAGCGGAGGCGGCGGCGGGCCACCTGCGCGCGCTCGCCGCCGACGAGGACGTGCTGGTGCAGCGCTTCGACCCGTCGGTGCTGTCGGCGGGGGAGGCCTCGCTGATCTACTTCGGCGGCCGCTTCAGCCACGCGATCCGCAAGGTGCCGGCGGCCGGGGACTACCGCGTCCAGGAGTTCTACGGCGGGCGCGTCCTGACCCACGAGCCGGGCGAGGCCGAGCTGGCGGCAGCGGCGGCCGCCCTGGGCGTGGCGCCCGGGGCCGGCCTGGCGTACGCCCGGGTGGACCTCGTCCGGCTGGACGGCGAGCCCGCGGTCATGGAGCTCGAGCTCATCGAGCCCGAGCTGTTCCTGCCGCACGCCCCGGGCTCGGTCGAGCGCTACGCCGACGTGCTCGTCGGGCTGCTGCCAGCAGGGTGAGGCGGCCGTTCGGGAACTGGCTGCGCACCCGCACCGGAGGGCAGTTACACTCGATCCCGCTACCCGGGCAGGTAGCTCAGTTGGTACGAGCGTCCGCCTGAAAAGCGGAAGGTCGGCGGTTCGACCCCGCCCCTGCCCACGCTCACGGGCTCCAGGAACCTCGCGTTCCCGGAGCCCGTTCGCGTTCCAGCCCTCGCCGTCACCCTCAGCGCGGGTGGGAGTGTCGGTGCTCGTGGTGGCCTGCCGGGCTCGCGTGCACGAGCGCGGCGCCGAGCCGGGGGACCGCGCCCAGCAGGTGCTGCTCCGCGGCGTGCGCCACGTCGTGCGCCGCCGCCAGGCTGAGCGCCGCGTCGACCGCGATGTCGACCTCGGCCCGGAGCGAGTGACCGATCCAGCGCACACGCAGCTCGCGCACCTCGGTGACGCCCGGCAGTGCCGCGACGACCGCCTCGGCCCGGTCGACGATGGCCGGGTCGACCGCGTCCATCAGCCGACCGCCGACCTGCGCGACGGCCTGGCGGAGCACGCCGAGGATGGCGACGGCGATGAGCAGCCCGATGACGGGGTCGGCGAGGTCCCAGCCCAGGGCCACGCCGAGCGCGCCGAGCACCACGGCCAGGCTGGTGAAGCCATCGGTGCGCGCATGCAGGCCGTCGGCCACCAGGGCCGCGGAGCCGATGCGCCGCCCGACCCGGATCCGGTAGCGGGCGACCAGCTCGTTGCCGGCGAAGCCGACCAGCCCGGCGAGCGCCACGGCCCACAGGTGGTCGACGTCCTGGGGCGAGAGGAGCCGGCGGATCGACTCGTAGCCCACGAGGACCGTGGAGAGCGCGATCATGGCCACGACGAACAGCCCGGCCAGGTCCTCGGCGCGGCCGTACCCGTAGGTGAACCGCCTGGTCGGGGGCCGGCGGGCCAGGGCGAACGCGATGAGCAGCGGCACCGACGTCAGGGCGTCGGCCACGTTGTGCAGGGTGTCGCCGAGCAGTGCGACCGACCCGGACAACGCGACCACGCCGGCCTGCACGAGCGCCGTGACCGTCAGCACGAGCATGCTCGTCCAGAGCGCGCGCCGACCCGCGGCGTTCGCCTCGAGCGCGCTGTCGACCCGGTCGGCGGAGTCGTGCGAGTGGCCGCCGAGGACCGCCGACAGCTCGTGGCGAAGCGTGCCCCACCTACCGTGCGGGTGGTCGTGCGGGTGGTCGTGCGGGTGGTCGTGCGGGTCGTCGTGCGGGTCGTCGTGCGGGTCGTCGTGCGCGTGGTCGTGCGCGTGGTGGGGGCCGGGACCGTGGGAGTGCGCCGGGTGCCCGGAGACGTGCGGGTGGGCGGGATGCGCGCGCGACATGAGGTGCAGGATCGGCCGCGCGACGCGTTGCAGCAACTCACCAGAAGGGCAGCTCGGGCGTTTGCCGAGGACCGCATCCTGCACATCGTTCGCGATCGCGCATGCCTTCCACCTGGAAGGGCTGTGCCCGAGGCCACCACGAGGAGCCCTGGCCGCTGCCGTCGGGGTTGCGTACCGTTGGCACCGAGCCCCTACCGGCTCCCGGACGAGCGGTGCCGTACCCGGTGTGCGACAAGACGGCGCCACGGAGGTCTCTCGTGGCTTGGCTCGTGCTCTGCGTCTCCGGTGTCCTCGAAGCGGTGTGGGCCGCTGCGCTGGACAGGTCCCAGGGGTTCAGCCGCCCCGTCCCCACCGTCCTGTTCGCGGTCGCGCTCACCGCGAGCATGGGCGGGCTCGCGTACGCGATGCGGGACCTCCCGCTCGGCACGGCGTACGCGGTGTGGGTGGGCATCGGCGCGACCGTGACGGTCGCGTACGCCATGGCCACCGGTGCCGAGGCGGTGTCGTTGGTGAAGGTGCTCCTGCTGCTCGGGATCGTCGGCTGCGTGATCGGGCTCAAGGTCCTGCACTAGGCCGTCCCGGGCCCCCGCCCTCTCCTGACCTGCATCTACAGAAGACCGTTTCCTCCGTCGGATACGGCGCCTTCCTCCGTGCGGAGGACGGGCGTCGGGACCCGGGTCGCGAGCCACGCCACCTTGACCGTGCGCCGGCCCGGGAGAGCCAAG
The DNA here is from genome assembly GCF_011250645.1 of Motilibacter aurantiacus. Classification (NCBI taxonomy): domain Bacteria; kingdom Bacillati; phylum Actinomycetota; class Actinomycetes; order Motilibacterales; family Motilibacteraceae; genus Motilibacter; species Motilibacter aurantiacus. The sequence continues at coordinate 23,875 of NZ_JAANNO010000019.1, forward strand.
AGCAGGGCCACACGAGGGAGTCAGGAGCGGCGGTGCCCCGGCCTACCCGGCCGGGGCACCGCGCGGATGTCCACGAGGATCAGGGCTTCGCGGTGAAGGTCAGCATGCGCGCGCTGACGCCGTCGTCGGGGACGACGGTGAGCCGGACCGAGCCGTCCGGCTGCAGCGCCAGGTCGCTGGGGTTCCGCAGGATGTTGGCACCGGACGTGGACCACCTGAAGACCGGCACCTCGTGGCCGACGGTGAGCTTCTTCGTGTCGACCACCGCCACGCCGCCCATCCGGATGGCGGCGTTCGGGCCGGCGACCTCGGTCAGCCCGGTGCAGAGCATCGACCGGCCGCTGAGGAAGTCGCAGTCCTGATAGTCGACGAAGTGGCTCTCGTTGGGCCTCGTGCCAGCGACCCGGCCGTTGCGCCTGAGGTCGTAGAAGGTGCGCGAGCCCCAGCTGACGCCGACGAAGCGGTCGCGCGTGGTGTCGTGGACGATGCCGCCGAGGTGGTCCGCGACGCGGAACGCCTCCGTCACGGCGTGCGTCGTCGGGTCGACCCGGTAGACGATCGACCGGCTGTTGGGGCGGTACTCCGCGACCGGCACCCACAGGCTCTCGCCGTCGAAGTCCAGGCCGCCGGGGTGGTAGACGGCCCCCTCGCCGAGCAGGATGTCGGCCTGGAGCTCGCCCTGGTCGTCGAAGGCGAACAGGTGGCCACGGCCCTTGCCCGGGGTGCGGTCGTAGCCGTCCACCGGGGTCGGGTAGCGCACCGTCGGCTCGAGGATCTCGACGCTGCTCATCCACCACAAGCCCCCGATCCGCAGCATGCCCTGCGGGTGGTGCGCGTCGAACCGGAGCGCCAGGTCGCCCGTCTGCTGCCAGGCCGTCGAGCGGGTCAGCTTCTCCACGGTCGTGACCAGGGCCGGGGTGTCGGCCGCGGCCCGGTGGGCGGCGGTGCCCGCGGCGACCGCGGTCAGGGCGGCCGCGGCCGTCAGGGCGAGCGTCCGGCGGACGCGGCGCGGGGCAGCGGGAAGAAGGTGCACGTCGTCTCCTCGGCACGGGCGGAGCGGTCGCGGGGAGGCAACTACGCGCACCTTGAGTCCGCGTGCCGATCGCATGAAGCCCTGTCGAACGCGCCCTGTCGACCGTGCTCCGTCGTCCGTGCGTGCGTGCGTGCGTCCGTGCCCGTCCGACCGTGCCCTGGCGAGCAGCTGCCGGAGCGGCCCCCCGTGGCGCGCGGCCCGCGGGCCGGTCAGGGGATCGTGAACCGGACGGTCGTCCCGCCGCCGGGCGTCTGCTCGATCCAGATGCGGCCCCCGTGACGCTCGACGATGCGCTGGCAGGTCGCGAGCCCGATGCCGCTGCCCCGGCCCCGCGACCCCGTGGAGAACATGGCGAACACCCGCTCGCGCTGGTCCGGCGGGATGCCGAGCCCGTTGTCCGCGACGGCGAACTCCCAGCCGCCCTCGCCCTGCAGCGGTGCGGCGGTCACCACGACCTGCCCCGGCCGGCCCGGGGCGCGGTAGCGGATCGCGTTCGTGAGCAGGTTCTGCAGCAGCTGACGCAGCAGCACGGCGTCGACCCGTGCGGCGGGCAGCGCCTCGGGTGCCGACAGCACGACACCGGCCGCCTCCGCCTCGGCGGCGACGTCCTGGAGCACCTGATCGAGCAGCGCGCCGGTGTCGACCGGCCGCGGGTCGCACGGCTTGCCGCCGGCGCGCGCGTACGAGAGCAGCGCGTCGATGAGCCCGCGCATGCGGGTGCCCGCGCCGCGCGCCGTGGTCACCCACTCGCGTCCCTCGTCGGTCAGCGCCTCGCCGTGCACGTCCAGCAGCAGCTCGAGGTAGCCGTCGATGACCGCCAGCGGCGAGCGCAGGTCGTGGCTGGCGACCGCCGCGAACTGGGCCAGCTCGTCGTTGGACCGCTCCAGCTCCGCGGAGCGGGCGGCCAGGGCGGCGTGCGCGGCCTCCAGCGCGACGCGTTGGGCACGGTCGGCGGTCACGTCGGTCTGCGCGACGACGGCGCCGAGCGACGACCCGTCGGCCCGCTGGAGCGCGCGGCCCGAGGCGAGCACGCGGATGGGCTCCCGGCCCGGTGGGGCGATGACGAGCTCGGCGTCGCTCACGGACCCTTCGCGCAGGGCGCGGTGCAGGGGGACCTGCTCGGCGGGGAGCGGGGTGACCCCGTCCGCGGCGAGCAGGCTGTAGGCGGAGGCGTGGTCGCCGGGGTCGAGGCCGCCGTCGGCGGGCACCCCGTGCCAGTCCAGGGCGGCCCGGTTGAACATCGTCAGCCGGCCGTCCGGGGCGGCGGCGACGACGGCCACGTCGATCGTGTCCAGGACCGCCTGGGTCAGCTCCTGCCGCTCCTCGAGCTCGCGGATGGTGAGCGCGACCAGATCGCGCTGCTCCTGGGCCTCAGCGGCGAGGGCGGCGCTGCGCCGGGCCTCCCGGCGGCGCTCGAAGAGGGCGACGACGATCCGGGCGAGGTCCTCGAGCCGAGCCACCTGGTGGCCGTCCAGCCGGCCCGGTGCCGAGTCGAACACGCAGAGGGAGCCGAGAGCGTGCCCCTCGGGTGACATCAGCGGGAAGGAGGCATAGAGCCGGACCCGCGCGAGCCGCCCCGTGACCCAGGGGTTGGCGGCGTAGTCCGGGTGCACGCTGGCGTCGGGGACGAGGACGCTCCTGCCGCTGCGGAAGTGCACGGCGCACATCGAGTCCGAGCGCGGGGAGTCGCTGCCCTCGAAGCCCACCGTCGTCAGCTGGCACTGGCGGCTCTGGTCGATCAGGTTGAGGGTGGCGGTCGGGACCCCGGCCACCGCTGCGGCCACGCGCAGGACGGCGTCCAGCTCGGCGTCGGCGGGGCGGTCGAGGATGCCGTACGACACCAGCGTCTCCAGCCGCTCCCGCTCGTCGCGGTCGAGCAGCTCCTGGCCCTGACGCACCTGCACCTCCCTCCACGTCGCCGGACGATCCCATCGGCACGCGGGGCCTGCGGTTGAGGCGTCCCGGGGGCCTTCGGCCGGCGGTGGGCGCATGAGGGTGTGGGGTACGTCACGCGGGCATCCCGGGCCTCACCTGGCTCTGCCCGCGATGCACGAAGGCCCGGCACCGGTGCACCGGTGCCGGGCCTTCGCCTGGAGGCGACCCCGACGGGACTCGAACCCGCGGCCTCCGCCGTGACAGGGCGGCGCGCTAACCAACTGCGCTACGGGGCCTTGCTCGGCCTTGCGGCCGTCGTGCAGGAGAAGTATTCCATACGGATACCGCTCGTGCCCCCAACGGGATTCGAACCCGTGCTGCCGCCTTGAAAGGGCGGTGTCCTGGGCCTCTAGACGATGAGGGCAAGTCTTCGCCTTGGCCACCCGTCGGGGTGCGCTCCTCACGATACGGGACGCGGCGGCCGGACGGGCAGGTGAGGCCCTCAGCGACCCGCGGTAGGCCCGGCGGCCGGGACGGGGGCGACGGCCGCGGCCTCCTCCGAGGCGACGTGGCGCTCGACGGTCGCCGAGGCCAGGCCGAGCCCGCCGAGGGAGATGTCGTCCCACGCGGTGAGCCGCCTGGTCTCCCGGTCGACGTAGAGCACCGAGAGCTCGATGGGCGTCGGGTCCTCGCCCTCGAGGCCGCGCAGCCCCGCGCCCCCGGTCGACCCCTGCACGAAGAGCCGGGTCCCCTGCTCCATCACCTCGGTCGAGCGCTCGTGCACGTGGCCGGCGATGACGAGCGGGACCGCCCCGTCGAGCCGGCGGGCCGTGACCGGGTCGTGGACGACCGCGATGTCGACGGGCGGCACGGCGGCCCGGGCCGTGGCGGCGAGCTGGTCCCCGAGCGTGACCAGCGGGTCGTCGGCGCTGGCCTCGCCCTTGCCCACCTCGTCGTCCCGCGTCTCCTTGTCGGGGGTGAACCGGGGGTCGCCCGCGCCCAGGAAGCGCAGCCCGTCGAGGTCGAACGGCTCCCCGGTCAGCACCTTGGTGTTGTGCTGGCGCTCCACCGCGGCGGCCGTGGACGCCGAGTCGTGGTTGCCCTTGATGAAGACGTAGGGCGCGCCGAGGTTGCCGATCGGGCGGGCGAACGCGTTCTCGAGCTTGCTGCCGTGGTCGGTGAGGTCGCCGGCGTCGACGATGAGGCTCACCGAGAACTGCTGGACCGTCGACCGGATGACGTTCCACGCCGAGGGGTTCAGGTGGATGTCGCTGACCACGAGGATGCGGATGTCGGTCGTGTCCTCCGGCAGCACGGGCAGCGTGGAGGTCGTGGCGTAGAGCTGGGAGACGTTCCCGACCAGCTTGCCCAGCTGCTGGCTGTAGCGCCCGAAGTCGCCGACGATGTCCTCCGCGCTGCCGACGATGCCGGGCGCGCTGGCGAGCAGGCCGGAGTACTTCGGCTCCCGGATCGCGTCCGAGCGCAGCGTGAGGCCCGCGGCCCCCAGTGAGGCGGCGACGACGGTCAGGGCCAGCCCGGCGCAGGCGATCGCTGGCCGCCGGCGGCGGTAGACGAGCAGCCCCAGCAGGCCGGCCCCGGCCGTGGACGCGGCCAGCGTGACGACGACGAGCCGCAGGAGCGCCGAGCGGACGTCGGCGGTCGCCCGCCCGGGGAGCGCGTCCAGCGACGTGGGGTCGTCCACGATCGCGCGCGCCTCGTCCGGGTCCAGCCGCTCGACCGCCACGTCGACCGCGAGCGGGCCGTCGTGGGTGTCGAGCTCGATGGACCCGAGGGGCGGGATGCGCACGTCCACGTCGCCGTGGTCGTTCCAGGCCACGCTCAGCCGCGTCTGCGCCGGGCCGACCGGTGCGTCGACGTGGCCGGCGACGGCCAGCCCGAGCCAGCCGCCGAGCAGGGCCACGACGAGCACGCCGAGCCATCGTGCCGCGCGGGAGGTGACAGCCCGTCCCGCGAGGCGGCCCGGCGCGGAGCGCCGCGTGGCGCGCAGGGCGCGGCGGAGCGGGCCGGGCCGCGGCGTGGTCGCGGTCGGAGCGGGCCCGGGGGGCTGATCGAGGCTCATGTCCGGCCTCCCCTACCCCTGAGCACCCCAGGCCCGGCGCCATAGGCTCCTGCTGTGGTCGACGTCACGCCTGCCGAGTTCGAGGAGCTCGTCGCCGACGCCCTGGACCAGATCCCGGAGCAGCTCGGCCGGCTCATGCGCAACGTCGCCGTGGTCGTGGAGGAGGAGCCGCCGGAGGACGACCCCGAGCTGCTCGGGCTGTACGAGGGCACGCCGCTGACCGAGCGGGGCGAGTGGTACACCGGCGTCCTCCCCGACAAGATCAGCGTCTTCCGCGGCCCGTTGCTGCGGATGTGCGAGACCCGCGAGGAGGTGGTCGAGGAGGTCCTGGTCACCGTCGTGCACGAGGTCGCCCACCACTTCGGCATCGACGACGACCGGCTGCACGAGCTGGGGTGGGAGTAGCCCGTCCGGCGTAGCTGCGCGCCGTACGGACGGCGAGTAGCGTGGTGACATGGAGCCGCTCGTCGTCCTGGCCGCGGCGGCCCCCGCGGCCGGTGCCGCCGGCTGGGGGTCGTACCTCGTCGTGGTGCGCGCCGTCCGCAGCTGCCGTCGCGCGAGCGAGCTCGCCCGGCTGCGCGCCGAGGCCCTCGTGCCCGGCCCGCGGGGCGACGTGGCCCGCGTGCGCCGCCGGCTGGCCGCGGAGGTGGAGGCCACGGCTCAGCTGCTGCGCCACTGCCGGGCCGCCGAGCGCGCCGTCGGGGACACTCCCGCGCTGCTGGCTCGGCTACGCACCGCCGCCGCCTCCCTGGACTCCGAGCTCGCGCTGCTCGCCCGCGAGCGCGACCTCGGCGTACGCCGGGCCGGCGCGGCGACGGCGCTGGCCCAGGCCGAGGAGCTGGTCCGGGCCTCCGCGGTGTTGCGGCTCGCCCTCACCAGCGCGCGGGAGCGGCGCGACGTCGACAGCCTGGTCGAGGACCTGCGCCTCGAGGCGCGCGCGCTGCAGGCCTGAGCCGCCTGGGCCGGGTGGCCTGGCGCTTCGCCGGGCGAAGTAGTGGCACCGCGCTGGGAGACGCCTCTCGGCGAACGGCCGCTCGAAGCGGCTGATGATGGAGCCCGGGGTCATGCCCCAGCGCGGCACCTGGAACAACGGTGCACCACGCGCTCGCATTCCGGCAAACCGGGGGTGCAACGGCGCGGGGTAACCCACACGGGGGCTGACCGATCGGGCTAGCCTGGGCCGGGATGGGAACCCGCAGGCCGCTCAAGCCCGTTGCGGTTGCGGACGATGCATCACCCGGATGGAGGACTCCAGGCGCACTGACGGCCCTGCCGCCCTTCGCCACATGAGTCACATCCGCCCCACCTGCCACTGAACGGACAGCAGCCGTCCCCGTCTCCCTCCTGATGACGAGACCGGTCTGCCCCGCGAAAGGACACTTCGCCTCATGCGTCTCACCCGGATCGGCCGCCTGGGCGCGGCTGCCGTCACCGTCGCGGTGGCGGCCTCGCTCACGCAGGGCGCCGGCAGCGCTCTGGCCGCCCCGACGCCGACCCCGGCGGACTACTTCGGCATGCACGTGCTGGGCGCGGGCACGGCCGGCGTCTCGTACCCGAGCAAGGGCACTCTCGGCTCCGTCCGGCTCTGGGACGTCGGCGGCACCTGGGCCCAGCTGCAGCCCACCCAGGGGACCTGGGACGCCGCGGCGGTCAAGCGCCTCGACACGGCGGTCGCCCAGGCCAAGGCCCAGAAGGCCGCCCCGCTGCTCGTCCTCGGCCAGACGCCCACGTGGGCCAGCAAGGACCCGAGCCGCACCTCGGACCCCATCGCCGCCGGCTCCGCCGTCGCTCCCCGCTCCACCGTCTACTGGACCAACTACGTCAAGTACGTGGTGGACCGCTACTACAAGAAGGGCGTCCGCTCGTTCCAGACCTGGAACGAGCCGAACGGCGGCCTCTTCTGGGACACGTCGACGGCGTCGTCGGCCAAGGACATGGCCGCGCTCAACCTCGCCGCGTACCAGGTCATCCACGCCACGACGCTCAAGGCCAAGAAGGTCAAGGTCAAGGGCAAGACGGTCACCAAGAAGGTGCCGGTCGCAAAGTACCCCGGCGCCGTGCTCGTCAGCCCCGGCCTGATCAGCCGCCGTCCTGCGCAGGTGTCCTGGCTGCGCCAGTACTTCGCCCAGAAGAACGCGCGCCAGGTCGACGTCATCGGCCTGCACCTCTACCCGAACCCCGGCAAGACCCCGGAGTCGACGCTGACCCAGCTGGCGACGGTCCGCAAGAACCTCGCGGCGAACAAGCTGGCGAGCAAGCCGGTCTGGGTCACCGAGGTCAGCTTCGGCGGCGCGGTCGGGGGCTCCCAGGGCAAGCCCGAGGTCATCGCCCCCGAGTACCAGGCGGCGTACGTCGCGCGCATGCTGCTGCTGGCCCGCTCGAACAAGATCGACCGGCTCTACTGGTACGCCTGGGACGCGCACGGCGTGCTCGGTGTGGAGCTGACCGCGGTGGCGGGCTCCCGGACCAGCGTCACCCGCGCCGGCACCGCCTGGGGCGTCACCCGCAACTGGATGAGCTTCCCGCTCGACCGCTGCCTGCGTGACAGGCAGGGCGTCTACACCTGCACCACCAAGCGCGGCAAGGGCTTCGGCTACGTCAAGTGGACCGACACCCCGCGCAAGAACGTGCGCATCAAGGCCCCCGCCGCCACGACGGCCGTGTTCGACCTGCAGGGCAAGAAGACCGCCCGCAAGGCCGGCCAGGCCGTGACGATCGGCAACTCCCCGATCCTCATCACGACCAGCAAGTGAGCTGACCGCCCCGGCGGCCGCACGGCAGAAGGGCCCGCCCCCCGTCCGGGGGGCGGGCCCTCGTCGTTCCCGCGGTGCAGCGCGCTCAGCGCGTGGTCAGGTCCACCCGGGCCAGCGTGCGTACGAAGGCGGAGGCCTCGATGGTGCCGTCCTCGCAGGAGGCGGCAGCCGCGCACTCGGCGAGGGTGGCGGCGTACTCCGCGAGCGCGCGAACGAAGGCGAGCGTGGCGCGGGGGTCGCCACAGATGTCGTCGGTGACGCGGCGCAGCGTGGACTCGCGGGCGTACGGGTCGAGGTCGACGGTGTACGCGCCGAGCAGCTCGAGCGCGCGGGCCCGACCGGTGCCGAGGACCTCGGCCGGGGTCGGGGCGGGGGTCAGGAAGGAGCGGTCCACGCCTGGCAAGTCGGCAGGCCGCCGCCTCAGCTGAGGACGACGGCCTGCCGGTACCGCAAATTGTTTCGCTCAGGCACCCGGTCGGGGCGTCAGCCGTTCGCCTTGGCGGCTCGTCCGCGCGTACGGCCACGGGTCGTCGCGTCCAGGATCACCTTGCGGATCCGGACCGCGGTGGGGGTCACCTCGACGCACTCGTCCTCGCGGCAGAACTCCAGCGACTGCTCCAGGCTGAGCTTGCGCGGCGGGACCAGGCGGACGAGCTCGTCGCCGGTCGAGGAGCGCATGTTGGTGAGCTTCTTCTCCTTGGTGATGTTGACGTCCATGTCGTCGTCCCGGGAGTTCTCACCCACGATCATGCCCTCGTAGACCTCGGTCGTCGGCTCGACGAACATCGTGCCGCGCTCCTGCAGGTTGAACATCGCGAACGGGGTCGCAACCCCGGCCCGGTCCGCGACGAGCGAGCCGGTGGGCCGCGTGCGCAGCTCGCCCGCCCACGGCTCGTACCCCTCGAACACGGCGTTCGCGATGCCGGTGCCGCGCGTCTCGGTGAGGAACTCGGTGCGGAAGCCGATGAGGCCGCGCGAGGGCACCAGGAACTCCATGCGGATCCAGCCGGTGCCGTGGTTCGTCATCGTCTCCATGCGCCCCTTGCGGACCGCGAGGAGCTGGGTGATGGCACCGAGGTACTCGTCGGGGGCGTCGATCGTCAGGCGCTCGACCGGCTCGTGCAGCTTGCCGTCGATGGTCCGCGTGACCACCTGGGGCTTGCCGACCGTCAGCTCGTAGCCCTCCCGGCGCATCTGCTCGACGAGGATCGCGAGGGCGAGCTCGCCACGGCCCTGGACCTCCCACGCGTCGGGACGCTCGGTCGGCAGCACGCGCATCGACACGTTGCCGACCAGCTCGCGGTCGAGGCGGTCCTTCACCAGGCGGGCGGTCACCTTGTTGCCCCGCTCGCGCCCGGCGAGCGGGGAGGTGTTGGTGCCGATCGTCATCGAGATGGCGGGCTCGTCGACCGTGATCAGCGGCAGCGGACGGGGGGCCTCCGGGTCCGCCAGCGTCTCGCCGATCGTGATCTCCGGGATGCCGGCGATGGCGATGATGTCGCCGGGGCCGGCCTTCTCGCCGGGGACGCGCTCGAGGCCCTCGGTGACGAGCAGCTCGGTCACCTTGACCCGCTCGATCGACCCGTCGTGCTTGCACCAGGCCACCTGCTGGCCCTTGCGCAGCTCGCCGGCGAAGATGCGGCAGAGCGCGAGCCGGCCGAGGAAGGGCGAGGCGTCGAGGTTGGTGACGTGCGCCTGCAGCGGCGCCTCGGGGTCGTACGCCGGCGCCGGCACTGAGTCCAGCAGCACCTGGAAGAGCGGCTCGAGGTTCTCCGAGTCGGGGAGGCCGCCGTTCTCGGGGCGGTTCAGTGAGGCCCGGCCGGCCTTCGCCGAGGCGTACACGATCGGGAAGTCGATCTGGTCCTCGTCGGCGTCGAGGTCGAGGAAGAGCTCGTACGTCTCGTCGACCACCTCGCCGATGCGCGCGTCCGGCCGGTCGACCTTGTTGATGACGAGCACGACCGGCATGCGCTTCTGCAGCGCCTTGCGCAGCACGAACCGGGTCTGGGGCAGCGGGCCCTCGGAGGCGTCGACGAGGAGCACGACCGCGTCGACCATCGACAGCCCACGCTCCACCTCGCCGCCGAAGTCGGCGTGGCCGGGGGTGTCGATGATGTTGATCGTCAGCTCGCGGCCGCCGATCGAGTGCTTGACGGCGGTGTTCTTCGCGAGAATGGTGATGCCCTTCTCGCGCTCGAGGTCCATCGAGTCCATGACCCGGTCGGTGGCCTCGGCGTGCGCGGAGAAGGCGCCGGACTGCCGGAGCATGGCGTCGACGAGGGTCGTCTTCCCGTGGTCGACGTGGGCGATGATCGCGACGTTGCGGAGGTCGTCGCGGCGGGCGAGGTTGGCGGTCGCACTGGGCACGACTAGCCAGTCTACGGCCGGAACGCCACCTGGTGGACAACACGACCGCACCGGGTGCTCGGCAGCAGGTGCCGGGCGCCTGGCCGCACGCGAGGTGGCGGGTGCAGGCGCCCCGGCCCCTCAGCCGAGGTCGAGCACCTCGGGCGTGCCGGGCGCTGCCGCCCCGTGGTCGGGCGCCGCCCGCAGCGGAAGCCGCAGCCGCGCGACGGTGCCTCCGCCGGCCCGTGGCTCCAGGGCGGCCGAGCCGCCGTGCTCGGCCGCCACCTGCGCGACGATCGCCAGCCCGAGCCCGCTGCCCGGCACGGCGCGCGCCTCGGTGGCCCGGTAGAACCGCTCGAACACGCGCTCGCGGTCCGCCGGGTCGATGCCGCGCCCGCGGTCCGCGACCGCAACCTCCGCCCGTCCCGGGGCGACGTCCGCCCGTCGCACCGAGACGTGCAGGACGGCCGGGTGCGGCGCGCTGAACTTCACCGCGTTGTCGAGCAGGTTGTTGACCGCCCGGGTGAGGCCGGTGGCCCGCCCGGGGATCACCAGCGGCTCGGTCTCGACGGTGAAGGACGCGTCCGGGGCGTGCCGGCGCGCCCGGGCCACGCACCGCTCGACCAGCTCGTCGAGACGCAGGTCGCCCGGCACCTCCTGCCCGGCGTCCTCGCGGGCGAGCGCGACCAGCTCGTTCATGAGCGTGGTCAGCTCGACGGCCTGCTCCCCGAGGTCGGTCAGCATCGCCTTCCGGTCCGCTGCCGACAGCGCCCCCGGCCCGCGCTCCTCGGCCCGGGCGAGCAGCTCGACGTTGGCGCGCAGGCTGGTCAACGGCGTACGCAGCTCGTGCCCGGCGTCCTCGACCAGCCGCCGCTGCTGGAGCCGCGCGCTCTCCAGCGCCGCGAGCATGGCGTTGACACTGCGCGCCAGCCGCGCCACCTCGTCGTCCCCGGTGACCGGGATCGCGGCGCGCAGGTCGCGGGTGGCCGCGACGTGCTCGGCCGCGGCCGTCACCCGGCGGACCGGGCCGAGCCCCGCCGACGCCACCGCGCGCCCGGCGAACGCTGCGGCCGCGATGCCCAGCAGCGAGAAGAGCCCGAGCAGCAGGGCGAGCGAGCGGAGGGTGCCGTAGACCTCGTCGAGCGACCGGGCGACCTGCACGGCGCCGGGCCCCGTGCGCAGCGTGGCCGGCGCCGTGATGATGCGGACGTGCGACCCGTCGACGGTGGCGTCGCGCAGCACCTCGCCCTTGCCGGTCCGCGCGACCTCCACGTCGGCCGCCGTGACGGGCAGGGTGAGGCTCCCGTTGCGCTGGAAGGCGGCGCGCCGCCCCGTCGCGTCGATGTACTGGATGTTCTGCGCCGCGGCCTGGTTGAACGCGCCGGGCGGCGGGCCCCCGCGGCCGAACCCGCGGTCGGGACGGCCACCGCGCCCGACGACGGCGGCGAAGCGGGCCTCGGCCGCCACCTGCTCGCGCAGCGTCTCGTCGGTCTCGCTGCGCAGCTCCGCGCGGACGGACAGCCAGGCCACGGTCGAGACGAGGAGCACCGCGCCGGCGACGACCAGCGCGACGATCCCGGCCAGCCGGGCCCGCAGCCCCGGGTGCCGCCAGCGGGCGACACGGCGGCGCAGGCCCGCGGGCAGCCGTCCCCACAGCTCCCGCAGCGTCCCGGTCACCCCGAGGTCGCCTCGCGCAGGGCGTAGCCGACGCCGCGCACCGTCTGCAGGATGCGCGGCTCGCCCTCGGCCTCGAGCTTGCGGCGCAGGTAGCCCACGTAGACCTCGAGGCTGTTGGACGTGGTGCCGAAGTCGTAGCCCCAGACCCGCTCGAGCAGGACCGTGCGGGTCAGCACCTGGCGCGGGTGGCGGAGGAAGACCTCGAGCAGCGAGAACTCGGTCCTGGTCAGCTCCAGCAGGCGCTCGCCCCGGCGTACCTCGTAGGACACCGGGTCCATCGACAGGTCCGCGAACCGCAGCACGTCGTCCTCACCGGGGCCCTCTCCTGGGGCCGACAGCCGGGCGCGGCGCAGCAGCGCGCGGACACGGGCGAGGAGCTCCTCGAGCGCGAACGGCTTGAGCAGGTAGTCGTCCGCGCCGGCGTCCAGCCCGGCGACCCGGTCGCCCACGCCGTCGCGCGCGGTCAGCATGAGCACGGGCGTCGTGTCGCCGGCCGCGCGGAGCCGCCGGCAGGCCTCGAGCCCGTCCATGCGCGGCATCATCACGTCGAGCACGACCGCGTCCGCCGGCGACGCCTCCAGCTGGGCGAGGGCCTGGACGCCGTCGGCGGCGGTCTCGACCTCGTAGCCCTCGAACCGCAGGCTGCGCGCCAGCGCGTCGCGCACGGCGGGCTCGTCCTCGACGACCAGCACCTTCACGGTTCCAGGAGTAGCAGCCACGGCTGAGGACCGGCTGAGAGCGTGATGCGACGCACAGGGCCGAGACTAGGCCTCGGCTCAGGTCCCTCGCATACGGTGTCGAGGCAGAGATCGACGGTCGCAAGGCCGTCCACGCACCGGCTACGCCGAGTCCTGCCCCGCCGGTGCGACGACGTCTACTCCGACGTGGGGCAGGAGCGGGGGACCCACTCCTTCGCGAGACCGCCGGACGGCAGCAGCCGCCCGGCTCGGGGTGAAGCCGCAGCAGCGGCCGGGGCACTTCCGGTCCCGAACCCGACAGCTCACCTCGCAGGCGTGCTGGAAGGGCTCTTCTCTTGTCGTACGCCGCCACCGGCGGCGCGCGCGCTCTGTCGCGCCGCGCTGCCGTGACCTCCGCTGCCCGTCTCTCCCTCCGCCTCGGCGCGCTGCTGGTCGCGCTGCTCGGCGCCCTGCTCGTCGCCCCGGCGGCGCCGGCCTCGGCCACCGTGCCCGACGCCGCCGTCACGCCGGCGGGCCGCTCGGCCAAGACCCCCGCCGCCCGCGCCGCCGCCGTCCGCGCGGCCAAGGTGAAGACGGTCCTGACCACGGCCGCCGCACTGCGTGGCCGCCCCTACCGGTACGGCGCGACCGGCCCGCGCGCGTTCGACTGCTCCGGCTACGTCGGCTACGTCATGAAGCGCGTGGGCAAGTCGCTGCCCCGCACCTCGCGCGGCCAGTACGCCGCCTCCAGGAAGATCAACCGGTCCGCGATGAAGCCCGGTGACCTGGTGTTCTTCAAGCACGGCTCCCGCGTCTACCACGTGGCCGTGTACGCCGGCGGCGGCCGCATCTGGCACGCTCGCCAGCCCGGCCAGGGCGTGGCCCTCACCCGGATCACCGCGTCGAGCTGGGCCGCCGGCCGCGTCCTCTGACCGACAGCGTCGACGGCCCCGCACTCGATCGTGTGCGGGGCCGTCGTGCGTCCTCCGTTTCAGTGAAGCGAACTGTGCAGCTTCAGCTTCAGCGAACGACCTCGTAGTAGAGCGTGTAGTCGGCGGTCCAGGCGGCGAAGCGCGCCTCCTGCAGGCCCTGGCCGATGTTGTCCGCGCTGACCGCGAACTCGCCCAGGAAGTCGTCGTTGTCGAAGAAGCCGGCGTCCGCGTCGTAGAGCTTGACCCGGGTGGTGTTGCTGCCGGACTTCGTGACGTTGATGGTCACGCCCTGGCGGTCGTTGAGGCTGCCGGCCCACACCTTGCTGCCGTTGACCGTGATGTACGGCTCGTCGGCGCCGGTCCAGTCCTCGGTGGACTCGCACCACACGTTGTAGATCTTGATCTTGTACGTGGTGGCCGCCTGTGCGGGGGAGGACAGGGCGACGAGCCCACCCGTCGCCACGGCGGCGGCGGCGGCGAGGGAAGCGGTCTTGCGAAGGGTGTTTCCGAGCATGGCTGTGAGCCCCCTGGGAAGGTCGGTCGGTGTGCCGCGCGTGGCGGCGGGTGCAGCGCGTGTCGGCGCGTGACGCGTCGGGCGGCTCCCGTCCGGTGCCGCCCCGTGCGCGTCCGACTCTTCAGAGCGACGTGGCCCTGCGCAGATACACGGAGGAAACCCGTGTCGCCCCGCCACCGCGCGCTGGGCCAGGATGGCCGGGTGACTGACAACCTGCGCGTCGCCGTGCTGGGCTACGGCCTGGCCGGCTCGACCTTCCACGCTCCCGTCATCGAGTCGGTCCCCGGGCTCCGGGTGACCGCCGTCGTCACCTCCAACCCCGAGCGGGCGGAGCAGGCACGTGCGGACGTCCCCGGTGTACGCGTCCTCGCGTCGGCTGACGAGGTGTGGGCCGACCCCGCCGCGTACGACGCCGTCGTCGTCGCCACGCCGAACAAGTCGCACGCCCCCCTCGCGACCGCGGCCATCGAGGCCGGGCTGCCGGTCGTGGTGGACAAGCCGCTCGCGGTGACCGCGGCAGCGGGGCAGCAGGTCGTCGACCTCGCGGCCGAGCGCGGCGTCCTGCTCACGGTCTTCCAGAACCGGCGCTGGGACGCCGACCTGCTGACGGTGCGCCGGCTGCTCGCGGACGGGGCCCTCGGCCGGGTGCACCGGTTCGAGTCGCGCTTCGAGCGGTGGCGCCCGCAGCCGAAGGCCGGCTGGCGCGAGAGCGGCTCGCCCGACGAGGCCGGCGGCCTGCTCTTCGACCTCGGCAGCCACCTCGTCGACCAGGCGCTGCACCTGTTCGGCCCGGCGACGTCGGTGTACGCCGAGGTGGACGTGCGACGTGCGTCGGTGGTCGTGGACGACGACGTGTTCGTCGCCCTGACCCACGCGTCCGGTGTCCGGTCCCACCTGTGGGCGGGGGCGCTCACCGGGCAGCTCGGCCCGCGGTTCCGGGTGCTCGGCGGCGAGGGGGCGTACGTGAAGCACGGCATGGACCCGCAGGAGGACGCGCTGAAGGCCGGCGGCCGTCCCGACACCGACGGCTGGGGGGTGGAGCCGGAGTCGGCCTGGGGGCAGCTCGGTGTCGACGGCGCGACGAGCCCGGTGCCCAGCGCGGCGGGGGCGTACCAGGCGTTCTACGCGCTGCTGGCCAAGGCGTTGCGCGGCGAGGGCCCGGTCCCGGTCGACCCCGCGGAGGCCGTGACGACCCTGCGGGTGCTCGAGGCCGCCCGTGCCGCGTCCGCCGAGGGGCGGGCCGTCCAGCTCTGACGAAGCGCTCTTCAGGCAAGGCCCGCTGTGGACGACCGCAGCGGGCTCTCGCGCTCCCGGCCTAGCGTCTGCCTCCTCGCCTGTCGGAGGGGGAAGCGTGAGCGAGTGCCTGAAGGTCGACACCGACGAGCTGCGGGCGGTCGCCCGGTCGCTCACGGCGATCCGGCTGCGCCTGGAGTCGGCAGCGAACGACATCGCCGGCCTGCACGGGGAGCTCGGCTCGGGGCGGCTGGCCGAGACGATGGACCGGTTCGCGTCCGACTGGCAGGTACGCCGCCGTCGGCTCTGCGGCTCGGTCGAGGCCGTCGAGCAGATGGCTCTGCAGTCGGCGCGGAAGCTGGAGGCGTGTGATCAGGCGCTGGCGCGGAGCGTCAGCGGGGGTGCGAGGTGACGGCACGGCCCCGGGACTGGGAGCCGCTGGAGGCTGTCGACCCCGTGCCGGGCGACCCGCTCGCGGTCCAGGCCGCCGCCGCCCGCTTCGCAGCCATGGCGAACGAGCTCGCGACGCAGGCACAGCGGCTGCGCACGATCGCCGCCCCGTCCGCCGCCAGCGGCTGGGAGGGGGAGGCGGCAGGCGAGTTCCGCTCGGCCGCGGAGGATCTCTCACGGGACCTGGACACGGTGCGCGGCCGCTACGAGACGGCGGCGAGCGAGCTGCGGGTGTGGTCCCGCGAGCTCGACTCGGCGCAGGAGGAGTCCTTGCGCGCCCTGCGCACGGCCCAGGATCTCGCGGCGGACGCGGCCGCGGCCGGTGCCGTCGCCCCGCCGGGACAGCAGGTCGTCCCGGACCTCGCGGCCGCGCGGCGCGCCCTGGACGCCGCGGTGGCACAGCGGGACCTCGCGGCCCGGCGGGCGGCGGAGGCGATCGAGCGGGCGATGCAGGCCGACGGCCTGAAGGACTCGTGGCTGGCCCGGTTCGCGGGCGCTCATCCCACCGTCGTGGCGTGGATGAAGATCGCGTCGGAGGTCGTGGCGATCTCCGGTCTGGCGCTCGCTGCTGTGGCGATCATCTTCATGGTCACCGTCCCCGCCTCCGCCCTCCTGGCCCTCGCCGCCGCCGGCCTCGGGATCGACGCCCTGTTGTGGCTGATGGGCGAGGGCGACGGGCTGTCCGTGGTCCTGGGGGCCCTCAACGTCGCGACCGCGGGGCTGGCCGTCGCTGCCGGCCGTGCCTTCGTCCAGGGGTGGAACGCATCGGTGACGGCTGCGCGCAGCGTCGGCCGTGCCCGCGCCGAGAGCAGCGTCCGGGTGGTCAACGCCGAGCGGGTGCGCCGAGCGCGGCTGGTCATCGCGCGCACCGACCCCGGCAAGGCATCCCACGTGCGCGCGCAGCAGATCCTCGATGACGTGGACACGCGCGTCCGGGCTGCCGGGGACATCGCGGCGGCCGCCATCGGTCTCCCGGCGGGTCGCCCCGGGCTGGGGCGTCGGCTCTGGACGTTCGACCGGGTGACCGCACAGCGGGTCGCCTCGGCCTCCTGGATGCGCACGAAGTACCAGACCCCCGAGCTGAGCAAGGCCTACGAGCGGGTGCGCCGCGCCGCCCTGGCGTCGGGTGGCAGCGCGGCGTCCGGGGTGGCGACGGAGGGCTACGACCGCGCCCGTCAGGGCTGGGCCACGTCACCGGCACCGTGGAGGGACGCCTGGCGCACCGTGCGGACGGCCACCGGGACGGGGACTGCACGCCAGGCGGTGGCCCGGTGACGAGCCCGGCCTCGCGGCGCCCCACCGGCTACGACATCGTCCTGCCTCCTGCGTGGTGGCACGTCCCGCTCGGCAGCGGCAGGCACGCCTCGGTCGCCGCGCTGATCCGGCACCAGGTGCGCAGGTCCCCGAAGGAAGCGGCTGCGCTCCTGCGCGGCGGCCTGCGTCGCGAGCTGGCCGGCATCGTCGAGCGCGCCGCCCACAGCGGGGCCAGCGACCTGTACCTCTCGCTCGGGGTGGAGCAGGGCATCCCGCTCGCGGCCTCCCTGGTCGTGCAACGCCTTCCGGGCGCCACGGGCATCACCGGGAACTCCCTGGAACTCGTGGAAAGGGTCATCGTGCAGTCGGGTGGCACGACCCGTCCGCTGCGTGTCGGCCGCGGCCGCGGCCTCGGGGTCGCCGGCCGTCGGGTCGAGATGCACGTGCTGCCGGAGAGCGTCCTCGACGGAGGGAGGGCTCCCCTGGACGCGTCGACACTGCCCCAGTCGTGCACCACGCACCTGGACGTCTTCATCCCGGTCCCGCAGAGCGCCGACCTGCTCCTGCTCGCCTTCAGCACCCCGGTCCCGGCTCTGGCCGACGCCTTCGTGGACCTCTTCGAGGCCATGGCCCAGAGCCTGACGTGGACGTACGGGAGAGCCGGGCGGCGTACGCCCGGAACGAGCCCGCCTCGTGTCACCCCGCGTGTGCCCACGTCACGCTGCGCACAAGCAACGGAGAGCGGCGTCGAGTCTCCGGGGCGTGGGTAGATCGCCGGCGGGTCGCTCGGGGGAGCGTGTCGAAGGGGGGAGGCATGCCGACGTTCGTCTGGCGCAGATCGTTGCTGTCACTGGGGATTCTCGGGTCGTTGTTCGTCCTGGCCGGCGGGGCCCTCGTGGCGATGACGGACATTCCCGTGATCGTGCCGGTCGTCGCGGCACTGGTGATCGTGGGGCTGCAGTACCTCCTGGCCCCGTGGTTCCTGCAGCTGTTGGTGCCCGCTCACGTGCTCGACCCGCGGGACGGCGGCTACGCGACCGACCAGCCGATCGGGCGTATCGTCGCCGACGCCTGCAGGGTGGCCGACGTCCCGCTCGTGCGGCTCGGCATCGTGGACGACGGCACTCCGAACGCCTTCACGTTCGGGCGCACCCGACGGGACGCCCGCATCTGGGTCACCCGCGGGCTGCTCGAGCGGCTGGACGAGGAGGAGCTCGAAGCCGTCGTGGCCCACGAGGTCGCACACATCCGCAACTACGACTTCGCCGTCATGACCGCCGCCTCGGTCGTCCCGATGGTCCTCTACTACGCCTACCTGGGCACCCGCACCAACGGGCGCCCCGAGGCGCTGGCCGCAGCCCTCGTCGCGTGGGTCGGCTACCTGGTCGCCCAGCTGGCCGTGCTCGCGCTCGGCCGTGCCCGCGAGGTCGGGGCGGACCACGCGTCCTGCGCCCGGACCGGCAACGGAGACGCGCTCTGCTCCGCGCTGGTCAAGGTGGTCTACGGGATCGGGGAGGAGCGTGAGGCACGCGCCGCCCGGGTGAAGGAGCTCGTGGAGCACGAGCAGAAACGGATCGCGCGCAAGCTCGAGGCGCGCGGACGCAGGATGCGCGTCGCGGGCACGCTCGGCATCGCGCAGGACCGGGGCGCGGGCGCCCTGGCCGGTGCGGTGGAGACGAGCCTGAGCCAGGCCGAGGTGATGCAGGCGCTGCGCTGGGACGCGTGCAATCCCTGGTCGGTCGCGGAGGAGAAGCTCAGCACCCATCCGACCGTGGTCTCCCGGATCGCCGCCCTCGAGCGCAGCGGGCTTCCGGGAGCGCCGAAGGCCTGGCGTGCCGCGGACGTCACCGCGAGCTGCAGCGGCCCGGAGCTGTCGCGGGCCCGCCGCCGGTTCGCCGGCGAGGCGCTGCTGCGGCTCGGCGGCTGGTTCGCGCTCGTGGCCGCCGTCGTCGTGCTGCGGCTGGCCGGCACGGACGCCGATCGGCTCGCCGCCTGCCTCCTGCTCGTGGCGGGCGTGATCCTCGCCCTTCGCGCCGTGGTGATGGCGCCGCTGGGCGCCCCCGAGCGGGTGAGCGGCGTACGCGCCCTCCTGGACCGGCTGGACGCGAGCCCGGTCTCCGGAATCCTCGTTCGGGTCCGTGGATCGGTCGTCGGGCGGGTGGACTCCGGGGCGGTGTTCTCCCCGGACCTCACGCTCCGCGACGGCTCCGGGCTGGTTCCCCTGCTGTGGGTGCAGCCGCTGCCCTTCGCCCGCACGTTGTTCGGCCTGCTCCAGGCCGACGAGTTCGTGGGGCGCGACGTCGAGGCGGTCGGGTGGTACCACCGCGGTGCGGCCGGGCCGTGGATCGAGCTGCGGGAGCTGCGCGCTCGGGACGCGGGGCGGACCCGCTGCTGGATGTGGGCCGGGCGCGTGGTGCTGTCGCTGGCCGTTCTTCTCGCCGGGGCGGTGGCGGTGGTGCTGACGGTGTGACCCGCCGGCGCGACCTGCCGGCGCGACCTGCCGGCGTGCCCCCGATGTGACCTGGCGCCGTGCGCCGGGATGTGCCGGGCGTGCGCGGCCGGGGGCGCGGGCGGCGCACGCGGGCCGGGGCGGCCCCCGCGTACCCTCCGGGACGTGGCGATCGCGACGAACACGACAGTCGACCGGGAGCAGTTGCTCGAGTTCCTCCGCCCACGGCGCAAGGGGTTGGTGATCACGCTGCGCCGGGACGGGCGGCCGCAGGTCTCCCCGGTTGCCTGCGGGGTGGACGCCGAGGGCCGGCTGGTCGTCTCGACCTATCCGGAGCGGGCCAAGACCCGCAACGCCGAGCGCGACCCGCGGGTGTCGATCTGCGTCCTGTCCGACGACTGGAACGGGCCGTGGGTCCAGGTCGACGGGCAGGCCGAGGTGCTGCACATGCCGGAGGCCCTCGACGCGCTCGTCGACTACTACCGCGCGCTGGCCGGCGAGCACCCGGACTGGGACGAGTACCGGGAGGCGATGCGACGCCAGGGCAAGTCGTTGCTGCGGGTGACCATCGAGCGGTGGGGCCCGATCGCAACCGGCGGCTTCCCGGCCCGCCTCGGTCAGGGCTAGCGCGCGTACGCCGACGCGTAGCGGGAAGTTCCCGTCCCGGGGCGTGGACGACGTGACCGTGGTCCTGTCGCTGCCCGACGAACCTACGGTAACGTAGGCGTAGGAAGACCGACCTGGAGGTGCGATGTCCGCTCGCCGCCCGACCCAGCTGGAGCTGCTGCACGAGCTCGAGCCCGTCGTCGAGGAGAACCTCGAGCGCCACCTGAAGGTCGCCAAGGAGTGGTTCCCCCACGAGTACATCCCGTGGAGCGAGGGCCGCGACTTCGACGGCGTCCTCGGCGGCGAGGCGTGGGACCCGTCGCAGTCGCGGATCTCCGAGGTCGGCCAGACCTCGCTCGTGGTCAACCTGCTCACCGAGGACAACCTGCCGAGCTACCACTACGAGATCGCCAACGTCTTCGGCCGTGACGGCGCCTGGGGCACCTGGGTGCACCGGTGGACCGCCGAGGAGGGCCGGCACGGCATCGCGCTGCGCGACTACCTGCTGGCGACCCGCGCCGTCGACCCGATCGAGCTCGAGCGGCTGCGCATGCAGCACATGAGTGGCGGCTACGAGACCGCGCAGGAGGAGGACCTGCTCCGCTCGGTCGCGTACGTCTCCTTCCAGGAGCTCGCGACGCGCATCTCGCACCGCAACACCGGCAGGTTCACGCAGGACCCGCTCTGCGACCAGCTGCTCGCCCGCATCTCCACGGACGAGAACCTGCACATGGTCTTCTACCGCAACCTTCTCGAGGCGGCCTTCAAGATCGCGCCCAGCCAGACCATGCGGGCCGTGACCGAGGTCGTGCGCGGCTTCGAGATGCCAGGGTCGACGATCGAGAACTTCGGCCGCAAGGCCATGCAGATCGCGCTCGCCGGGATCTACGACCTGCGCATCCACCACGACGACGTCCTCAACCCCGTGCTGCGGGCCTGGAAGATCTGGGACATCGAGGGGCTGGACGCCGACGGCGAGGCCGCCCGCGAGGAGCTCGCGGCGCTCATGGCCAAGACCGACAAGAGCGCGAGCCGGTTCGAGGACAAGCGCGAGATGCTGCGCGCCCGCATGGAGCAGCAGGACAAGCCGGCCGACCCGCTGCCGCCGCGCGTGACGATGGACCTGCCCAAGGACGCGGCCGAGGCCGCGGGGGTCGAGCCCACCACCTGAGGCCCGGCACGACGGCGCTCCCGGCACCGCAGCGGGGCCGGGTGAGCGCCGTCGGCCTCGGCCCGGCCGTCCAGCAGGCACCATGGAGGCGATGAGCGTCTTCGGCTTCCCCCTCCGCGTCAGCCCCTGGATCTTCGTCGTGCTGTTCGCGCTGGGTCAGGGCGCCGGCGCGGCCGCCCTGATCGCCTTCGTGGTCGGTGGCGTCGCCGCGATCGCCGTGCACGAGCTGGGGCACGCCGTCGCGGCCCGTGCGGCCGGCGCCCGCGACGTCCGCATCGAGCTGCTCGCGTTCGGCGGCCTGACGACGTTCGCGCCCGCCCCGGACAGCCGGCTGCAGCGCATCTGGATCGCTGTCGCGGGTCCGCTGACCGGCTTGGTGCTCGGGCTGCCCCTCCTGGCGCTCCGGTTCGGCGCGGATCTCGAGCCCGGCACGACGACGAGCTCGGTGATCAACGCGCTGCTCGTCGTCACCATCGGCTGGGCCGTGCTCAACCTGCTCCCGGTCCTGCCGTTCGACGGGGGCCACGTCCTCGTCTCCGTGCTGCCCGGCCGCGAGGAGGCCCGCACGCGGGTGGCGGCGGCGCTGTCGGTCGTCATCGCCGGTGCGGCGGCGTGGTTCTTCTGGAACCGGGACGCCACCTGGTCGGCGGCCGTCTTCGGCTTCCTGGCCGCGACCAACCTGATCACTCTCGTGGCGAGCGGGCGCAACCCGCAGGCTCAGCAGTCCCGGTCGTACGACGTGCTGCGCGCCGTCGTCGCCGGCCGGCTCGACGAGGCGCGCGCAGCTGTGGGCGAGGGGCGGGTCGACCCGGTGGCCGCCGCGCTCGTGCAGGTGGCGGAGGGCGGCGGCCAGCCGGCCGCCGAGCGCCTCGAGCGCGCCGCCGGCACCCGGCCCGACCCGCTGGCCCGGTCCGCCCTGGTCGTCCTGGCCGTCACCCGGCGCGACTGGGACGGGGTCGGGCGGCTCGGGGCGGAGGGCGGCGTGCCGGCAGACGTCCTGGCCTGGGCGGTCACCGTCGCCGCGCGCAGCGGCGTCCCCGCGGCGGGCGCCCGTGCCGGGCAGGCCGCGCTCGCCGGGACGCCCGCCCCGGCGCTCGCCCACGCCACCGCGCGGGCCTGGGCGCTGGCGGGCGAGCCCAGCCGGGCGTTCGACGCCGTCGTGTACGCCGTCGCGCTCGGGTGGGACGACCTGGCCGCGCTCGACGTCGACCCCGCCCTCGGGCCGGTGCGGGCGCTGCCCGCCTGGCCGGGGTGGCGGCAGGGGGTCGGCGCCGCGGCCGTACACCAGGGCTGAGGCGCGGCTCGCGCGCGGCCCCTGCGCGGACCCCCACCCCGCCGGCGCCCGTCGCGCCCCGGTCGCGCCCGTCCCACCCGCCCGCGCCCCCGTGCCCGTCGGGGTGAATGTCACATCCAGTCGAACCTAGGGCCGCGATGCCGCATTCAGGCAGCCCGGGCCTGCCGCGATGCCGCAGCAACCCGGCACGGGTCCGGCGCGACACCGCCTCCCCCTGCGACGGGCCTGGCGCGATGCCGCATTCACCCGACCCGACCAGGTCCCGGCGGCACCCCGGTCCACGGCGCGGGCGGCGGCCTGCCGCGGACGCAGCCCTGCCCGCCGACCAGGCAAGCCCCGCCCGCCGGGGCCAGCCCCGCCCGCCCCGCAAGCCCCGCAAGCCCCGCCGCCCCGCAAGCCCCGCCGCCCCGCAAGCCCCGGCCGCCACCAGCTCCCGCCGGCGCGCGCCACCGACCCCCCCGGGCAGCCGAACGACGAAGGCCCCGCCCCCACACCGGCGGGGACGGGGCCTCGGCCTCAGCAGGCGGTCACTCGCTGAGCGCGGTGGCCTGCTCCGGGGTGAGGCGCAGCGGCGTGGCCACGGCGGCGCGGCGGGCCGCCGAGGACGCGACCGGGTTCGCCGGCCGGCGCAGGTGGAAGTCGGTCACCTGCTGGTACGCCGCGGCCACCTCGAGCAGCCGGTCCTCGGCGTAGGGGCTGCCGCCGAGGATGCAGCCGCGCGGCGTGGGCAGGCCGTTGCGGTTGACGAAGCCGATCGGGAACGTGATCTCCGGCAGCCCGAGGATGTCGAACGGCACCACGCTGGTCTGGAGCACGACGTCGCACCGCTCGAAGAACGTGTCCATGACGCGCTCGAGCAGCTCGTACTTCGCGCGCTGCCCGGTGATCCACTCGTCGCCGGACAGGAACAGCCCCTGCATCCAGCTGCCCAGCGAGACGCCGAACTGCTTGAGGTCCTGCTTGAGGAACTGCTTGAACGGCTCGGACCGCTCGGGCAGCCGGACCGCGTTGAACGTGTCCGTCAGCAGGCTCCATTCCGCAGGCAGCGGGACCTCGACCAGGTCGACCTTGTGGATGGAGCTGAGGGTGTCCAGGAACTGGCCCCGCAGCGCCGCGTCCGCCCCGCTGACGTAGTTCGGGATGACGCCGATCTTCGTGCGGGAGCGGATCGCGGGCTTGCCGCCGGTGACCACCGGGGTCGCGGCCCGGATGTAGTCGGGCGGGTCGGGCAGGCCCTGGGAGCGGAAGTCGTGGGGGTCCTCGCCGGCCATCGCGGTGAGCATGATCGCCGCGTCCCTGGCGTCCCGGGCCAGCGGCCCGGGGTGGTCGCGCGTGTAGGTCAGCGGGACGATGCCGTAGAGCGAGATCCGGCCCATGGTCGGCTTGAGGCCGGTGAGGCCCTGCTGCTGGGCCGGGCCGATGATCGAGCCACCGGTCTGGGTGCCGATCGAGGACGTGGCCAGCCGGCCGGCGGTGGCGGTGGCCGAGCCCGTCGACGAGCCCGCCGGGTCGTACGAGGGGTCGTTCGGCGTCCACGCGTTGACCGTGGTGACCGTGCCGTTGGGCGTGGTCGCACGGGTGGTGGCCAGGGGCCCCATCTGCATCTTGCCGAGGACCAGGCCGCCGGCGAGCTTGAGCCGGGCCACGGCCGTCGCGTCGAACGGCGGCACGAAGTCGGCGAAGATGTAGGAGTTGACGGTGGTCAACGTGCCCTTGGTGAAGTAGTTGTCCTTGATGGCCAGCGGGATGCCGTAGAGCGGCGACGTGGCGCTCGCCCCCGCCGTGAGCGCCCGCGCCTCGGACAGCACGTCCGCGGTGCGCACGGTGTTGAAGGCCTTGTAGACCGACTCGAACGCGTTGATCCGGGCGAGGTAGGCCTCGACCAGGCCGACGGGCGTGAGCTTGCCGTTCTTGATCTGGTACGCCGCCTCGGCGATGGTGAGCTCGGTCGGGTCCGCTTGGGCCTCGGGCCGCGGGGCGACCCAGGCGTCGGCGCGGAACGTCGCCAGCGGGGCCATCTTCGGGGTGCGGTACTTCACCGCGGTGGCGGCCTCGGCCGCGGTCGGGCCCCACGCCAGCTGGCCGGCCGACGCCGCGGCGGTCACGGCCAGGGAGCGGGCGAGGAACGTTCGGCGGGCGAGGCCCTTGTCCAGGCGGCCGGGCTCGGTCTCGTTGCGCATCAGTCGGTCACCTGTCCGGTCCAGGCCTTCACGATCGAGGGGTACTCCGCGGGCGGCGCGGCCTGCTGGACCACGCGGTTGGAGTCCGCCCCGCTGACGCCGGAGGCGGGCAGCCAGTTGGAGATGGGCGGCACGCTGTTGCGCAGGAAGCTGCGCAGCGAGGAGAGGATCGACGCCTGCGACGGGGAGCCGGTCACCGGGTCGGTCTGGGTCGGGTGCAGTTGCGAGAGGTCGATCCCGATCAGGGCCAGCCGCGCCTTGATCAGGGTGTCGAGCTCCGCGTCCGTGGGCGGAACGATTGCCAACGTCTTCGCCTTTCGTGTCGGCCGGGGCAGCGCGGGGAGCGTGTCGAGGACACGAGGCCGGCGGCACCCCCGAGCCGCCGGCAGCCCCTGCCCCGAACCGTCGTCGCTGCACGTTTCGCCACTGTTCCGCAAACGTCACCAGCTCGTCACGGGGTGGGGCAGAACCGGGCGACTGCGGTTTCTTCGGAGTCGCCCAGGTTCGGCGCATAGAGTGGTCTGGCGGCCCCTCGTCCCACGTGTCCGGCCCGGATGCGACGCCGCGCCCCCGTAGTCGACGATCTTGAGGTTGTTGTGCGCCGTCTGGCAGTGCTGCCCGTGCTCGCCCTGTCCGCTTCCCTCGTGCTCGCCGGCTGCGGGGACGACGGCGAGGAGACGCCCGACGCGTCCTCCACGTCGTCGGCCGCCGCAGTCGGCAGCGGCGAGCTGCCCTCCGTCAGCGGGGCGTACGGCGAGAAGCCCACCATCTCCTTCGAGGGTGACGCCCCCAAGGCGCTGCAGAAGGAGATCCTCGACGAGGGCGACGGCCCGGAGGTGCAGTCCGGGGACCTGCTCGTCGCCGACTACCTCGGCCAGGTCTGGGGCGGCGAGGTCTTCGACAACTCCTACGACCGCGGCCAGGTCGCGGCGTTCCCGATCGGTGTCGGCCAGGTCGTCAGCGGCTGGGACGAGACGCTCGTGGGCGTCAAGGCCGGCAGCCGGGTCCTCATGAGCCTGCCGCCGGACAAGGGCTACGGCGCGAACGGCAACGAGCAGGCCGGCATCAAGGGCACCGACACGCTGGTGTTCGTCGTCGACGTCGTCGGCTCGTACGGCAAGTCCTCCGGCGCGCAGGCCGACGCCGCGCAGAAGGACGCCCCGCCGGCCGGCATCACCGTGAGCGGCGCTCCCGGCGCAGCGCCCAAGGTCACCGTGGCGAAGACCTACAAGGCCCCCGCGAAGGCCGCGACGACGGTCCTCGCCGAGGGCACCGGCCCGGCGGTGGCGTCCGGCCAGGTCATCGGCCAGTACGTCGCGGTCGACGCCAAGGGCAGCGCCCTGGGCTCGACGTGGGAGAGCACCCCGCAGGCCATCCCGGTCGCGGTCGAGGGGCAGCCCGGCCCGTTCGACGCCCTGGTCGGCGTCCCGGCCGGCAGCCGGGTGCTCCTCCAGGTGCCGCCGACCGCGGCGAACCAGTCCACCGGCCAGCAGGCCTCGCCCGGCGTCGTGGCCGTCGTCGACGTCGTGGCGCAGGCGCAGACCGCCAAGGACTCCGCGAAGTAACGCTGCCCGGCGTCGTCCGCCCGCCCTCCGGCCCGAGCACGTAGCTCGAGGTAAGGCTTGCCCAACCTGGCGGCCGGAGGGGGGGCCGGGCGGTCCGCGTGGCTCGCTGCTGGTGGGGCCCGGTTTCGACTGGCAGCTGCTGGTGGGCGACGCGAGCGCGCTGCCGGCGATCGGCTGCCGGATCGAGGAGGCCGCGCCGCAGGAGCGGGTCGTGGCCGTCGTCGAGGTCGACGGGCCACACGACGAGCAGCAGCCGCCCGCCGGGCCGGCCGTTCCCGTGACCTGGGCTCACCGCACCGCGGCAGCGCTCGGCGTGGGCAGCCCGCTGCTCGACGCCGTCCGCGCGCTCGACCTGCCCGCGGGTGACTTCTTCGCCTTCGTGGCGGCGGAGGCGGGGACGGTCCGCGCGGTGCGCGACCACCTGCTGGCCGAGCGGGCGCGCGCAAGGAGTGGATGCGGGCGACGGGCTACTGCAAGCGCGGCGTCGCGAACCACCACGACTGATTCCCCCGCCGCCGCGCAGGGACGCCGGCAGCCGGACGACAGCAGCCCCCCGGGCGGGCGCGGCTGCCGGAGGGCGGGAGCCGGCCCCGGCGGTTAAGCTGCCGCGCGGCAGCGCAAAGGTGCGCAAGACGTCGCAGATGGGCGCGAAGCGCTGCGAGGGGGGTCCCGCGTGACCTTGACCATGTCGGCGCGCCGCACGGGCGGCGCGACCGTCGTCAGGCTGGCCGGCGAGCTCGACTCCCGCTCCGCCGTGCAGTTGCGGATGTTCGTGCTCGACCAGATCGCCAAGCGGCACCACGTGCTCGTCCTGGACCTCGCGGCCGTGCCGTTCGTGGACTCCGCCGGGTGCCGCACCCTGGTGGACGCGCGGCAGCGCCTGCGCGAGCGCAGGGGCCAGCTGCACCTCGCCCGGCCCACCCGGGACGTGAGCCGGATGCTGCGCACGACGGGCCTCGGGCGGGTGCTCCCGCCGCACACCACGATCGCAGCCGCGCTGCGGGCCTGCGACGAGGCCGGCCGCCCTCCGGCCTGAGCTCACTGCTCGAGCGTCGCCGACCCGCGCCCCATCGCGACCGGCGCCGGCGGCGCGGCGAGCCGACGGAGCACCAGGTCCCGCGTCCGGGCCGGCAGCTGCGGGGCCTCGAGCAGCCGAGGAAGCAGCTCCGCCTCGAGCAGCAGGGCCCGGAACACCACCGCCACGGTGACCCCGTGCCCTGGTCGGTGCTCCACGGCCATCTCGTCGCCCGCCGCCACCGGCCCCGGCTCGAGCACCCGCAGGTACGCCCCCGGCCGCGCCGCTGCGGTGAAGGCCCGCATCCAGCCGCGCTCGCCGAGCCAGGCGGCGAACGTCCGGCACGGCACCCGTGGCGACGTCACCTCGAGCACGAGCTCCCGCCCCACCCGCCATCGCTCCCCGACCACCGCGTGGGTGACGTCCAGGCCCGCCGTCGTGAGGTTCTCGCCGAAGGCGCCCGCGGCCAGCGGGCGCCCGAGCTCG
>NZ_JAANNO010000020.1 GCF_011250645.1 Motilibacter aurantiacus
GATCCGCGCGCTTCCACCACCACCGCACCGACTCACCAGCACCCAGCCCCGGCTCCGCGTTCAACGTGAACCGGACCGTCCCACCCTGGTGGTAGTGACCCGACAGGGCGGTGAAGAAGAGCACCGGGTCAGACGGCGCCGCGTCCGTGACCGCGAGGGTCGTCGACAGGGACCGGACCCACAGCCCGCTACGGGGCTCGCGGACGGAGACGAAGACCTGGGCCTTGTCGAGCGCCATGTCCGCGGTCAGGTCGAGGGTCGACGACGTCGCCCCTTCGATGACCTCGAGCTCCGTCCCCCCGGGCTTCAGCAGCGACCACTGCCACCGGAACGTGTCGTTCGCGGGGTAGAGCTCGGCGTTCAGCCGGATGGGCTGCCCCACGCGGTAGACCGTCTGCTTGCCCGAGAGCAGGAGCTCACGCTCCTTCACCGTCGGGGTGAACGGCGCGGACTGGGCGACCACGCTCCCGTCCGCCGCGACGATCTGCAGCGCGAGCTCGACCCAGCCGAAGTCCTGGACGTAGACGTTGAAGGGGTTGGCGCCCGTGATGCTGTCGCCGTACCACGTGCTCGTCGGCTCCCACACCGCCGAGGTACGCGGGTTGCGCATGACCCAGCGGTAGGCCTGGCCCGCCTGCAGCGCAGCGTGCGTGGCCGTCAGCTCGGCCCACTCGCCCTCGAGGTACGAGCCGGACAGCCCGGCGAGCGTCAGCGGCGCGCCGGAGCCGACGTTCGGGCCGGACACCACGAGCGGGACGGCGGCCGACTCCTGCAGCGTCCGGTTGCCTTCCCGCAGCTCCACGACGAGTCGCCACCCGTCGTAGGACGTGGTCAGCTCGCGCACGAGCTCGGCGTAGGGCGCCTCGCCGACGTCGGACATCACGTAGCTCGTGCCGCCGGAGACCGGCTCGATGATCCAGCGGAAGCTCTGGCCCTCGGCCGGCGTGATGCCGGCGGCCCGTGCACGCAGCGTCTCACCCGCCGCGTACGAGGCCTTGACGCCCTCGACGACCAGCACGCCGGTGTCGGCGTTCCTGACCGTCACGGTCGTCGCCGCCGACGTCGAGGACGAGAACTCGTTGCTCCAGGTGGGCGTGTACGTCGCGGTGAGCGACCTCGCCCCGAGCGGCAGCGCCGACGTGGTCAGCGTCGCGGCGCCGTTCGTGACGGCGGTGTGCCCGAGGCTGCTGCTGCCGTCGAAGAACTCCACCCAACCGGTGGCGGCAGCGGGGGACACGGCCGCCGTGAGCGTCACCGGGCTCCCGGCGGTCACGGCGGACGAGCTGGCCGACAGCGTCGTCGTCGTCGCGGCCGCCGGGTCGAGGGCACCGACGTGGAACGTGTAGTCGACCGGCGCCGAGGAGACCGGCGCCCCACCGACGGTCCCGCTCGCGGTCACGGTCAGCACGTACGTCCCCCGCGCCGAGAAGGCCCAGTTGGCGTGGACGTGCTGGCCGGCGGAGAGGGCGTACGAGCGGTGGGTGTCGCCCTGGCTGGACAGGAGCCGGCGCGGCCCGGTGAAGGGGGTCTGGAAGAGGTTCACCGTGCCCGGGCCGGTCACGCCGGTCAGGTTGATCTGGACGCGGTTGCCGTCGAGCACGCCGCTCGGGACACCCTCGGTGTTGAAGCCCGGCCAGAGCACGGTGCCGCCGGGGTTCGTCTCGGGCGCGATCCACACGTCCGAGCCGGCCGCCCCGAGGAAGGCGAACTGCGCGCTGTCCGGGACCTGCAGCCGGGTCTCCTCCTCGACGTTGAAGATCGTCGAGGAGGGGTCCAGCCGCTTGCCGAAGACGCCGTCGACGTCCGCCTTGGTGCCGAGCACGAGCTGGCCCGCCTCCGAGAAGACGGCGATGGCGTCGGTGTGCACCTTCGAGAGCACCCGCTTGGCCTGGCTCTCCGGCGGGGCGGCCTCCGCGGCCGACGCCGTCGCCGGCAGCGCCGACGCGAGCACCGCCAGTAGGCCGGTCATGCCGAGCAGAGCCCGGGATCGTCGTTTGACGTGCATGGGTCTCCCTTCCGCCGCAGCAGCAGCGGCATGTCGTTGATGAACGGGGGTGGGATACGAGCAGGAGCAGGAGTTCCTGCGTGAGGGGGCTGTCGGGCAGAGCTTAGATGACAACGGTTGTCGTTGTCCTACACTGTCGTCATGACAGTCCCCCCGCGCCGGGACCCCGGCGCTCCCCGGCTGCTGCGCAGGAGGAGCCCTGCCCGCTGGCGCGACCGCCCGCCACTGCCGGCCAGGCGCACCGTGAGCGCGCGTCCCGGGGAGCACTGGGCACGTCTCTGAGCACGCAGCCGAGCCAACGACCAGAGGAGGAGCCTGATGTCGGCCCACTGCCAGGTGACGGGACGTGAACCCGGATTCGGGAACACGATCTCGCACTCCCACCGTCGGTCGAAGCGCCGCTTCGACCCCAACATCCAGCGCAAGACCTACTGGGTACCGAGCCTCGGGCGGAAGGTGTCCCTCCGGGTGAGCACCAAGGGCATCAAGACCATCGACCGCCGCGGCATCGACGCGGTCGTCGGCGAGATCCTCGCCCGCGGGGAGCGCGTCTGATGGCCAAGCGGAGCAAGATCGCCCGGGACCAGCAGCGCCGGGAGGTGGTGGCGCGCCACGCCGCTCGCCGAGCCGAGCTCAAGGAGACCCTCCGGTCGCCGGCGAGCAGCGAGGAAGACCGGGCGAGCGCGCTCGCCGAGCTCCGTCGCCAGCCCCGCGACGCCAGCCCCACCCGCCTGCGCAACCGCGACACCGTCGACGGCCGCCCTCGGGGCCATCTGCGCCGGTTCGGGCTGTCACGGGTCCGGTTCCGCGAGATGGCCCACCGGGGCGAGCTGCCCGGCATCACGAAGTCCAGCTGGTGACGACCGACCCACGAAGGAGCCCCGATGGCCGTTCCGAAGCGCCGCATGTCCCGCAGCAACACCCGTAGCCGCCGCGCACAGTGGAAGGCGACCCCTCCCGACCTGGTGCCGGTCGTCGTCCGCGGCGAGCAGCAGCTGGTGCCCCGCCGGCTCGTGAAGGCGTACCAGCTGGGCCTGCTCGAGTAGCCCGGCGCGTCACGTCCGACCTCCCACGGCGAGCGCGGGGCGGAGCGCCGGCCGCGTGGGCGGTCGGCGCTCCGTCGCGAGTAGTGCTTCAGCCGGAGCCGGGAGCTTTCCCGCGGCCGTCGCCTCCCGGTTCCCGGGCGCAGCTTTCTCGAACGACGCCGCACCGGCATTGGGAGTGCCGGACCGTCGCCGCGGGCCTACCACCGAGGAGGCGGGCGCGGCCCTCGCCCTAGTGGGGGTGAGCCGCCGGCTCGTCGAGGCCGCGCCCGGCCGGGCGCCCGTCCCGCTCGCCCGGCTGGTCCTGCTCGGCCAGCTCGGCGTGGAAGAGCGCCTCAGCGAGCAGGCGGCGGACGTGCACGTCGGCCGCCTTGTAATAGACGAACGTGCCTTCACGCCGACCCTTGACCAGCCCCGCCAGCCGCAGCTTCGCCAGGTGCTGGGAGACGACGGTCGGGCTGGCCCCCACCAGCTCCCCGAGGCACGTGACCGACGACTCGCCCTGCAGCAGCGCCCAGAGGATCTTGATGCGGGTGGGGTCGGCCAGAAGCCGGAACGACTCGGCCGCCAGGTGCGCCTGCTCCTCGTGCGGCATGGAGAAGTCCGGAAGGGAGCTGTGCACGAAGGGCATCGTAGCGAGCCGGGCGACAGCCTGCGTACCTTCATGAGTGTGCAGATACGCTGCCATGCATGCAACCGGTCGACCGGGCCCTCCCGGTGACGCAGACAGCCCGGGCCACCGCATGACCACGGCTATCGCCACTGCCGGGAACGCGGCCGGGCCGCAGCCGGCGGTGGCACGGGCCGGGTGGGCGCGGCAAGCGGTGGGCCTGCCGGAGGCGCGGTGGGCGCTCGCAGCGACCGCGCTGTTCGCCGCCGGCGGCCTGGCGCAGCTGGCCGGCGCACCGCCCGCGGTGTGGTGGCTGCTGTACCTCGCGTGCTACGCCGCCGGGGGCTGGGAGCCCGCGGTGGCCGGAGGACGCGCCTTGCGCGCAGGGACGCTCGACGTCGACCTGCTGATGGTGGTCGCCGCCGTGCTGGCGGCCTCCATCGGGCAGGTCCTCGACGGGGCGCTGCTGATCGTCATCTTCGCCACCTCCGGCGCGCTCGAGGCCGTGGCGACCGCCCGCACGGCCGACTCCGTACGCGCGCTGCTCACGCTCGCCCCGGAGACCGCCACCCGGCTGCGTCCCGAGGGCGGGGAAGAGCTCGTGGAGGCGGCCTCGCTCGCCGTGGGCGACCGCGTTCTCGTACGCCCCGGCGAGCGTGTCGCCGCCGACGGCCTCGTGGACGAGGGGGTCAGCGAGGTCGACGAGGCGGGCATCACCGGCGAGCCGCTGCCGGCCCTCAAGCAGCCGGCGAGCCACGTGTTCGCCGGGACCCTGAACGGCACGGGCGCGCTCACGGTCCGGGTGACCCGCGAGGCCGCCGACTCCGCCGTGGCCCGCATCGTGGCCCTGGTCGAGGAGGCGTCCGCGACAAAGGCCACGGCGCAGCTGTTCATCGAGAAGGTCGAGCAGCGCTACTCGGTGGCCATGGTGCTGGTGACGCTGGCCCTGCTCACCGTGCCACTGGCGCTCGGAGCGGCGTTCCAGCCGACACTGCTGCGCGCCATGACCTTCATGATCGTGGCGTCCCCCTGCGCCGTGGTCCTGGCGACCATGCCGCCGCTGCTCGCGGCCATCGCGAACGCCGGCCGCCACGGGCTGCTGGTCAAGTCTGCCCCGGTCATGGAGCGGATCGGCACCGTCGACCTCGTCGCCTTCGACAAGACCGGCACCCTGACGGAGGGGACCCCGCGCGTCGTGGCGGTCCGTCCGCTCGCTCCGAGCGGGCTGTCGGAGAACGCCCTGCTGCGGCTGGCCGCCGCGGCGGAGCGCTCCAGCGAGCACCCCCTCGCCCGCGCCGTGGCCCGGGCCGCCGACGAGCGCGGGATCGGGCTGCCGGAGGCGACGGGCTTCCGTGCCACCCCGGGGCAGGGTGTCCGGGCCGTGGTCGACGGGCACGACGTCACGGTCGGCAGCGCTGCGGTGCTCGCACACGGTGCGCCCAGGGCCGTCCGCGACGCCGCGACGGCGGCAGCCGCGCAGGTGGAGAGCCACGGGCAGACGGCGCTGCACCTCGTCGTCGACGGCGTGCCGCTGGCCGTCATCGCGGTCGCCGACCGGCTGCGGAACGAGGCTCGGGCCACGGTCGGGCGCCTCGCCGGCACGACCGGCCGCCCTCCGGTCCTGCTCACCGGGGACGCCGCGCTGCCCGCGCGAGCGGTGGCGGAGGCCGCGGGCATCACCTCGGTCCACGCCCGGCTGCTGCCGGCCCACAAGGCCGAGCACCTGCGCGAGGCGCAGTCCGCCGGTGCGACGGCCATGTTCGTCGGCGACGGCATCAACGACGCCCCCGCGCTGGCGACGGCGGACGTCGGCGTCGCCATGGGGCGGCACGGATCGGACCTTGCCCTCCAGACCGCGGACGCCGTGATCGTCCGGGACGACCTCTCGACACTGCCGGCCGTCGTCGCACTGTCACGGCGAGCCCGCCGGGTGGTGGTGGCCAACCTCGTCATCGCCGGGACGT
This sequence comes from Motilibacter aurantiacus, assembly GCF_011250645.1. Classification (NCBI taxonomy): domain Bacteria; kingdom Bacillati; phylum Actinomycetota; class Actinomycetes; order Motilibacterales; family Motilibacteraceae; genus Motilibacter; species Motilibacter aurantiacus. The sequence continues at coordinate 5,623 of NZ_JAANNO010000020.1, forward strand.
TCATCGTGGCGCTCTCGACGTGGGACCTCGTCGGACACCTTCCTCTCCCCCTCGGCGTCGCCGGGCACGAGGGGTCGACCGTGATCGTCGCGCTCAACGGCCTGCGACTGCTGCGGTCGAGCAGCTGGCAGGAGGCGGCGGGCGAGGAGAGCCGCCGCTGAGGGCCCGGCCGCCTCGCGTCCGGCCCAGCGCTGCTGCAGCACACCTGTCGCTGGATACATCGGCCGATGTATGGTCCCCCCGTGCCGAGCGTTCTCGACCACGGGCAGGCCCTCGCACGGTTCGGGCACGCGCTCTCCGATCCCACCAGGGCCAGGGTGCTGCTCGCGCTGCGGGAGGCACCCGCCTACCCCGCCGAGCTCGCCGAGCTCCTCGAGGTCTCCCGGCAGAGCGTGTCGAACCACCTCGCCTGCCTGCGCGGCTGCGGCCTCGTCGTCGCCACGCCGGAAGGCCGGCGCACCCGGTACGAGTTGGCCGAACGGCGGCTGGGACACGCGCTCGAGGACCTGCTCGGCGTCGTCCTCCCGGCGCAGGGCTGCGAGCGCGACGAGACCGGGGAGTGCTCGTGACGGAGACCCGCGTGGCCGTCGAGAGGGCGGCCGGGGGCGAGGCCAGGCTGGCCCGCCTGCGCCGCCGCGCTTCGCTCCTGGCCTGGGCGACCATCGGCTACAACACCGTGGAGGGGCTGGTCGCGGTCGCCGCGGGGTCGGCGGCCGGCTCGGTCGCCCTCGTCTCCTTCGGCCTGGACTCCGCCGTCGAGGTCCTCTCCGCGATCGCCGTGATGTGGCAGTTCGCCCGAGGGGGGACGCTGGCCGAGCAGCGCGAGCGACGGGCGCTCCGTGTCATCGCCGTCGCCTTCTTCGCGCTGGCGGCGTACGTCGGCTACGACTCCGCCCGGGCGCTCACCGGCTCCGCGGACCCCGACGCCTCACCCGTCGGCATCGCCCTGGCGGCCGCCTCGCTCGTGGTGATGCCGGCGCTGACGTGGGCCAAGCGCAGCACGGGACGAGCGCTGTCGTCCAGGACGGTGCTGGCGGACTCGACCCAGACCATGCTCTGCACCTATCTGTCCGCCGTGCTGCTCGCCGGCCTGGTGCTGAACGCGACCGTGGGGTGGGGCTGGGCGGACCCGCTGGCGGGCCTGGTCATCGCGGCCGTCGCTGTCAAGGAAGGCGTGGACGCGTGGCGCGGGGACGCGTGCTGCGCTGGCGACCCGCCCGTCGCCGGCCGCGGCGCCGGGCCCGACGTGGCCTGCGCCTGCTGCCATCCCGGCGTCCTCACCCGCGTGGACCGGCAGGCAGCCGCGCCGGCCGGCTCCACCTGCTGCTCCGGGCCCACGCCGCCCTGACCTCGCCCTGAAGGGCGGTCGGCAGCGGGCGCCGCGAAGATGTGGCGGGCAACGCCTTCAGCCGGCGGCAGATCTGCCGACTGGGTGAAGGAGGACGCCGGACGGCGACTCGAGCCGCCGCAGCCCTGCCCACGATCGAGGACGTAGTGACCGCTGTGAACGACGACGTGTCGCTCGACGGAGTGGCCCCCGCCGCGCTCGTCCCTGCCGTGGTGCCCGCGCCGCGGCCCGTCCCGCGCGACCCCGCCGCGGTCCTGGCGCGCCACGCCGTGACCGAGGCCGGGAACCCGGACGGGCCGGTCCTGCTGCTGGCCCACGGCTTCGGCGCCGGCCAGGACGCCTGGCGCCGTCTCGTCCCGCACTTCCCCGACCATCGCGTGGTCCTCTTCGACCACCTGGGCTCGGGGCGCTCGGACCTGGCCGCCTTCGACCACGAGCGCCACGGCCGGCTCGACGGGTACGCCGAGGACGTCCTGGACATCTGCGCTGCGCTCGACCTGCGCGACGTGACCCTGGTCGGCCACTCGGTCAGCGCGATGGTGGCCGTCCTCGCGGCCGCCGCCGACGACAGCCGGCTGTCCGGGCTGGTGCTGATCGCCCCCTCCCCGCGCTACGTCGACGACCCCGCCACGGGCTACACCGGCGGCTTCTCCCTCGAGGACGTCCAGGAGCTGCTGGAGTCCTTGGACAGCAACTACTACGCCTGGTCGGCGGCCATGGCTCCTGTGGTCATGGGCAACCCGGAAGCCCCCGAGCTCGCTGCCGAGCTCGAGCGGGGCTTCGTCGGCACGCACCCCGACGCGGCGAGGACCTTTGCGCGGACGCTGTTCCTCACCGACAGCCGTGCCGTGCTGCCGGAGGTCGCCCTGCCCACCCTGGTCCTGCAGTGCCGGCACGACGCGCTTGCCCCGGTCGAGGTGGGCGACGCCGTCGCCGCCACCCTGCCTCGCGGCCAGCTGGTCCGGCTCGCCGCCACGGGCCACTGCCCGCACGTCAGCGCTCCGGAGGAGACGGCGGCCGCCATCCGCGCGCACCTCGCCGGCCGGGACGACGCACGGCAGGCCGGAGCAGCGTGACCTCGCCGAGCGGAGGCGACCGGCTGCTGTGGCAGCGCTCCCCGTGCGCCCACCTGGTGCTCGACGCCACCGCGACCACGATCATCGACGCCAACGAGACGTTCACGACCTGGAGCGGTCACCGGCACGAGGACGTCGTGGGCACGCCGCTGGCCGCCCTCCTCCCGGTCGGCGACCGCATCGTCTGGACCACCTCCTCGCTGCCGAAGCTCGAGGTGACCGGGCGCGTCGAGGAGGTCGTCGTCCAGCTGGTCGGCGCCGACCGCCGCCGCCTGGCCGCGCTCCTGACCGCCCACCGCATCGAGGACACGGCCGGGGAGCCCACCGTCGCGGTCGCGTTGTTCAGCGCCACCGAACGGCGCCGCTACGAGGAGGACCTGCTGGCCGCCCGGCGACGGGCCGAGGCGTCCGAAGCCCGTCGTGCCCGCGCCGAGGCGGGCCTGCAGCACCTCGTGCACCACGACGCCCTGACCGACCTGGCCAACCGCCCCGGGCTGCTCGCCGCGCTGCACGCTGCGCTCGCCGACCACGGCGCGCGCCGGCTGAGGGACGAGGCGGCGCCCGCGCCCGCAGCGCCGTCCCCGCGCCCGGCCGTGCTCTTCATCGACCTCGACGGCTTCAAGGCCGTCAACGACAGCACCGGCCACGCCGGCGGCGACGAGCTGCTGGTCCGCGTCGCCGAGCGGCTGCGACGCGCGGTACGCACGGGAGCGGTCGTGGCCCGCCTGGCCGGCGACGAGTTCGTCGTCCTGGACCAGGTCGCCCGCACGGAGGACGCCGAGGCTCTCGCCCAGCGCCTGCTGGCGACGCTGGCCGACCCGATCGTCGTCCGCGGGGTGGAGGTCGTGGTCTCGGCCAGCGTGGGCATCGCGCTGACCGACGACACCGCGCCGGCCGCGCTCGTCACGGATCCCGCCGCCGTCGCGGACGCGCTGCTGCAGCGCGCCGACGCGGCGATGTACCGGGCCAAGGCCACCGGGCGAAGCGGCTGGGAGGTGCACGACCCGGCGGCCCGCGACGAGACGGCGGACCGGCTCCGGCTGCTCGAGCAGCTGCGTCACGCGGTGACCGACGGGCAGCTACGGCTGCACTACCAGCCGCGGGTGCGGCTGGCCGACGGGCGCCTGACGGGGGTGGAGGCGCTCGTGCGCTGGGCCCACCCGGTCCGGGGCCTGCTCGCGCCGGGCGAGTTCATCGCCGTGGCCGAGGAGTCGGGCCTGATCCGCGAGGTCGGGGCCTGGGTCCTGGAGGAGGCGGTCGCGCAGTCGGCTCGCTGGCAGGCCCTCGGCGTCGACCTGCAGGTCTCGGTGAACCTGTCGGCGCGGCAGCTGGCCGACCCGGCCCTGCGCGACTGGGTGACCACCGCACTCGCCCGCCACGGCGTACCGGCCGGACGGCTGGTCCTGGAGATCACCGAGACGGCCCTGATGAGCGACCCCGAGACGGCGATGGCCACCTTGACCGCCTTCAAGGAGCTGGGCGCCTCGATCGCCGTCGACGACTTCGGCACGGGGTACGCCAGCCTCGCCTACCTGCGGCGCTTCCCGGTGGACGAGCTGAAGATCGACAGGTCGTTCGTCGCGGGCATGACGTGGGACTCCGGGGACCGCGCGATCGTCGCGAGCTGCGTCCACCTCGCCGGTGCCATGGGCCTGGTCAGCGTCGCCGAAGGCGTCGAGACCGAGGCCCAGCGCGACGCGCTGACGGCGCTCGGCTGCGACCTCGTCCAGGGCTACCACTACGGCAAGCCGGTGCCGGCCGAGGAGCTCGACCTTCCGGCCCCCGGCCTGCGCGGCCGGCGCCAGCGGCACGAGCGGGCGGCGCGGGCCGCGCTGCCCGCCGCCGGCTGACGTGCGCAAGGCTCCGGGGAGCGGCCCGCCCGGCCGTCTCGACGCGTCGTGCGGCGCTGCCGCCGGCCTCAGCCCTCGTACGGGTCCGCGGGCTGCCGCACCTGCTCGACGGAGGAGGCGGCGATGACGGCGGCTCCTGCCTCCTTCGCCCCCGGATAGGTGGTGTAGGTGCCCCGGACGCTCACCCAGGTGTCCTTGTCCGGGGCGGGCACACCCTGCACCTCGACGAGGACGGCCGAGGCGTCGGCGGCGCAGCAGGACATCATCATCCGGGTCACGAACCAGGACTTGCCGTCCGTGGCCGGCGTGACGAAGCCGGTCAGCTCGACCGTCCGCCCCTGCAGGGTGCGGCCGTCGTCCCACACCGCCCGGTTCGCGTAGTCCACGAGGGACAACGCCACCTCCCCTTCGGGGAGCGCGCCCAGATTGCTGTCGGTGGACTCCGGGACCGCCACGCTGCCGCGCGAGGCGGCGTACGAGCCGAGGGCCGGCGGGGCGACCAGGAAGATCGCCAGGACGGGGAGCAGGAGCAGCCAGGCGATGCGCGGCCCGCCGTGCTCGTGGCCGTGCCCGTGCCCGTCGTGGCCGTCGCTCCCGGTCACGACGAGAGTCTCGGCGCCGGCTCCGGCGGCGCTCAGCTCGCCGGCGTCCGGCTGTGCGGCCGCGGCCCGCCGCGGCCACAGCAGCTCACTGACCACCGGGTAGAGCCCGATGACGAGCAGGACGATCGCCGAGGCGATGAGGAACGGCTGCATCGCCTCCTTCACGTAGCGCATGAAGAGGTCGCTCAGCGAGATGCGCAGCAGCGCACCGCCGAGCAGGGTGACGACGATGCTCTGCGCTTCGCGGTTCACAGCAGCCACCAGGCGGTGAGGACGGCGGAGGTCACGGCGACCACGAAGGTCACCGGTGCGAAGCGCACCGCGAAGGACCGGCCGAACGTGCCGGCCTGCAGGGCGATGAGCTTCACGTCGACCATCGGGCCGACGACGAGGAACGCCAGCCGCGACGTCATCGAGAACTGCGACAGGCTCGCCGCGACGAAGGCGTCGGCCTCCGAGCAGATGGCGAGGATGACCGCCAGGCCCGCGAGCGCGAGCACCGAGATGACCGGCTGGTCCGCCACCGCATCGAGCCAGGACCGCGGGACCACGACGTTCATCGTGGCGGCGAGCAGGCCACCGACGACGAGGAAGCCACCGGCGTGCAGCAGGTCGTGCTGGGCGGAGTCGCGGAAGACGGCGAGCTTGCCCTCGCCGGACGACGGCCTCCGTGGCGGGCGGAGCCACTCGGCCTTGCCGAACCGGGCCCACAGCCACCCCATCACGATCGCGGCGGCGAGCGACGCGATCAGGCGGGCGAGGACGACCTCGGGCTTGCCGGGGAAGGCCACCGCGGTGGCCACGAGGACGACCGGGTTGATCGCGGGCGCCGCGAGCAGGAAGGCGAACGCCGCGGCCGGGGCCACTCCGCGGGCCACCAGGCTGCCGGCCACGGGGACCGACGCGCATTCGCACCCCGGCAGCACCGCGCCCGCAGCACCCGCCATGGGCACCGAGAGCGCGGGGCTGCGCGGCAGCGCCCGGGCGATGACGCTCGGTGGCACGAAGGCCATGAGCGCCGCGCTGAGGACCACGCCCAGGACCAGGAACGGCAGCGCCTGGATGCAGATGGAGACGAAGATGGTGGCCCACGTCGCGAGGGCGGGGGCGTCGTCGATCGCGTCCACCACGAAGCGCTGGCCGATGACGACGAGCACCACGCCGATGGCGACGACCTCCACCGAGCCGAGCCGCAGCCGTCGCCGCGGGCGCCCCGGGCCGGGGGCTGGGCCAGTGGCCGCGCTCACCTGAGTGGTCACGCGGGCACGCTACAGAGCCGGAGGGGCCACCGCGAGGGTTATGCCCAGCCGAAACGGGGTCGTGACAATCGGATTCAGTTGGGCCCGGGGGCCTTCAGGCCAGCCCGAGGTAGGTCACCACCACCCCCGCCCGCCCGGCGGTGCCCCCGGCGGTACCGGCCGGTGCGACGGACACACGGACGCCGTAGACCCGCTCGATCAGGGTCGGGGTGAGCGCCTCGGCCGGCGGGCCGTCCGCGACGACCCGGCCGCTCTCGAGCAGCACGACACGGTCGCAGAAGCGCGCGGCGAGCGGCAGGTCGTGCAGCGCGGCGACGGTGGTGACCGGCAGCGCGTCGAGCAGTGCGAAGAGCTCGAGCTGGTGGCGCACGTCCAGGTGGTTGGTCGGCTCGTCCAGCAGCAGGCAGCGTGCCCCCTGGGCCAGTCCCCGGGCGAGGTGCGCCCGCTGCCGCTCGCCCCCCGACAGGGTGCTCCACCGGCGGTCGGCGAGGTGGCCGACCCTCACCTGTGCCATCGCCTGGTCGACGGCCGCCTCGTCCCGCGCGGTCAGCCCGCCCCACCGGTCCCGGTGCGGCACGCGTCCCAGGGCCACCACGTCGCGGAGCCGGACGTCCACCTCCGTGCTCGCCTCCTGGTCGACGACAGCGACCGTCCGGGCGAGCGCGCGCCGGTCGAAGGCGTCGGCAGAACGCCCGTCGTACGCCACCCGACCGGCGTCCGGCCGGCGCAGCTGGGCGATGCAGCGCAGCAGGGAGGACTTCCCGGAGCCGTTCGGGCCGAGCAGCCCGACGAGCGAGCCCGGCTCCGCGCGCAGCGAGACGTCCTCGACGATCCGCCGGGCCTGCGCGGACCAGGTGAGCGCCTCGACGGCGAGCGCGCTCATCGGGCCACGCTGCGCAGCACGAGCAGGAAGGCCGGCGCGCCCACGAGGGCGGTGACGACCCCGACGGGCACCTCCTGGGGGGCGAAGGCCGAGCGGGCGAGCGCGTCGGCCCACACCAGGAAGGCGGCGCCCGCCAGGGCGCAAGCGGGCAGCAGGCGGGCGTGGGCCGCCCCGACGACGCGGCGCACGGCGTGCGGGAGCACGAGCCCGACGAAGGCGATCGCCCCCGACACGGCGACCGCTCCCGCGGTCACGAGCGCAGTCGTCACGAGCAGCAGCCAGCGGGTGCGCGAGACCCGGACACCGAGCGAGGCCGCGGCGTCGGCGCCGAAGGTGAAGGCGTCCAGGGCCGCGGCTCGGGACCAGAGGACGAGCCCGCCGACCGCGACCAGCGCGGCGACCAGCCCGACCGAGCCCCAGCGGGCGCCCGAGAGCGAGCCGAGCAGCCAGTACGTCACCCCCCGCACCGTCTGCGCGTCCCCGCTCGCCATGAGCAGCAAGGCGCTGACGGCGGCGAAGAGCTGACCGACCGCCACGCCGGTCAGGACGACCCGCGTGATCGAGGTGCCGACGCCCGAGCCCACGAGGAGCACCACGAGCCCGAACGCCGCCAGGCCGCCGAGGAACGCTCCCCCGGCGAGGCCGACCGTCCCCGCACCGAGGCCCAGCACGAGGACCGCCACGGCCCCGGTCGAGGCACCCGAGGAGATGCCCAGCAGGTACGGGTCGGCGAGCACGTTTCGGGTCAGCGCCTGGAGCACGCATCCGCAGAGCGCGAGCGCGGCACCCACCGCCGCCGCGAGGAGGACCCGCGGCAGCCGCAGCTGCCACACGACCGAGTCCGGCAGCGGCGCGAGCGGGCTCGTCCCGAGCCCGAGGTGGGCCGCGACGGAGCGCGCCACCTGCTCCACGGTCAGGTCGGCCGCCCCGACGCACACGGCCCCCGCGCAGGAGACCAGGAGCAGGCCGACGCCGAACACGAGCGCGGCGGCGCCGCCCGGGCCGCGGACGCGCCCGGTCGCCAGCGGGACCGTCGGGTCAGCGGCGAGCGAGGACGACGTAGTCATCGAAGTGCTGCCACACCGGCCCGGCCTCGCGGAACCCTGCGACGCGCAGGGCCTCCACGTGGAAGCCCAGGCTGAGGTCGGGGTTGCGCGGACGGTCCGCGAACCGGCTCTCCCGCTCGGCCAGCGCGGTGGCGTACTCGGGGTCATCGGCCAGCCCCCGGAACCAGTCGTCCCAGGTGTCGACACCGCGGGCGTGCGCCGTCGCCTGGGTCCGCTCGTCGTCGGCCGCCGCCAGAGCAGTGAACAGCTCCCGCCCCGTGGGTGCCCGCAGATGGTCTGCGTTCAGGAATACCGATTCCTGCTCTAGGATTCCGCCGAGGTCGGAGTAGAGGCGCGCCAGCACGGCACCGGGGAGCCAGTGCAGCGCGGTGGAGCTGAGGACGGCGTGCGGCGCCTCGCCCTGCAGGACCGACAGCCACGAGGGGTCCACGAGGTCGGCGTCCGCGAAGCGCACCCGGTCGTCGTGCCCCTCCTCCCCCGCCCAGGCGCGGGCGAGGGTGAGCAGCGCCGGGTCGTAGTCGACGCCGAGGCACCGCATGCGGGGGAACCGCCGGGCGACCCTTGCGCTGATCGAGCCCGGCCCGCAGGCCAGGTCGAGGACGAGCCCGTCGGCGGGCACGGTGGCCTCGACCACGTCGAGCATGATCGCGAAGCGTTCCTCGCGCCGGGAGATGTACGCCGCCTGCTGGTCGTCCCAGCGGCGCAGCATCGCTGCGGCCGGGCCTTCGGCGCGGGTCTGCGCGGGGACGGTGCTCACTGCGTACCTCCAAAGCCCATGTCTGCGATAGCGGATGCGAGCTGTGCGACGGCGTCGGCGCTGCGCACCGAGGCGTCGAGGGCCGAGCCGGGCAGGGCGACGAGCCGGTCCTGCCGCACCGCGGTCAGCTGCGACGCCACCGGGTCCTCGGCCAGCAGCCGCCGCTTGTCGGCCGCGCTGTCACCGGGCTTGCCCCGCGACAGGTCCGCGAGCACGATCACGTCGGGGTCGCGGTCGGCGATCTCCTCCCACGAGGCCTCGGCCCAGGTGCCGCCCAGGTCGTCGAACGCGTTGCGGGCGCCGAGCAGGTCGCCGATCGCGTCCGGCACGCCGCCCGGCCCCGCCACGATCGGGGTGCCGTTGTAGGTGGAGTAGAACCAGACGACGGTCGGCTCGCCCTCGACCCGGGCAGCTACCTGCTCGGCCCCGTCGAGCTTCTCCTGCTGCTCGCGGACGAGCTGCTCGCCACGGTCGCGCACGTCGAAGGCGGCGGCGAGGTCGCGCATCTCGGCGAAGAGGCCGTCGAAGCTGAAGGGCGCACTCTGCTTCGGGTCCTCGCAGTTCATCCGGGAGACGTAGGCCGGGACGCCGAGCCCGGCGAGCTCTTCGCGGGTGCCGGCGACGTCGGCGGTGAAGGCGGACGGGAGCATCGAGTACAGGAAGTCCGGTTCCTGGGCACGCAAGGCCTCGGGCGCCGGGTACTGCGCCGCGAGCACGGGCACCTGCTCGTACTCGGCCTGCAGCGCGGGAAGGACGGGGTCGGTGAGGTAGCTCGTCCCGGCCATCCGGTCGGCCAGGCCCAGGCTGAGGAGCATCTCGGTCGCGCCCTGCTCCAGCGCGACCGCGCGCTGCGGGGCGCGGTCGACGACCACGTCATGGCCGCAGTCGTCGGCGAGCGTGACGGGGTGGCCCGCGGCTGCGGTGGGCGTCGACGCGGAGGAGCCGACGGGGGCCGCCTCGTCGCTCCCACCGCAGGCCGCGAGCAGCAGGGCGGCCGCGACGACGGCCATCCCTGCCGTGGCAACGGTTTTCATGTGCGGGAGCCTAGGCCATGGCCCGCGCACCGGGAGCGGCACCGGGAGATCGGGCAACGACGCGAACAGCCCCCGCCGGCCCGGGCAGGCCGGGACGACGGGGGCTGTCAGGAGGGATTGGGGCTACGGCACGAGCTCGAGCTTCTTCAGCTCCGCGGTGAGCTCGGTGGCCTCCTTGCCGCCGGGCCAGCCGCGCAGCAGCGTGCCGCCACGGCCGACCACCACCAGGGCTGGTGGCTCACGGATGGCGTAGGAGCGCCAGACCTCGCCCGGCTCGTCGAGGACGATGGGGTAGTCGACCCGGTGCCGGGCCGCGTACTCCGCGAGCGCCTCGCGCGAGTCCTGGGTCGCCACCCCGACGAAGTCGATCTTCCCCTCGTACGCGCGGGCGAGCTCGCTCAACGCGTCCTGCCGCTCCTGGCACTGGACGCACCAGGAGGTGACGAAGGAGATGACCATCGGCCGCTGCATCCACCGGGAGGCCACGTTGACCGACGTTCCGGCGAGGTCCAGCCCGGCGAAGGGAGGCGCGATGCGCTCGCCGGGCGGCAGCGTGGGCGCCGGCTCGGGCGCGTCGAAGGAGGGCTCGGCCACCGGCGGCCCGGTGACCGCCACGCCGACAGCCTCCTCGTCGGAGCCGTCGGAGCCGTCGGAGCCGCCCGGCAGCCCCGGCAGCGGGAGGACGAAGCCGACGACGAGCACGAGGGCCACCACGGCAAGGCCCCAGAGCCCACGCGTACGACTCACAGCACCCCCACCAGGACCTTGCCCTCGACCTCGTCGTCCTGCGCCGTCAAGGGGATGGGGTCCCCCTCGTCGAGGACGAGGGCGTAGCCGTCCCCGGCCGGCACGCTGACCGGGACGGAGAACTCGCAGAAGGTCGGCACGCGCTGCACGCCGAGGTCCTGCTCGAGCGCGGCGCGCGCCGTGCCCGCGGGCATCGTGCCCGAGGTGACGGTCGAACCACCGGAGTCCGTGATCGCGAACGGGGCCGTGGGGTGGACGTAGAGGTAGCCCCCGGCACCGGAGCAGGGCTCGCCCACCTCGCGGATGTTCGCGTCACGCACGAGCAACCGCACGGTCCGCTGCTCGCTCGGCGTGGCGGAGGACGCCGCGCGCGCGTCGTCGCCGCCGTCCGTACAGCCGCTCACGAGCAGCACTGCCGTCGCGACCAGCGTGAGCGCGCCTCCTCGCCGGGCGCTTCCTGCGTGCACGTGTGCGTTCTCCCGACAGATCAGTAAGGGCGGAGCGAGACGTCAATATCGCACGGCTCCGGGACCGTCCGATGGGACGGACGGCCCCGGGACCGGGCTCCTGCTCGCCGGCCGGTCACCCGGCGAGCAGGGGACGGGCTGTCAGCGAACCGACTTCACCTTGCAGTCCGCGTGCGCGACCTTGGTCGGGTCGGACTCGGACGTCGCGGTGAGGACGATCGCGCCCTGGTGCTTGGCGCCGGGAGCGGCCTTGACGTTCACCAGCACCTCGGCCGTCCCCCCGGCCTTCGCGGTCGCGAGGGCGTTGGGCAGCGAGGCGCTCCAGCCCTCACCTCGTGTCGCCACCGACAGGCGGTAGACGTCGGAGTCGAGGTGCGCGCTGAGGTCCTCCGGGTGCCCGGCCGTCGCGGCGGCGGACGGCGTACGGCCGCTGTTCTCGATGGTGAACGAGCAGGTCGTGCCGGTCATGTCGGCAGCGCTGGCGGCCTCGCCCTTGCCGAGGACCTCGACGCCACGCCGGACGGCCCCGGCCCCCTTGAGCGACTTGACGGCGAGCGTGTAGCTGAGGATGCCCTTCGCGTCGCGCTCGATGTCGATGACGTAGAAGTGCAGGCCGTTGGCCTCGTCCACGTACTCGTACTCACTGCCCGAGTCGGTGCCGGCGTGGAACGGGGCGTCCAGCAGCTGCCGGAAGTCGCCGCGCGTCATCATCTGCGGCTGCCCGTTGGCGTCGTAGTAGTCGACCTGGTTGATGTCCTGCGGGTTGGCGTCGATCGTCCAGACGAAGGGGGCGTTGTCCTGGTCCTTGGTCTTGCTGATCAGCACGCCGTGGTCGCCCTGGAAGGAGTCGTCGCCCATGCGGTCGACAACCTCCAGCGTGTAGTTCTGGTAGAAGCTGTTGCCGCGGCCGTTGCCGTCACAGGTGAAGGTGACCGCGCCGCACACGGGGCTCGCGTCACGGCCGATGCGGATGTTGATGCCCGACAGCTCGCCCGGGTCCTGCTTGGCGGCACGGGCCTGCACCTTCGCCACCACGACGCCGGAGTTCGCGAGAGCCGCGCTGTCGACCCGGAGGACGTTCTCCTCGTCGATGATCCCGAGCTTGATCTTGTCACGCAGCATGTGCTGCGAGCCCAGCGATGCGCCGTTCACCGGCGGGATCTGCCACCGGCTGTGCGGGCCGCCCGGGCCGAGGAACGACCCACGGCTCATCATGCTCCACGGGCCGGTGTAGGCGCGCTCACCGCCGAACGGGTTGTTGTAGTTGTCGAGGATCGTCAGGATGTGGCTGAACTCGTGCGCGTAGGTGCCCATGCCCGAGCTCTCGGCCTGGATCGAGGACCCCTTGCGCGTCGCGGTGGGCAGGTTGGCATTGGGCCAGATGGTGGCCGCGGCCTTCCACGAGGTCCACGGCACGTAGCGGGTGCGCGCGGCGTTCTTGCCGGGCACGGTCTCCGGGTTGGTCGGCGCCGGCGGGCCCCAGGCGTCCGGGACGTCCTGCGGGGACGCGAACAGCATGGAGCCGAACTCCTGCCAGCTGCTCGACTCGTCCTGCCCAGCGCCGAGGTAGAACGTGAAGTCGTACTGGTCGATCACGGACTGCCCGACGTCGGCGAGCCACGCGGCCTGCCCGTCGGTCCGCATGTTCTTGTTGCAGGCGTCGCCGACCGGGCAGGCACCGGCGTTGAAGCCGTTGTCGATGCCGTACTGGTAGGACTTGAACGGCATCAGGTACGGCCCGAAGGCGTCGAGGTCGACGCCGAACTTGCCGTTGCTGTCCTCCTGCCAGTACGAGTTGATCGTCACGTGGTGGTTGAGGTCCTGGGGCTTGTTGAGGAAGTCCTCGTAGAACTTGGCGACCTGCGACCGCGGGATGTCGTGCGCCAACAGGCTCGGGTTGCCGAAGATCGTGGACTTCGGCGGCTGGGTGACCGCGAAGGGCATGTCCGGGTAGTCCACGAGCACGACGGCGCCCTTGAAGGTACGGACGTCGCCGGTGAGCTTGTTCGCCCAGTCGGTGTCGGGGACCGGCTTGTAGTCCGCCCACGTCATGGCGTCCGGGTTGACCCAGTTCTGCGGGTCGATCGGCCCGACCACGCCACTGGCCGCCGTCGCCGACTGGCCCGGCAGCGCCAGGGCTCCGGCCGCGACCGCCGCAGCGGCCACCGCCACGACCCGCACGCTGCGCATCGACCGCAGCCCCCGGGGGGCTCTCCTGCTCGGCATCGCATCACACCTTCTGTCGCTGCGTCGAGGCGAAGGCGTCGCGCGCGCCGGCCCCGCCCCTGCGACGAGCACACAGGGGCGGTTCAACCTAGGAAGCGACAGAAGGGGCGTCACCCTCCATGTGTCGACAGATGCTCCGGCCGGGGTTCTGCAGATGACGGAACATCACGGGCATATCTCGGTCCGATGTCTCGTCCGCTACTCCGACCGGCCCCTCAGTGACCCCGGCCGGACGGCGCAGGCGGGGCGACCCACGGGGAGCCCACTGGTCCAACGGCCCTGGCCCATCCGCGGTTCCGGGGCCGGGCGCCCGTGACGCGAGCGGGGAGCGACCAGCCGGACCGGCACCGGCGACACCGCTAGGATGACAATGGTTGTCAGGACGCGACTGCGGGGCTGGTGCGTGCCGCCGCTCGGGCTGCTCGGACCGTGAAGGCCCGGCCCGGCCCCCGGGGTCGTCCGGGCGACGCTTCCGCGTCCGAGTCACCGCCTCGCACCCCCGATCCGAGCCCCTCGGTGGCTGATCGGGGCGACCGCCGGCACCACAGAGGGAGAACTGATGAACAAGAGCACACTCGTCGACGCGATCTCGCGGGACGCGGGCCTGGGGTCCGCAGCCGCGGAGGCGGCTCTCTCCGCCCTCGTGGGCGCCATCACCCGCGCGCTGGCCGAGGGTGACAAGGTGACCATCCCCGGCTTCGGCACCTTCGAGGTCCGCGAGCGCGCCGCACGGTCGGGGCGCAACCCCCGGACGGGTGAGCCGATGGAGATCGCCGCCAGCAAGGCGCCGGCGTTCAAGCCGGCGACCGCGCTGAAGGACGCGGTGTCCACGTGAGCTCGCGGGGCTGATCGCGCGCCACCACCGGGGACTGCGCCCCAGGCTGGCCGGCACGGGGCGCAGGGCTCCCGGCGCGGGGTGTGATGACCGAGGAGCGGCGCCTGCAGGCGCTCGTCGCGCCCTACCCACAGCAGCCGGCGCGGCCTACGTCCGCCGGTCCGACTCTCGCGCGCTCTCGACAATGATTCTCGTAATCGGTACTGTCGAGCAGCATGGCTCCTCTGACGACCACGCACGCCCCGCAGCGCCTCCAGCCACCGTCCCCGCTTCCGTCCGGCGCGGACGCGACGCGCGGAGCTCATCGAGACACACCCTCCGAGCCGCGCCCGCGAGCAGTTGCTCCGGCTGACCGAGGACGGGCCCGGCCGAAGCGCACGGCGACGGTGCTGAGCCTGTCCACCCTGATGGCAGTGTCGCTGGTGAGCGGCACCGTCGCCCCCGGTGTGCTCGCCTCTCCTGCCGCCGCCGCTCCCGCTGCGACGGCGACCGTGGCTCTGAGCAAGGGCCATGTCGACCTGGGCGCCCGCATCATCAGGGGCAAGCTGCAGATGCTCGTCAAGGACGGCACGGTCGCGGGCAGGGTGACCTGGCGCGAGCCCGCGAAGACCCGCTATGTCGTCCTCGGGGCCGCGAAGACCACGGTCCCGTCGGCGAAGAGCTACCGCTTCCTCGGCACGGCAGGCGCCCCGCTCTGGATGCTCCCGCAAACTCAGCGCTCGGACCTGCTGTGGCCGGGGTGGAACACCGAGGAGATCAAGAGCAACGTCGTGCGCGGCTCGGTGACCTGGAGCCTGCGCGGCGTCCGCGGCCCCGGCGCCTTCGCGCTCTTCACCACCGGGGCGTTCGGCGCGCCTCAGGTCTTGTTCGACAGCGATGACACGAGGGCTGACCGAGTGGCGATCCCGTTGGGCACCCATGCCCACGGCAACTGGGCCTTCTCCAAGCGCGGCACCTACCGGCTCACCTTCACCATGAGCGCGAGGCTGGTCAACGGAAAGAACGTCAGCGACACCGAGGTGCTCACCGTCCAGGTGCAGTAGGAGCAAGCTCCCGATGCCACGTCCGGCCGGCGGGCCGGATCGGCCGCTTCTGCGACTTGCGGCTGCGGGTGTGGCGGTGGCGCGCCCGGCTGGCCGGTTCCGGCCGGCGTGTCACCGCCGCCGACGTCACTGCCGCCGACGTCGCCGCCACGGCGGGCACTCCGCTGACGGACGCAGCGGCCGTGGGCGGCCGCCGGGGGGGCAGACCGTCGAGAACCACGGCCTGGCGCGCTCCGTCCCCACCGGGGCCCACGACCCGGTCGCCGGACGCCACCCCGGCGAGCAGCCTGCCGCGGCCCCCACGGACGGACCGGACCGGGGTCCGGGGCCTGCTCGGCGAAGCTCTCAGGCGCGACCGCCGTCCACCGCCTCCGGCACGTCCGCGTGCGCGCCGACGAGCACGGCAGCGCCGTCAGCAGGCGCCAGCACACCCGGGTCGTCGACGAGCGGTGTACGCCCCCGGCGGAGCCGGCCGACCAGGCCGTGCCGCGGGCCGAGGAACCATCCGAGCAGGAAGGCGGCCGTGAGCACGAGCACGATCGTGCCGCCGGTCGGGAAGTCCCAGGACCAGGAGACATAGAGCCCCACCAGGGCCGAGACGCCGCCGATGAGCGGCGCGAGCACCATCATGATGCTCAGCCGGTCGGTGAGCAGCCGGGCGGTCGAGGCGGGCGTGATGAGCAGGGCCAGCACGAGGATGTTGCCGATGGTCTGCACGCTGATGACGACGGCGAGGGTGACCAGCACGTAGAGCACGAGGTCGAGCCAGAAGACCTTCACGCCGAGCGCCCGTGCCGACTCCCGGTCCAGCGAGATCGTGACGAGCTCCTTGTGCAGCAGGAAGACCACGGCGAGGACTGCGAGCCCGGTGATCCCCACGACGTAGAGGTCGCTGTCCGGGATGCCGGTGATGGAACCGAAGAGGAACTGCTGCAGGGAGCCGGCGTAGCCCGGCGCCCTCGAGATGATGACGACGCCCAGGGCGAACGCGGCGACGAAGAAGATCCCGATGATGGAGTCCTCCTTCAATCGCCGGTTCTGCGAGAACACGGCCACGAGGACCGCGGTGAGGACCCCGGCGACCGTGCCCCCGATCACCAGGCTGCCGCCGAGGACGAACGCCACCGCGAGGCCGGGGAAGACGGCATGGGCGACGGCGTCGCCGATGAAAGCCATGCCGCGCAGCACGACGTAGCAGCCGACGATGCCGCAGATGACCGAGGACATCACGGCGACGGCCAATGCCTTCGGGAGGAAGGACAGTTCAGGATTGAAGAGATCGGTGAAGAACTCGACAGGGGTCATCGGGCAGTCGCTTTCAGGACGCGGAGCAGGGCCGACTCCGGGCCGACGCCGAACGCCGACATCCAGGGGGTCGGGTCGAGCGCCAGCCGGTCGGGAGTGCCCACCGCGACGATGCTGCGGTTGAGCAGGGCGACGCGGTCGCACGCGTCGAGCGCCCCCAGCAGGTCGTGCGTGGTCATGAGCACGGCCCGCCCCTCGCGGGCCAGGTCGACGAAGAGCGCCGACAGCAGGTCCTGGGTGGGCATGTCCAGCCCCGTGAAGGGCTCGTCGAGCAGGAGCAGCGACGGTCGCAGCGCGAGCGCGCGCGCGACGAGCACCCGTTGGCGCTGCCCCCCGGACAGCTGGCCGACGGGCCGGTCGGCCAGGTCGCTCATGCGTACGCGCTCCAGCGCGTCCGCCACCGCCTCCCACTCGGCGGCGCCCGGCCGGCGCAGGAGCCCCAGCCGGCCCGTGAGCCCGGTCATCACGACGTCCGCGACCGAGATGGGGAACTCCCAGGCGAACTCGTGCCGCTGGGGCACGTAGCCGAGGGCGGTCCGCCCCGGCTTCGCCGTCCGGCCCTCCACAGCCACCCGTCCCCCGATCGGGCGCAGCAGCCCGAGCACCGTGCGCAGCAGGGTCGTCTTGCCGGCGCCGTTGGGTCCGAGCAGCCCGACCAGCTCCCCCTTGTCGACGGTGAGCCGGGCTTGCCGCAGCACGAGCCTGCCGCCCAGCTCCACCGACACGTCCTCCACCGACAGCGCGGGAGCCGCGGCCACCGCCGCGCTCACGCCGGCCCCGTGCCGCGGCCGGCGCCGCTGCCGAGCCGCGCGTCCAAGACGCTGCGCTTGGCCCGGCTGCCGCGGACGACGACCAGTGCCACCACGGCCGCGAGCACGACGGCGACCAGCAGCACGCCGGCGACGACGTACGCCGTCCCCGGGCCACCGGCCTCGTCGCCCGCTGCCGCGGCGAGCTCGGCCACCGCGGTCGCGCTCGCTCCGGCCCGCGGAGCCTCCCCCTGCCACGCGGCGGCGAGCGCCGTGTCGGGGCTCGTGTCCGTGCCCACGGCGAAGCGCAGCATCGTGGTGCCGCTCGCCGTGGTGCCGTCGAGCATGTCGGCCGAGGCCGTGACCTGCATGAGATAGACCCCGGGCTCGGTGAAGACCCAGTTGGCGTGCGTGTGGGTGTTGACGTCGACCCAGAACGGCTGCGGCTCGGCCCTCGTCGACGTCCACAGCGTCTGAGGCTCGTCGAAAGTGCCGGACTGCAGGTAGACGGTGGCCCTGCCCGGTCCCTGCACGCCGTCGAGGGTGAGCGTGACACCGCGGTCGATCCGCTTCATCACGTCGGGGTCCTGAGTGTTCCACCCCATCCAGACCACGTCCTGGTTCTGGGTCTGCGGGACGACCCACACGCCGCTGCCGGGCTGGGCGCCGAGGAACGCGTACGCGGGGTCGTCGGGGACGGTCAGCCTCGCCTCGTCGACGACGTGGAACACCGTCTCGTCGGGGAAGCGCCACACGCTGCGTGCACCGGGATCCGCCCGGCGGGCGTCGTCGTGGATCATCAGGCGCCACGTCCCGTCGTCGTCGAACCGCGGGCCCACGTCGACGTGCCCGGAGTCGAGCACGTGCTCGCCGTGCACGATGGCCTGCGTCTGCGGGATCGTCTGCTCCAGGCCGGGGTCGTCCACGTCAACGGCCCAGGCGCTGCCCCCGCGGAGAAGCGCGACGAGGGCGAGGAGCAGGGCGGCCGCGGCGGGGTACGCCCGCCGGGCGACGAAGGTGGGGGTGGGAGTCATCGCAGGCGTCGTCTTCTCCGTGGGATGCGGCACGGCGCCGCGTCGGGGGCCGGTCATGGGCTGAGGCAGCGCCGCAGCGAGTCGGCGTTGAAGCGCATCATGTCGATGTAACGGCGTGCCTGGTCGTCGAACGTGTCGCCGTAGATCGAGCAGACCTGGACGCCCTGCTCACCGGCGACCTCGGTCAGGGTGGACGCGCGGCTCCGGAGGTTCGGCTCCAGGAACACGGCCTTGACCCGCAGGCTGCGCAGCGTCTGGCTGAGCTTGCGCCGGTCGGCCAGGGAGGGCTCGGTCGCGGGGTTCGGTGTGACGAAGCCGGCGATCTCCACGCCGTAGGCCTCCGCGAGGTAGCCGAACGCGTCGTGCGTCGTCACCAGGTAGCGGTTCGCCTCGGGTATCCGCGCGATGGTGGACCGCACGTAGTCGTCCGTGCGCTCGAGCTCGGCGAGATAGGCCTCCGCGTTGGCGCGGAACTCCGCGGCGTGGGACGGGTCCGCGCGGGTCAGGGTGTCGCGGATCAGCTTCACGTAGGCCATCGCGTTGCGGACGTTCTGCCACAGGTGCGGGTCGATCTCCCCGTGGACGTGCTTGCCGAGCACCGCCTGCGCGAGCTGGTAGACCCGGTCGCCCGCGCGCCCGATGAAGGAGAACTGGCGGCCCGCGGGGATCTCCGTGATCGCCTTGTTCGGGACGTCGATCACGACCCGGTCGGCGGCCAGCCACTGCTGGGCGTGCTCCCCGCCACCGGACGGGTCGTACTGCACCCCCATGGCCCGGCGGTCGACGTCGACGGTCAGGTCTGCGTGGCCCTCGCCGAGCACCGCGGCCCCCGCGACGCCCGCCTCGGCGGGGTTGACCCCGACGGCGAAGGTGTAGGTCGCGGGCTCGCCGAGGTCGACCGGCCGGGACGTGTCGTCCACCTGCAGCTGCGCCTGCAGCGTGAGCGTGTAGACCCCGGGCTCGGTGAAGGCCCAGGACAGGTGGGTGTGCGCGTCGGCAGGCAGCGTGGCCGTGTCCTTGGCGTAGCCGTCGGACGCGTCGAAACCGTCCGAGGAGTCGAAGTAGACGTCCGTGTCCCCGATGGAGCCGGTGAGGTAGGCGAAGACGTCGCCGGGCCCGGTGGCCGCGGTCGCCTTGAGCAGGACCTCCGAGGCCCGCGTGGCGCCCAGCTCGCGCCCCTGTCCCTCGGCACGCATGCCGAGCCAGACGGTGTCGAGGTTGACGTTCTCGACGAGCGGGATCAACTCGGCCGCGTACTTCACGGCCTCCTCGGCCAGCGAGACCTCGATCGCGTCCGGGCCGAGGTTCGCGTCCAACGTCTTGATGACGTTGTGCTCCTCGAGCAGCGCGTAGTTCGAGAAGGCGACGTCGGCATAGACGGTGTTGCGGGCGTCCCGGAGAGTCGGCTCGTAGCTGTGCGGGTCCCCCGAGTCGGGAACGACGGAGACGACGTCGACGGCGTCACCGCCGACGTGCGAGACCAGGTCGCGCAGGATCCCGGTCGTGGTGATGACCTGCAGTCGGCCGGAGTCGGCGGCGAGCAGTGGCCGCGACACGCACCCGGACAGCACGACGGGGACGGCGCAGAGCAGCGCCAGCACGGCTGCCGGCCGGGGGCGGCTGCTGGCCGAGGGCCGGTGGCTCGCTCGTTTCATGGGGACGCGCCTGATCCTTCGCGGAAATCGGACGAGAGGCCGACGGACGAGCGTCCGACGGCCCCGTGACGACGGGACGGCTACGCGACGGCCCGTGCCGCGGACACGGCCTGGCCGGGGCTGCTGCCCTTGCGGGTCACCGTCACGCGTACCGAGACCCGGTGACCCCGGTCCGCCGGGACGAGCCGGTAGGTCGACCGGGTCGCACCGCCGATCGCGCGGCCGTCTCGCAGCCACCGGTAGCTGTGCGCCGTCGGAACGGGTGACCAGCGGCCGGGCGTCGCGCGCAGCGTCCGGCCCACGATCGCGGCGCCTGCGGCGACCGGCGAGCGCAGGGCCCGCAGCGCGGCCGGCTTCACGAGCATCCCCGCACTCGCCGACGTCACGGTGCCGCCGGTGGATGCGGCCGTTGCCCGGCAGGCCACCCGCTTGCCGAGATCGGCTCTGGCGAGCAACCGGCTCGCGGACCGCGCGGGCAGCGACCGGCCGTTGCGCGTCCAGGCGTAGGTGACGCTCGAGGCATGGCGGAAGCGAGCTGTGCACGACACGCGCGTGCCCACGGTGCCCGCACCGGTCACCCGCGCCCGCGCCAGCACGGTCGGACGCACCGGCTGCTCCGGCGTGGCCGCCGGCGGTGTGGTCGGCGTCGGTGTGGTGCCGGGAGCGGGCGTCGTCGGGGCCGGGGCGGTGGGAGGAGCGGGGACCGTGGGGGCAGGCGCCGGAGCCGGGTTGGTCGGCGCGGGGGACGGAGGGTTGGCGGGCAGGTCGCCGACGACGAAGGTGTACGTGCCGGTCGCCGAGACGGGGCTGCCGCCGACGGCGGCGTCGGCGCGCACGCTCAGCCGGTAGGTGCCGGGGGCGGTGAAGGCCCAGTTGGCGTGCATGTGGACGTTCTTGAGGGTGAAGCTCCTGTAGGCGGGCTCGTCGCTGGACCACAGGCGGGACGGGGCGCCGAAGGTGCCGGTCTGCCAGAGCTCGACGTCACCCGGGCCCTCGACGGCGGCGAGCGTGAGAGTGGTGTCGTCGTTGTCCAGCGTGCCGGCGGGGACCGACTCGGTGGAGAACCCGGGCCAGAGCCGGCCCTGCCCCTGGACCTCCGGGGCCAGCCAGACCGTGGCGCCCGCGGGGGCGACGAAACCGTACGCCCCACCCGGCCAGGACGCGATGCGGGAGTCGTTGTCGACGTGGAACCAGACGTCGTCGTTGTCGTAGCGGGTGCGCAACGCGGGGGTGTCGGCCTTGGTGTCGAGGACGAGCTGGCCGTTGTCCCAGAACGTGGCGACGGCATCGGTGTGGACGTCACTGAGGACCGTGTAGGCGCGGGGGGCCCCGGCGTCTGCGGCAGTCGCCGGGACAGCGACGGCACCGGTTCCGAGCACGGCGGCCAATACCAGCCCACGCAGGGCCGACGGACTTCGGCGCGTTGCGATCATTGCAGAAGACGGCTTCCTCTATAGCGGCCGGCACCACCGGAGCGCGGCGAGCGCGGTGCACGTTCGAGCTCCAGGTCGGGAGGAGTCACCTGAGTTCGAGAATCGTTGTCGTTTCGACCTGCAAGCTAGCAGGCGATCAAGCCGAGGTCGAGCGGTTCACCACTTCACGTCCCGTGGAGCGGGTGCGGGGCAGCGCGCCCGCCTGCTGGTGGAGAGACCCGGGCCGGCCGCGCCGGCCCAGGCGGTGGGGGTCGTCAGGTCGCGCCGACGGCGCCGACTGCGCCGAGGACGTCCGAAGACGTCCGAGGAGGCAGAGGCCTCTGCCCGTGCCGATCTGCGGCGGCCGGACGCCGTCCACCCCCCCACCCCGAGACGATCCTGCAGACATGGCGAGTTCTCCACAGGCCCTCCGCCTGTGGAGAACTCGCCACAAGTGCAGGATCAGGGAGGAGTGGTGGGGGTGGGTCAGAGCAGGAAGCCCGTGGGGAACGGGTCGTCGGGGTCGAGCAGGTACTGCGCGGTGCCGGTGATCCAGGCGCGCCCCTGCACCGTGGGGACGACAGCCGGCAGCCCCGCGACCTCCGAGGTCCCCACCAGCCGTCCGGTGAAGCGCGTGCCGAGCACGGACTCGTTGACGAACGGCGTGCCCAGCTCCAGCAGGCCGCGGGCGTGCAACTGCGCCATCCGGGCCGAGGTCCCGGTGCCGCACGGCGAGCGGTCCACCCAGCCCGGATGGATGACGACGGCGTTGCGCGAGTCCGCGCCGTCGCGGCCGGGCGCGACGACCTGGACGTGGCGGCAGTCGTCGATCGCGGGGTTGGCCGGGTGCACCGGCCGGGCCTGATCCTCGATGGCGTCCAGCAGCACGAGGCCGCGCCGGATGAGCTCCGGGACCGCGGAGGGCTCGACCGGCAGGCCCAGGGCCTCCGCCGCCACGATCGCGTAGAAGTTGCCGCCGAACGCCATGTCGAAGGCGACACGCCCCAGCTCGGGGCCCGCGTCGACCTCGACGTCCGCGGTCAGCAGGAACGACTCGACGTTCCGGATCGTGACGTGCTCGGCCCTGCCGTCCCGGACGGCGACCTGCGCGGTCACCAGCCCGGCCGGGGTGTCGAGGCGTACGGTCGTGACCGGCTCACGCACCGGCACCATGCCGGTCTCCACGAGCACCGTGCAGACCCCGATCGTGCCGTGCCCGCACATCGGCAGGCAGCCGGAGACCTCGATGAACAGCACGCCGTAGTCCGCGTCCGGACGGGTCGGCGGCTGCAGGATCGCGCCCGACATCGCGCTGTGGCCACGGGGCTCGTACATCAGCAGCGTCCGCAGCCCGTCGCGGTCGCGCTCGAACAGGAGCTTGCGCTCCATCATCGTCCGCCCCGGCAGGATGCCCACGCCGCCGGTGACGACCCGGGTCGGCATGCCCTCGGTGTGCGAGTCGACCGCGTGCAGCACGAGCGTGCTACGCATCGAGGCCCGCCCCGACCGCCTGCTCGACGTCCTTGCGCACCTGGGCCTCGACCTCGGCCGGGAGCGGCAGCCGTGGCAGCCGGGCCGGGCCGCCGTACCGGCCGACGACGTCCTGGCCGAGCTTGATCGCCTGGACGAACTCGGTGCGCGAGTCCCAGCGGAAGGCCGGGTGCAGCCGCCGGTAGACCGGGAGCGCCTCCTGCAGCCGGCCGGCCGCGCCGAGGTCGTAGAGGGCCCGGGACTCGCGCGGCAGCGCGTTCGGGAAGCCGGCGATCCAGCCGACGGCGCCGAGCACCAGCAGCTCGAGCAGCACGTCGTCGGCGCCGGCGAGCACGTCGAGCTGCGGGCAGAGCTCCTGCAGCCGGTGGATGCGGCGTACGTCCCCGCTGAACTCCTTGACCGCGACGACCCCGTCGATCTCGGCGAGCGTCGCGAGCAGCTCGGGGGTCAGGTCGACCTTGGTGTCGTAGGGGTTGTTGTAGGTGACGACGGGCAGGCCGGCCGCGGCCACCTCGCGGTAGTGGGCGACCACCTCGTCGGGGCCGGCGCGGTAGCCGTTGGGCGGCAGGGCGAGCACGGCGTGTGCGCCCGCCTCCGCCGCCTGCTCGGCCCAACGGCGCGACTGGTGCCCGCCGTAGGCGCCGACGCCGGGCACGACCGAGCAGCCCGCGGGGGCGGCCTCGACGACCGCCCGCACGACGTCGGCCCGCTCGGCCCCGGAGAGCGCCTGGTACTCCCCGAGCGAGCCGTTCGGGGTCACGCCGTCGCACCCCTCGGCGGCCAGCCAGCCCACGTGCTCCTGGAGGCGGTCGAGGTCGACGGAGAGGTCGTCGCGGAACGGCAGGGTCATCGCGACGACGACTCCCTGCCACGGGCGTGCAGCGGTCACGGGGAGATCCCCTCCTGGGGTCGAGCCAGAGCGTGCATCGGGATCGGGGTGGCGAGGGGCCGGGCGGCGAAGCCAGCGGGCTCCTGCGCGTGGCCGGTCTCCTCCTGCAGCAGCCGGGAGGCGGCCCAGCCGCACATGCGCGCCTGGCACAGGCCCATGCCGACACGGCTCAGCAGCTTGAGCGAGCGGGCGTCCTCGGCGCCGAGCCCGCGGATGTCGGCGCGGGCCCGGCCGACGGTGACCTCCTCGCACCGGCACAGGACGGTGCCGTCGGTCAGCCAGTCGGCCCACCGCGAGCCGACCGCATGGACCGCGTGCATCGCGTTCACGAAGGCTGCTTCCCTGAAGCGACGTTGTTGAAGTCGCGTACGTCTGTCCTCCAGGTCGAACGGCAGGTGCCCCGCCTGCCGGGCGGCCTCCATCCCGGCGAGCGCGCCCTCGGTGATCGACAGGTCCGACCCGCCGATGCCCGTCACCTCGCCCGCGAGAAGGACGCCGGGCACGCACGACCGCTGCGCCCCGTCGACCTGCGCGACCGCGCTGCCGTCCCGCGGGTCCGTGCGCACGCCGCAGCCGAGGGCCAGGGCCAGCTCGACGGCGGGCGTGAAGCCGTGGCCGACGCAGACGGCGCCGACGTCCACCGTGCGGCGCCGACCGGGCAGCACGCCCCAGTCCCGGTCGACGGCCTCCACCGTCGCCCGCAGCGTCCCGCCGGGCAGCTGCTCCACGCGCGTCACGGCCCGCCGCCGCCACAGGGGTACGCGGTGGCGGGCGAGCGCCGCGGCGTACCCCGCCGCCTCCGCGGCCTTGCCCGGCGACGCCGCGCGCGCACGGGCGGCCCACCGCAGCGGGTCGACGGCCTCGACGACCGCGGACACCTGCGCGCCCGCGCCCGCGAGGCCGGCGGCGACGGCGTACAGGAACGGGCCGGTGCCGGCGACGAGGACGCGTCCCCCGACGAGCACGCCCTGCCCCTTGAGCAGGGCCTGTGCACCGCCCGCGGTCACGACCCCGGGCAGGTCCCAGCCCGGGAACGGCAGCACGCGGTCGTGAGCGCCCGTCGCGAGGACGACGACGCGGGCGCGGAGCTCGCCGACGACGTCCGCGGTGCGCCGGCCGGTCCCGATCAGGCGCAGCACGCTTCCGCTGCCGAGACGCTGGGCCTGCCACACCCGGGTCTCCAGGCGCCAGGTGATCGACGGCTCGGCCAGCGCGGCGGCCAGGAGGCGCTCCGCCCGGGCGGAGGCGTGCCCCGCGGCGCCGCCTCCGACGTCGGCGCGGCGCAGGTACTGCCCGCCGGCCTGCCGGCCGCCGTCGACCACCGTGACGCGCGCACCGGACCGCGCCGCCGCGACGGCAGCGGCGAGCCCGGCCGGCCCGGCGCCGACGACGGCGACCTCCACGGAGCTCACCGCGCCCCTGCCGCCGGCGCGGCGCCGACGCCGTCCTGGGTCTGCACGACGTCGCCCGGCAGCGCCTCCGTCACGCACGCGCGCACTCCGGAGCGCCCGTTGAGCACGACGAGGCAGTCGAAGCAGGCGCCGATGCCGCAGAAGAGGCCGCGCGGGCGCCCCCCGACCCGGGTACGCCGAAGGGCGAGCCGCCCCGTGGCCAGCATCGCTGCCGCGAGCGTCTGCCCCGGGACGAGCTCGACGGGGTCCCCGTCCACGCTGATCTCAGCCGGCCGCACGGCCCGCCTCCGGCACCGTCGCGCGGTCGAACCGAGCGGGCGTGAACGGCGCGAGGTCCAGCGACGCCGGTGCGCCGAGGACCGCCTCGGCGACGAGCAGGCCCGTCGCGGCCGCCAACCCGATGCCCGCGCCCTCGTGCCCGTGCGCGTGGACGAGCCCGGGCACGCGCGGGTCGGGGCCGATGACCGGCAGGTGGTCCGGGGAGAAGGGCCGGAAGCCGGCGTACGCCCGCATCACCCGCACCCCGGCGAGGACGGGGAACAGCCCGGCGGCGCCCGCGGCGAGGGCGCGCAGGGCCGTGACGTCGACGGTGCGGTCGAAGCCGACCAGCTCGCGGGTCGCCCCGACGAGGACCGGACCGCTCGGCGTCCCCTCGACGACGGTCGAGGCCTGCAGCCCTGCGTCGCCCGTGGCGACGTCGGCGAGGTACCCGGCGGAGTAGACCTTGTGCCGCACCAGGACCGGGAGCGGCTCGGTCACCAGGATGAAGCCGCGGCGCGGCGCGACCGGGGTGGGCGCCCCCGCCAGCCCGGCCACGTCCCCCGCCCACGCGCCGGCCGCGTTCACCACCCACGCGGCGGCGACCCGCCCGGACCGGGTCTCGACGCCGGTGACGGCGCCGGCCCGGCTCCTGGTGACGCCGACGACGGGGGTGCGGGTGCGCACGTGCGCCCCGCGGTCCCGCGCCGCCCGCAACAGCACGGCCGCGGCCCGCGCCGGCTGCAGCTGGGCGTCCTGCGGGTAGTACGCGCCACCGGCGAGGCCGGGGGCGAGGTGGGGCTCGAGCTCCCCGAGGCGCTCGCCGGGGACCAGCTCGACCTCGACCCCCGCGGCGGCCTGGGCCGCGGCGAGGGCCGCCAGCGACTGCCGGGCCGGCGCGTCGCGGGCGACGACCAGCCCGCCCTTCGGCTCGAGCTCGAAGCCGCCGTAGCGCTCCTGCAGCTCCTCGCCCAGCTCGCGCCAGGTGCGGTTGCTCAGCAGGGCGAGGTCGAGCTCCGGGCCCGGCCCCTTGTCCGAGACGAGGACGTTGCCCTCGCCGGAGCCCGTCGTGCCGGACAGCAGCGGGCCGCGGTCGATGACGGCCACGCGCGCCCCGTGCCGGGCGAGGGCGAGGGCGCAGGCGGCCCCGACGATGCCGGCGCCCACGACGACGACGTCGTACGGCGTCGGGAGCGCGGGAGGCGGCACGGGAGCGTCCTCGGGGAGCCGGAGGGCCGTGGGCGGGCACGTCGGCGGGCCGCCCTGGTGATGGCGGTCGAGCCTAGGGAGCGGCCCCCGGGGGGTCACCGTGCAAGTGTCGGAAGCAGGCCGGTGCCCGCCCTGCCGGAGTATGAAGCGCAACCTTCTCGACACATGGCGGTACTTGCGCCGAGCCGTCCGTTCACGGAAGGGTGGCTGCCGACGCGGACGTACTACGGATGTCGGACGGGGAATGTCGGCCCAACTGCAGCGGATCGTCGACGGGCTCGCTGCGCGCGTGCGCCGGCCGGTGCTGATCGAGGACCGGCGCCAGCGGGTGATCGTCTACAGCGAGCAGGCCGAGCCGATGGACGCGGTCCGCCGGCTGTCGATCCTGCGCCGACAGACGACACCCGAGGTCGTCGCCTGGTTCCGGACGGCCGGCATCAACTCGGCCCGCGGGCCGATCCGTACGCCGGGGTCGGAGGAGCTGGGCATCCTCCCCCGCGTCTGCGTGCCGGTCTGGCACCGCGACCTCCTGCTCGGCTACGTCTGGTTCATCGACGCCGACCGCTCGATGACCGACGACGAGATCGGGGCCGTGTCGGACGCGACGACCGACCTGGCCCTCGCCCTCTACCGGGAGAACCTCGCCAACGAGCTCGCCTCGCAGCGCGAGACCGAGTCGGTGCGGCTCCTGCTCGGCGAGCACGCCGAGGCCCGCCGGCACGCGGCCCAGGCGCTGCTCGACGACGGGCTCTTCCCCTCCGACGGCCCGGTCACCGCGCTGGTCGCCCTGCTGCGGCTTCGCCCGGACGCCACCCTCGACGACGACACCCGGCTCGGGTTGGAGCAGGCGCTGTCGAGCACCATCCGCTGGGCCGGGCCGCGCGCCGCGGTCCACCTGCTCCGCTACGACCACGCGGTCCTCGTGCTGGCGGGGCACGACCGCCCCGGCAACGCGGCGGTCGACGCGGTCGCGGAGCACCTGCACGACGCGGTCAGCGGGGCGACCCGCCGCATGGAGGACGTCGTGTCGACGGTCGTGGGGGTCGGGCAGCGGCACACCCGGCTCGTCGACGCCCGCACCTCCTACGACGAGGCGCTCCAGTCGGCCCGGGTGGCGGTCCACCTGCCGTCCGGCCGCCGGGTGGCGCACTGGGGCCAGCTCGGGATCTACCGCGTGCTCTCCCAGCTGTCCGGGGACTCCGAGCTCGGCTGCGCGGTGATCCACCCCGGCCTGGACCGGCTGTTCACCGAGGAGACCGCCCGGCCGCTGCTCGAGACCCTCGAGACCTACCTCGACCTCGCCGGCAACGCGCACGCCACCGCCGAGCGGCTGCGGCTGCACCGCACCTCGCTGTACTACCGGTTGCAGCGGCTGGAGCAGATGGCGGGGACCGATCTCAAGGACGGCAGCGAGCGGCTCTGCCTCCACCTCGCCCTGAAGCTCGCGCGGCTGACCGGGCGCTACGAGCCGCGCACGTGAGCTCCGCATCCCCTGTGTCTGGAGGAGAAGTGACGTCTTCGCAGCCCGTCGGCCCTGAGCCGAGCACCCAGCCGGTCGACCCGCTCGCGTCGGGCAGCCACGACGTACCCGTCCCGGCCGCGCTCGACGAGTTCATGTCCAGCGGCTGGGCCCCGTTGTCGGCGCCGGTCGACGTGCCCGCCGAGCTCGCGCCCTGGGCGCAGAAGCGGCGCGCCCGGCTGGCCGAGCGCTTCCCCGGCGAGCACCTCGTCGTCCACGCCGGCGAGCCGCTGGTGCGCAGCAACGACCAGACGTACCCCTTCCGCCCGTCCTCGGACTACCTCTGGCTCACCGGGGACGCGACGCCGGGCAGCGTGCTCGTGCTCGACCCCGAGGGCCAGGCGACGCTGTACGCCCCGCCCCCCGCGCCCCCGGGCACGCGTGACTTCTGGGCGAGCCGGACGGGCGGTGCGTTGTGGAACGGCGCGCAGCCCCCGCTCGCGGCGGTGTCGGAGGCGCTCGGCATCCCCGTCCGGCCGCTGGCGGACCTGCCCGCCGGGCTGGCCGCGCGGGCCGGGGGCAACGTGGCCGGCGCGGACCGCGAGCTCGCCGCCACCCTGTCGGAGTTGCGGCTGCTCAAGGACGGGTGGGAGCTCGAGCAGCTCCAGCTCGCCGTCGACGCGACGACGCGCGGCTTCGCCGACGTCGTACGCGCCCTGCCCGCGGCGGTGGCCGGCGGCGGCGAGCGGCTGCTGGAGACGACGTTCTACGCCCGGGCCCGGCAGGAGGGCGGTGACGTCGGCTACCACTCCATCGTCGGCGCCGGCGAGCACGCGACCGTCCTGCACTGGATGCGCAACGACGGCCCGGTCCGCGACGGGCAGCTGCTGCTGCTGGACGCCGGGGTCGAGACACGCACGTTCTACACCGCGGACGTCACGCGGGTGCTGCCGGTCAACGGGCGGTTCACGCCGCTGCAGCGCGACGTGTACGAGCTCGTGCGGGCGGCCAACGACGCCGCGCTGGCGGCGGTGCGCCCGGGCGCAGCCTTCCGCGACTTCCACTGGGCCGCGATGCGGGTGCTGGCCGAGGGCGTGCACGGGCTCGGCCTGCTCCCCGGGTCCCTGGACGAGGCCCTGGACCCCGAGCGGCAGCTCTACCGGCGCTGGACGCTCTGCGGGTCCGGTCACATGCTCGGCATCGACGTCCACGACTGCGCGCGCTCCCGGGCCGCCGAGTACGTCGACGGGACGCTGCGCGCCGGTGAGGTCCTCACGGTGGAGCCGGGGCTGTACTTCCAGCCCAACGACGAGCTCGTCCCGCCGGAGCTGCGCGGCCTGGGCATGCGCATCGAGGAGGACCTCGTGGTCACCGAGGACGGCTACGCGATGCTCTCGTCCGGGCTCCCCCGCACCGCGGCCGACGTCGAGTCCTGGATGCAGGCCGTCGCCACCTCCTGACCGGGCTCCCCCACCGGGCACGTCACCGACTTCGACAGAAGGCGAGATCGTGGAAGGTAGCTGCAGATGAAGGGCGTCGAGGCGGTCACGTCGCCTCCCGCCCCGCACAACGAGCCGCCGCAGACGTTCGCTCCGGGGGCCCCGGAGCGCGCGGCGCTGGCGAGCCGGCTGTCGTCGCTGTCGGCCGACGGGCCGCTCGAGCTGACCCACACGATCGCGGGCCGGCAGGTCGTCGGCGTCGGCGAGGAGAGGCCGGTCGTCATGCCGCACCGGCGCTCCCACGTGCTGGGAACCCTGCGCCAGGCGACCGACGAGGAGGTCGCCCACGCGGTGCAGGCGAGCCTCGACGCCGCGCCCGCCTGGCGGGACGCCTCGTTCGACGACCGGGCCGCGGTCTTCCTGCGTGCGGCGGAGCTGCTCGCAGGGCCCTGGCGGCACACGCTCAACGCCGCCACCATGCTCGGGCAGTCCAAGACGTGCCAGCAGGCCGAGATCGACGCCCCCTGCGAGCTCGTCGACTTCTGGCGATTCAACGTGCACTACGCGCGACAGATCCTGGCCGAGCAGCCGCCGGTCAACCCCACGGGCGTGTGGAACCGCACGGACCACCGTCCCCTGGAGGGGTTCGTGCTCGCGATCACCCCCTTCAACTTCACGGCGATCGCGGGCAACCTGCCGACGGCGCCCGCGCTGATGGGCAACACCGTGGTGTGGAAGCCCAGCCCCGGCCAGCAGTACGCGGCCCACCACACCATGCGGCTGCTCGAGGCGGCCGGGCTCCCGCCGGGCGTCGTCAACCTCGTCACGGGCGACGGCGCCGCGGTGAGCAGGGTCGCGCTGCGCCACCCGGAGCTGGCAGGCATCCACTTCACCGGCAGCACCACGACGTTCCGCGGCCTGTGGCGGGCCGTCGGCGACGGGCTGGACGCCTTCCGCGGCTACCCGCGCCTCGTGGGCGAGACCGGGGGCAAGGACTTCGTCGTCGCCCACTCCTCCGCGGACCCGGTCGCGCTCGCGACGGCGCTCGTGCGCGGGGCTTTCGAGTACCAGGGGCAGAAGTGCTCCGCGGCGTCGCGGGCCTACCTGCCCCGCTCGCTGTGGGAGGCGGGGCTGCGCGACGCGCTGGTCTCCGCGGTGGGGTCGGTGCGCTACGGCGACGTGTCCGACTTCGGCTTTTTCGGCGGCGCCGTGATCGACGAGCGGGCGTACGCGAAGCTGACGGCGGCGCAGGCGCGCGCCCGCTCCTCCGCGGCGGTCACGGTGCTCGCCGGTGGCGGCGCGGACGACTCCGAAGGCTGGTTCGTGGAACCGACGCTCGCGCTGTGCGACGACCCGACGGACGAGGTGTTCACCCAGGAGTACTTCGGGCCGTTCCTCGCGGTGCACGTCTACGACGACGCGGCGCCGTCGTCCTGGCCCGCGGTGCTCCGGCTGGTGGACTCGACCTCGCCCTACGCCCTCACCGGAGCGGTGTGGGGGCAGGACGCGTACGCGGTGGCGGAGGGGCTGGCCGCGCTGCGGTTCGCCGCGGGCAACGTCTACGTCAACGACAAGCCGACCGGTGCCGTCGTCGGGCAGCAGCCGTTCGGCGGCGCGCGGGCCAGCGGCACCAACGACAAGGCAGGGTCACCGCTGAACCTGCTGCGCTGGACGTCGCCCCGCACGGTCAAGGAGAGCTTCGTCCCGCCCGGGGAGTGGCGTCACGAGCACCAGGGGCCGGCATGACCGGCCCCTCCTCCCTCGCCGCCCGGGCGATCGTCGCCGCCTCGTCGAGCGCGCGCCTGAAGGAGGCGGTCACCCGGGCGCCGGTCACGCGGTCCGTGGTCGAGCGTTTCGTCGCCGGGGAGGCCGAGGACGACGGGGTGCGCGCGGCCCGGTCGCTCGCCGGCTCGGGGCTGCGGGTGTCCCTGGACCACCTCGGGGAGTTCACCTCCGATCCCGAGGTGATCCGCGCTGCCACCGCGGCCACGGTGTCGATGCTGCGGCGACTGGCGGCCGAGGGGCTCGCGCCGGCGTGCGAGGTGAGCGTGAAGCTCACGGCGCTCGGGCTGGACGTCGGCCGGTCGGTGGCGCTCGACAACGCGTACGCGGTCGTCGCCGCGGCCCGCGAGGCCGGGACGACCGTCACCTGCGACATGGAGGACTCGACGCGCACCGACCGCACCCTCGACGTGGTGCGCGAGCTGCGCGCGGAGGAGCCGTCGGTCGGGGTCGTGCTGCAGGCGATGCTGCGACGCACCGAGTCCGATGCGCGCGACCTCGCTCACGCCGGAAGCCGGGTTCGGCTGTGCAAGGGCGCGTACGCGGAGCCGGAGTCAGTGGCGTTCCCGTCGCGGGCAGAGGTCGACGCCTCGTACGCCCGCAGCCTCGGGATCCTGATGCGCGGGCAGGGCTACCCGATGGTGGCGACCCATGACCCGCGCTTCGTCGATCTCGGCGAGCGCCTCGTGAAGGAGCACGGCCGCGGGGCGGACACGTACGAGTTCCAGATGCTCTACGGCATCCGGCCCGGCGAGCAGCTCGCGCTCGCCGGCCGGGGCCACACGGTGCGGGTCTACGTCCCGTACGGCAAGGACTGGTACGGCTACCTCATGCGGCGCCTCGCCGAGCGGCCGGCGAACGTGGCGTTCTTCGTGCGGGCGCTGGCGACGCGGTCGTAGGGGGCGGCCGGGCACCCAGGTGGGGTCAGCCCTCCGCGCGCAGGCCGTGGCACACGTCACGGGCTCCCGCCACGCGCCACGCGGCCAGCCCGGCGGCCGGTACCCGCCCGGCGTCGGGAGCTCGCCCGGCCAGCAGCACGACCCCGTCCCGTGCCGTGACCGAGACGCGGCTCCCGCGTACCGCCGGGTCGGCGGCCAGCTCTGCCAGGACGGCGGCGGCCAGTGCGGTGTCGCCGGCGCCGCACGGCGCGCCGGGCCGGTCGGCGGTCGGGGAGCCGTCGGCTCCCTCCGTGCCGGCGGCCAGCGCCGCCTCGTAGCCGCTGACGTACCAGGCCCAGAACCTGAACACCTGGCGGCCTCTACGGCGTCACGAGGCCGGAGGGACCGGGCAGCACCAGCCCGTGCTCCTCGCCGAGGCGGCGCAGGTCCTCCACCTCGGCCTCCCACAGGCCGGCTGCGAAGTCGTCGTCCTCGGCGCGGGCCTCGGCGAGGCCGTGCAGGGCCGTGCGGACGCGCTCGGTGAGCTGGGTGACGAACTCGGTCATGCTGCGCTCCCTCGCGTGGGCCACGCGGCCGGGGTGCCGCGTGGGGTGAGTCTTCGCGGTCTCCTTTGCGGTCTGCCGTCCCGTCGTCTTGCGGTCTTCTGACGGTGTCGTGTCCAGCGGCCCCTCGTCGTCACACCCGGCGACCCGCGGTGCGGCCGAAGGTGCCACCGGGTAGGCGCTCCCGGACGGTCGGCCGTCGCCGGCTCGGCAGTGACCTTCCCGGAGGCGGAGACGTCGGTCTCGCAGAGCCAGGCGAGTACCCCGCTCGACCCGGTGCCGGGGGCCAGGAGCCCCGCCACTCCGGCCGGGCAGGAGGCCCTCCTCGGTCGAGCGGTGGCCCGCGTCGCGGTGTGGAGCGCCCGCCTACTGCTGATCGCCGCCGCCGTCGTCGCGGTGGGGCTGGGTGCTGCGGTCGCTCTGGACCATCCTGCTCCCGGCGTTGCTGGGCCTCGTCCTGGCGGCGCTCCTGTGGCCAGCGGTGCGTGCTCTGCGCCGGCTGGGCGCACCGCCCGCGCTGGCGGCCTCCGGGGTGCTGCTCGGAGCCGTCCTCGTCCTGGGCGCCACGACGGCCCTGCTCGCACCGCAGGTGATCGACCGGTCCCAGGAGCTGGCCGACCAGGTCTCCGGAGGGTTGACGCAGGTGCAGCGCTACCTCGAGGGGCCCCCGCTCAACCTCGACGACGAGCAGCTCGCGGGGCCGTCGACGACGTCATCGACCGGCTGCGCGCCAATGCCCAGACCGTCATCACCCATGTGCTGCCGGTGTCGCCGCCACCGGCTCGGCGGCGCTCGCCGGCGTGCTGGCCCTCGTCATCGCGTTCTTCTACTCAAGGACGGCCCCCGGCCGGCGCCCAGCGCCGCGTCCTCCCCGGGTGAGGAGCCGACCAGCGCCCAGCCGGCCGTCCAGAACGACACGGCGGCAGCGGCCGCGTGCGGCCTCGCCGATCACGAGCAGGACGATGACCGCACCGGCCGCCTGGGCGCCAGCGCGACGACCTGCTCGACGATGCCGGCGGTCACCCGGTCGGCCACGACGTCCGCGCGGCCGCGGTGCCGAGCGCGGCCGCGGCGCGCCGCCCGAACTCGTCCGAGTCCACCACCGTGTCCCGGGCGCAGAGGGCGGCCCCGCCGACGGTGCCGAGCACGGCGGCGAGTGACGAGCAGCAGGGCGAGGACGTGCCTCGTACGCGAGGTCAGCACGCCCACCCCCTACGTCAGCGCGCCCGGACGGGCCAGCCACCAGGCCTCCCGCTCCCTTTCCCCGGCGCGCACCTGGCGATGTGCCCGCACGCGCGCTCGCGGAGCTGGACCTCTCGACCGGGCCGCCGGGCGGCCGCCCCCGCTACAGGATCGGCGCCGGCACGTACGCCGCGGCCTCCGGGTGCTTGGCGGTGATCTCGCCGATCCGCGCCGCGAGGTCGGCCACCTGGCGCTCGGCCGCCCCGGTGAACGACAGCGGCTCCGCGACGAGCTCGGTCAGCTGCTCCCGGCTGAGCGGCAGCCGCGGGTCGGCGGCGAGCCGGTCGAGCAGGTCGTTGCGGTCCGTGCCCTGCTCGCGCATGCCCAGGGCCACCGCGACCGCGTGCTCCTTGACCGCCGCGTGGGCGGCCTCGCGGCCGACGCCGGCCTTCACCGCGGCGACGAGCACCTTGGTCGTGGCGAGGAAGGGCAGGTAGCGGTCGAGCTCGCGCTGCACGACGGCGGGGTAGGCGCCGAACTCGTCGAGCACGGTCAGGAACGTCTCGAAGAGCCCGTCACAGGCGAAGAACGAGTCAGGCAACGCGACGCGGCGGACCACCGAGTCGGAGACGTCGCCCTCGTTCCACTGGTTGCCGGCGAGCTCGGAGACCATGGCCTGGTAGCCGCGCAGCACGACCGAAAGCCCGTTCACCCGCTCGCAGCTTCGGGTGTTCATCTTGTGCGGCATGGCGCTGCTGCCGACCTGCCCGGCCTGGAACCCCTCGGTGACCAGCTCCTGCCCGGCCATGAGGCGGATGGTGGTGGCCAGGCTCGACGGGCCTGCGGCGACGTGCACGAGCGTGGAGACGACGTCCTGATCCAGGGAGCGCGGGTAGACCTGGCCGACGCTCGTCAGCACGCGCGCGAAGCCCAGATGCACGGCCACGCGCTGCTCGAGGTCGGCCAGCTTGCCGGCGTCGCCCTCGAGCAGGTCGAGCATGTCCTGCGACGTGCCGACCGGGCCCTTGATCCCCCGCAGCGGGTAGCGGTCGAGCAGGCCCTCCAGCCGCTCGTACGCCGGCAGCAGCTCGTCGGCGGCCGACGCGAAGCGCTTGCCGAGCGTGGTGGCCTGCGCCGCGACGTTGTGGCTGCGCCCGGCCATGACGAGAGCCGAGTGCTCGACCGCGAGGCGCGCGAGGCGGGCCAGCGCCGCGACGACGCGGTCACGGACGAGAAGCAGCGACTCGCGGACCTGCATCTGCTCGACGTTCTCGGTCAGGTCCCGCGATGTCATGCCCTTGTGCACGTGCTCGTGGCCGGCGAGGGCGTTGAACTCCTCGATGCGCGCCTTGACGTCGTGGCGGGTGACCCGCTCCCGCTCGCGGATACTGTCCAGGTCGACCTGCTCGAGCACGCGCGCGTAGTCCTCCGTGACACCTGCGGGCACGGCGATGCCGAGGTCGGCCTGCGCGCGGAGGACGGCGAGCCAGAGCCGTCGCTCGAGGACGACCTTGGCCGACGGGGCCCACAGGGCGACCAGCTGGGGGGAGGCGTACCGGCCGGCGAGCACGTCGGGCACGTCGGGCTTGCGGGAAGCGGGGGCTGCGGGCGTCATGTCCTCTGTCCGGGCAGGCGACGGGGCGGCCCCATTCTCCCGCAGCCGGAGCGGTGCTCGGTCACAGTGCCGTGAGCACGGCGATCACGATCACGGTGAGCACG
Source organism: Motilibacter aurantiacus (assembly GCF_011250645.1). Lineage (NCBI taxonomy): Bacteria > Bacillati > Actinomycetota > Actinomycetes > Motilibacterales > Motilibacteraceae > Motilibacter > Motilibacter aurantiacus. Next base: position 41,253 of record NZ_JAANNO010000020.1, read on the forward strand.
ATGGACACGAGCAGCGAGCCGAAGCAGCCGAGGCGGTTCGAGAAGAAGAAGAACATGGCTCCTGCCCTACCCCCGGCGGCACCGGCTCAGCACCAGATGGCGCAGGCCGTCCCGTCCTCGAGCACCTCAGGCGGGTCCGGGTAGCTGCGCGCGGAACCGGCGGCGACCCGCGACGCGGTCCACGCGACGGCCGCCGCGTCGAGCACGTCGTCCACCGCGGCCCGGGCGCCCGCCTCGCCGAGGTCCTCGCCCAGCGCGATACCGATGCCCGCGAGCAGGCGGCGCCGCGCCGTCATCCCGTTCCACGTCCGCTTCGGGTACGCCAGGGGCGCTCCGGCCAGAGCGGCGAACGAGAGCTCCGGGTGCGCCTCGCGCACGTCGCACCCGGACCCGTCCCGCAGCCAGCCGTCGACCTCCAGCACCTTCTCGCGCAGCGCGTACGCCTGGGCCGCGACCCCCTCCCCGGCCAGCTGCCGGTTGGCGATCGCCGCCTGCGCGTACGTCGCGGCGTCCAGGGCGGCCCGGACCGGCGTGCGGAACACCGAGCTGCGCCGGGGCCCCAGCGCCCGGGCCACGTCGGCGTCCGCCCGCCGCCGCCCGCTGGTCGGGAGCCCGATCGGGATGTCGACGGCCACCACCCGCGGCGGCCCGGCCCGCTCGACCAGCTCGCCGATGTGACGGCCGAACAGGGCCCGGGCGGGGCCGTCGCCGAGGACGACGCCGACCCAGCCGCCTTTGCAGGCGTCGGCGCCGAGCACCACGTCGGTCAGCGCACGCCCTCCATCAGCCGGCGGACGCGCGGGGCCAGCAGCATGAGCAGCCCGCCGATGACGATCGCAGCGACGCCGAGGATGCCGAAGTAGCGGGACTCGGCGCTCTCGCTGTAGTACTCGGCCAGCGTCCCGGACAGCGACGTCCCGAGGGCCACGGACAGGAAGAAGAGCGCGACCATCTGGGTGGTGAACCGGCGCGGAGCGAGCTTGGTCGACACCGACAGCCCGACCGGCGAGAGCAGCAGCTCGGCGACCGTGAAGACGAGCAGGATGCCGGCCAGGCCGAGGAGGGGGGCGCTGTTCGGTCCGCCGCCGGCCATGGGGAGGAAGAGCAGGAACGCCACGCCCATGACCGCCGTGCCGAGGGCGAACTTCGTCGGCGTCGAGGGCTGCCGGTCGCCCAGCCGCGTCCAGAGGGCCGCGAACACGCCGGAGAGCAGGATGATGAAGACCGGGTTGATCGACTGCACCCAGGAGACCGGCATCGTCCAGCCGAACAGGTCCCGGTCGAGCCGCTGGTCCGAGTAGATCGTCACGACCGTGAACTGCTGCTGGTAGAGCGACCAGAACGCCGCGCTCGCCAGGAAGAGCGGGATGAACGCCACCACCCGTCGACGCTCGACGCCGGTGAGGAGCGGGCTGCGCAGGATGACGGTGAAGTACGCGATGGCCGCCGCAACCGTCAGGGTCACCACGACGTTGTCCAGGATCCCGGCCCGCAGCACGCCCGTGAGCGCCAACACGGCGACGACGACGGCCGCCCCCACCGCGATGCCGGCGGCCATCGGGCGCTGCGCGGCCGGCAGCGGGTTGGCCACGTGCGAGCCGGACGGGCCGAGGTTGCGGCGGCCGCGGGCGTACTGCGCGAGGCCGATCGCCATGCCGACGGCCGCGAGCCCGAAGCCGTAGTGGAACCCGAGGTCCTGCTGCAGCTCGCCGGTCAGGAGCGGCCCGGCGAAGGCGCCGAGGTTGATGCCGAGGTAGAAGAGCGAGAAGCCGGAGTCCCGGCGCTCGTCCCCCTCCGCGTACAGCGAGCCGACCAGTGAGGTCGCGTTGGCCTTCACACCGCCGCTGCCTGCGGCGATGCAGACCAGGCCGATCCCGACCCCCGTGAGCCCCGGGACGACGGCGAGGGCGATGTGGCCGAGCATGACGAGGACGGCGCTGGCGAACAGCACGCGCTCGGGGCCGAACAGCCGGTCCGCCAGCCAGGCGCCGAGGATCGTGGAGAGGTAGACCAGGCCGCCGTACGCGCCCACGATGCTCGTCGCGGCGTCGCGGTCGACGCCCAGGCCGCCCTCGGAGGCCTCGTAGTAGAGGTAGATCAGCAGGATGCCCTGCATCCCGTAGAACGAGAAGCGCTCCCACATCTCCACGCCGAAGAGGTTGGCCAGCGTCCGGGGCTGGCCGAAGAAGGTCTTCTCGCGCGTCACCGTGGCAGTCACGCCACGGTCAGTCCCCCGTCGACGGCACCCGAACCTCGCCGCGCTCGGCGGCCAGGGCGATGTCGGTCCGGTAGTGGCTCCCGCGCAGGCGGATCGCCAGCACCCCCTCGTACGCCGCCGCCCGCGCCGCGGCCAGGTCGGCTCCGGTCGCGGTGACCGACAGCACCCGGCCACCGCTGCTGACGACTGCCCCGTCGGGGCCGGTTTCCGTGCCGGCGTGCAGGACGTACGCGGGGGCGATGACGTCCCCGATCCCCTCGATCGGGTCCCCCGTCGTGACCTTGCCGGGGTAGCCCTCGGCCGCGACCACGACCGTCACGGCCGCTCCGGCATCCCAGGCCAGTGGCTCGGCCTCGGCGAGCCGGCCGGTGGCCGCCGCCTGCAGGAGGCCGGCGAGCGGCGTGCGCAGCCGGGCGAGCACGACCTGCGTCTCGGGGTCGCCGAAGCGGGCGTTGAACTCGATGACGCGCAGCCCGCGCGAGGTCAGCGCGAGCCCGGCGTAGAGCACGCCGACGAACGGCGTCCCCTGCCGGCGCAGCTCGTCCACGGTCGGCTGGACGACGCGCTCGACGATCTCGTCGACCAGGCCGGCCGGCGCCCACGGCAACGGGGAGTACGCCCCCATGCCGCCGGTGTTCGGGCCCGCGTCACCGTCGCGGACGCGCTTGAAGTCCTGGGCGGGGACGAGCGGGGCAACGGTGGTGCCATCGGTAAGGGCGAAGAGCGAGACCTCCGGCCCGTCGAGGTACTCCTCGATTACGACGTCCCCGTCGCACTGGCGCGCGTGCTCGAGCGCCGCCTCGCGGTCGCTGGTCACGATCACGCCCTTGCCCGCCGCCAGGCCGTCGTCCTTCACGACGTACGGCGCGCCGAACGCGTCCAGCGCGGCCGCCACCTCGTCCTCGGTGGAGCAGACGTGCGCCATGGCCGTGGGCACCTGGGCGGCAGCCATCACACGCTTGGCGAAGGCCTTGGACCCCTCGATGCGGGCAGCGTCCGCGCCCGGGCCGAAGCACGCGATCCCCGCGGCCCGGACGGCGTCAGCCGCACCGCGCACGAGCGGCACCTCCGGTCCGATGACGACCAGGTCGGCCTGCTCGGCGGTGGCGAGGGACGCCACTGCCTGCGGGTCGGACACGTCGAGCGGGCGCGTCTCGGCGAGCTCGGCGGTGCCGGCGTTGCCCGGCGCGCAGACGAGCTCGGTGACAGCGGGGTCGGTGGAGAGGGAGCGGACCAGGGCGTGCTCACGGGCCCCGGAGCCCACGACGAGAACCTTCATCGCAGGTGAGGGTAGTGGTATCCGCCGGCCGCGACCCCACGGGCTCCGACCCGTCGGCGAACGGGTCGCCTGTCGGCGAGACGCAGAAATGCCTGTGCCCCCGGGACCCCTTGTGGGGGT
>NZ_JAANNO010000021.1 GCF_011250645.1 Motilibacter aurantiacus
ATGCCCAGCTGCTCGAGCAGCGTGTCGGCCGAGGCCTCGGCGCGCCCGGCGGGAAGGCCGTGCAGCCGGGCCAGGTAGACCAGCTGGTCACGGACCCGCATCTTGGGGTAGAGCCCCCGCTCCTCCGGCATGTAGCCGGTGCGGCGGCGGGCGGCCGCGTCCATGGGCCGTCCCTGCCAGCGGACCTCGCCGGAGTCCGCGGCGAGGACGCCCAGCACGATCCGCATCGTGGTGGTCTTGCCCGCGCCGTTCTGCCCGACGAAGCCGAACACCTCTCCTGGCCGGACCGTGAACGACAGCCCGTCCAGCGCCTTCTTGTCGCCGTATCTCTTCTGCAACCCGAGGATCTCCAGCATTCGCCCACCCTGCCTGTTGTGTCCCGGTGCGCGCCAACCGGCCCCTCACTCCATGATCACCGTGACACCGCGTGAGCTTGCATAATGGGTGCGTTATCCGCCCGGCGCCGGAGGCCTCGCTGACACTCGCCAGACGAGCGACTCGACTGCTGACCGGCAGGGTGTCGAGGCAGGCACGGGGGCCGCGCATCCAGGGCCTGGCGGCCGGCCTCGCGGCCGTCGCCGTCGTCATCGGGGCCGACGTCGTGCAGGGGCCGGGGCTGCAGTACCTCGGCGTCCTCACCGTGGCGCCGTTCGTCACCGCGATCTTCGCGGCCCCCGTCGACGTGCTCGCCGTCGGCCTGGCCACCCTCCTGTCGAGCCAGGCGTTCTACGAGGCGCAGCGGACCGCGAGCAGCAGCGGGCAGGCCGGCCGGCTCGGCTTCGTCGTCGCCGCGACGTTCACCGCCGCGCTGGCCGCGACCGTCCGCCAGCTCAACGACCGGCGCCTGCGCGAGATCACCGACATCGCAGAAGCCGCCCAGGCCGCGATCCTGCGCCCCCCTCCGGAGCGCTCCGGGGCGCTCCGGTTCGCGGCGCGCTACCGGTCCGCGACGGCCTCGGCCAGCGTCGGGGGCGACTTCTACGACGTGCTCGCCACGCCGTACGGCGTCCGGCTGATCGTGGGGGACGTCCGGGGCAAGGGGCTCGACGCCGTACGCCTGGCCAGCGCCGTGCTCGGCAGCTTCCGGGAGGCCGTCTTCACCGCAGGGTCGGACCTGGCCCGGGTGGCGCGCATCGTCAGCGACAGCACCGCCCGCTCGATGGCGATCGAGGACTTCGTCACGGCCGTCCTCGTGGAGCTCGACGACGAGGGGCGCGGGTGGCTGGTCAACTGTGGCCACCCAGCGCCCCTGCGCCTGACGTCCACGGGGGAGGTGCGGGTGCTGGAGCCCCACCCTCCGCAGCCCCCGCTCGGGCTCGTGACCGCGCCGGTCGGCGAGGAGGTCGCGCTGGCACCGGGGGAGCGGCTGCTGCTGTTCACCGACGGGCTCGTCGAGGCCCGGGACTCCTCCGGGCGGTTCTTCGACCTGGAGCAGGCGGTGCGCCGGATCGGCGCGCGCCGTTCGCGGGAGGACGCGCTGGACGCCCTGCTCGACGCCGTGGACGCACACAGCAACGGGGCACGCGGCGACGACACCGCAGTGCTCCTGGTCGAGCACGTGGGTGTCGGGTCCGACGTGGACGTCGTCACCCTGCACGCTGATTGACGGGTGCCGGAGGCGCGCCTAGCCTGCGCAGACGCCCATCGGGCGGACTCGGCGTGGGGGTCGCCAGGGAGGGGCGACTCGTGCAGGAGGAACGAGCGGACATGCGCGAGCGCCGGCCCGGGAGCAGGCAGCGTCCCTGTCGGCGGGGGCGCCGCCGGTGAGCTCGAGGAACCCCGCGGACGCGGCACGCTCGCCCCTCTCGCCGGCTCCGCCCAGCTCACCTGGTGCCGGGAGCTCCTGGGACGTCTCCCGCCTCACCCCCAACCGCCTCCGCGTCTACGTGACGGTGGTGGAGCGGCAGTCGATCCGGGCGGCCGCGCGCGAGCTGGCGCTCAGCGAGGTGGCCGTGCGGCAGAACCTCTCCGAGCTCACGGACGTCACGGGCGGCACCTCGCTGCTGAGCCGTGGCGGGCAGGACGGCCGCCTGGTGGTCCCCACCGTGCACGGCCGCCGCGTGTACGCCGCGGCCGGCGCGATCCTCGCCCAGGCCGAGGCGTTGGCCCGGCTGGGCAGCTCGCTCCACGTCCTCGCGTTCCATCCCCAGCACGCGGGCCTGGTCGCGCCTGCCTGGCGGGCCGCCGGCATGCCCGAGAACGTCGAGCTGCTGCTGCTCGCCGAGGACGAGGGCGGTCGACGGCCGGGCGAGGAGCGAGCCCTGCGGCAGGTCGAGGACGGGCTCCTGGACATCGTCGTCGGCTCGCCGGCGCGCGTTGCGGACAACCCCGGGCTGCGGACGGAGCGGCTGTTCACGGCCCGCCTGGAGGCGCTGCTGCCGCCGGGTGACGACGCTGTCAGCGTCGAGGTCGCGGCATTGGCCGGCCGCCGGCTCCTGCTGCCCCCATGGGGCGTCCGGGGAAGGCAAATACTTGAAACAGCATTCGCTGAACGAGGCAGCGTAACTCCGCACGTCGTGCTCGAGTCCGCCGACGAAGGCGCGCTGGAGGAGTTCGCACGGCACGGTGCGGGCACGGTGGTGCTCGGCTCGGACATGACCGCGCCGTTCGCCCGCCTCGCCGAGCGGGAGGGCTTCCGCTGGGCGCCCGTCGTCGACGGCGGGAGCGAGCTCGGCTACCCGGTGTCGGTCACGACCAGGACGGAGGCGGGGCCGGTCGTCGACGCTCTGCGCCGACGGCTGCACGAGGCGGCAGCACAGCTGCGGTGCGCCCGGCGCTCGGACGGCTGATCCTCGTCCGATCGCCAGCGCGGGCTGTCATGCCGTTGTAACTTCGCGGTTCGCGTCCGGAAGCGGGGGTTTCGCCGCCGCAAGTTGTGCTTGGTCACGACGAAGTAACGATTCAAATTTCAGATACTTCTGCTTGACGACACCATCTGGCCTCATTACGTTCCCGTTTCATGGACGGCGCTGTCCCTGAGCAACGGGCGAAACCCCTCATCCCGGGTCCGTCCGCCGCGCTGCTCGGCGTCGCCGACCGGCGCCGGCTCCACTGCCGGGGTTGAGCTGTCCAGCCCGTGCGCTTTCCCGCCCGACCGGCGCCCGCCCCTCGCGGTCCCGCCCGTCGGCCCGCCCGTCGGTGAGCAGCAGCTCGCCGTCGGGCAGATCCGTCCCATCAGCAGCGAGGAGTTCCCACGCAATGAAGCGAAGTCGGCTTCGTCTGCTCTCCGTGCCCCTGGCGGTCGCCCTTCCGGCGGCAGCCCTGGTGGCCGCGGTGGCGCCCGTGGCTTCGGCCGCGGACCCGGACCCGTTGGACCCGAACAACTACGAGAAGATCACGATCACCAAGGACACCGGCGAGCCGATCGACATGGCCGTCATGTCCGACTCGCGCATCCTGCACACCGCGCGCAACGGTGATGTGCGGCTGACGGACCCGTCCACCGGCGTGACGCGGATCATCAACAAGATCGACGTCTACGGCAACTCCGAGGACGGCCTGCAGACGGTCGCCCTGGACCCCAACTTCGCCACGAACAAGTGGGTCTACCTCTACTACGCACCGCGCGTGATGAGCGGGACGGCGCAGAACGGCGCGCCGTACCCGACGACGACGCCGGCGGGGAGCGCTCCCAACGACCGTCCCGCGGGCGCGGACAACTCGTACTGGAACCAGTGGCTCGGCTACAACCAGCTGTCGCGGTTCAAGTGGAACGACGCCACCCAGGCCCTCGACCTGACGACCGAGCAGGTCATCATCAAGGTCGAGCAGCAGCGCGGGCAGTGCTGCCACGTCGCCGGCGACATCGACTGGGACGCCGCGGGCAACCTCTACCTCTCCACCGGTGACAACACCCCCGCCAGCGCTCCGGGCGCCAGCGGCATGGCGCCGAACATCTCGACCCCGACGAGCAACCCGGGTCACGACGACCGGCGCGGCGCGGGCAACACCAACGACCTGCGCGGCAAGATCCTGCGCATCAAGGTCGCCGAGGACGGCAGCTACACCGTCCCCGCCGGCAACCTCTTCGCGCCCGGCACCGCCAGGACCCGTCCCGAGATCTTCGTGATGGGCCTGCGCAACCCGTTCCGCATGGAGGTCGACGAGAAGACCAACACGGTCTCCTGGGGCGACTACGGGCCCGACTCGGGCACCGCCATCGCGAACCGTGGCCCGATGGGCTACGTCGAGTGGCAGATCACCTCGCTGGACACGCCGCTCAACGGCGGCTGGCCGTACTGCCACGGCCCGAACGCGAACTACAACGAGTACAACTACGCGACGAACACCCCCGGTGAGTTCTTCGACTGCGCCGCCGGCGCCAAGAACAACTCGCCGCTGAACACCGGCCTCCCGACGGTGCCGCCGGCCACCGCGCCGCAGCTGTGGTACGGCGACCGCGACACCGACCAGCCGTGGCCCGAGCTCACCGCCTTCCGTACGCCGGACTCCTCCGGCCAGGCGCCGATGGGCGGCCCGATCTACCACTACGACGCGGCCAACCCGTCGCAGACGAAGTTCCCGGCCCACTGGGACAACAAGGCCTTCATGGCCGAGTTCTCCCAGGACTACGTCGCCGCGCTGACGGTCGACTACGCCAGCCCGGCGAAGACCGTCACCAAGCTGGAGAACTTCTTCCCGAACGGCAAGGTCACCTCCACCGCGTCCCCGCGCTGGGACAACGTGATGGACATGGAGTTCGGCCCCGACGGCTCGCTCTACGTCCTCGAGTACGGCGACGGCTTCTTCCGCCAGAACCCCGACGCCGGCCTCTACCGCGTCGACTGGGCGCCGGGCAACAAGACGCCGCAGGCCCAGTTCACCGCCACGCCGAGCTCCAGCAGCTCCGCTCCGCTGACGGTCGCCTTCGACGCGGGCCGCTCGCTCGACCCGGAGGGCGCCGCCCTCACCTACGAGTGGGACTTCAACAACGACGGCGTCTTCGACGCCACCGGCGTGACCGCGTCGTACACGTACAACACCCTCGGCGCGTACACCGCCCGACTCCGGGTGGCCGACGCGTCGGGCAAGACCGCCGTCACCTCGCGCCGCGTCTCGGTCGGCAACCAGGCCCCGACGATCTCGGTCTCGACGCCGAACGGCGGGTTCTTCAACTGGGGCAAGGCCGTCCCGTGGTCGGTCACGACGAACGACGCCGAAGAGGGCACCAACACGGTGTGCTCGCGCGTGTCGGTCATCTACGGCCTCGGCCACAACACGCACGCCCACCCGCTGACCACGGCGACCGGCTGCGCCGGCGCCTGGGCGACCCCGGCCGACGCTCCCGAGCACGGCCCGACGGAGAACATCTACGGCGTCATGCTCTTCACCTACACCGACGCGGGCGCCAACGGCGTCCCGGCGGCGTCCGGTGAGGCCGAGGTCATCCTCAACGACAAGAACCAGCAGGCCGAGTGGTTCGACGCGCAGTCCGGCGTCCAGGTCACGGCGGACGCCAACGCGGCCGGCTTCAACAAGGTCACCTCCTTCGACGCCGGTGACTTCATCGGCTGGGACCCGGTGAACTTCTCCGGCATCACCGGCGCGCAGGTCAAGGGCTCCGGCCAGGGCACGCTCGCGTTCCGCTGGGGCTCGGTGGACGCGGCTCCGTTCGCGACCGCCGCGTTCGGGGCGGGTGAGGGCTGGAAGACGGTCAACCTCGCGCTCACCGGCACCTCGCTGCCGACCGGCTCGGGCAAGCTCTTCGTCACCTCGACCGGCGGCGTGGACGTCGACCAGATCGAGTTCCTCGGCAACGGCCTCAACGACGTCACGGCCCCGACGGTCACGGCGACCACCTCGCCCGCGGCCAACGGCGCCAACGGCTGGTGGACCTCCGGCAACGTCACGGTCACCATCGCGGCCACCGACAACGGCGCCGTCGCGTCGCGTCAGTACCGCACCGTCACCGCCGCCAACCAGTGCACGGCTGCCGGCGCCACGTGGACCAACGTCCCGAACAACGGCAACGTCGTCATCAGCGCCGAGGGCACGACCTTCGTCTGCTACCGGGCGACCGACAACGGCGGCAACGTCTCCGCCGTCGGCAACGTCCAGGTCCGCATCGACCGCACCGCGCCGACGGGCACGCTGCCCGGCGTCGTCAACGGCTCGATCGCGAACTCGGCCTACCTGGTGCCCAGCGCCACCGACACCGGCGGCTCCGGCTTCCTCAGCGTCTCCGGCGTCACCGTGGACGGCAAGAGCTACGGCGCGGCCCAGCCGATCGACCTGTCGGCCCTGTCCCTCGGTGCTCACACGATCGTGTTCACCGTCAAGGACGTGGCCGGCAACACCAAGGTCGAGACGCTAGCGTTCACGACCACGGTCTCCTTCGACAGCATCGACGCCCTGATCGGGCGCTACGCGGCTGCTAAGACGATCTCGGCGAGCGCGGCGGCCAGCCTGCGCGACCGGCTCGAGGCCGCGGAGACCCGCGCCGAGCGTGGCCAGCTCTCCTCGGCGATCAGCTACCTCGAGCAGTTCATCAAGCGGGCCGACAGCCAGGTCAAGCAGAAGGCTGCGCACGACGTCCTCGTCCGCGACGCCCGGGCGCTCATCGCGTCCCTCGAGGGCTGACCTCGGCCCACTGCTCCACCTGCACGTCCTCCAGAACCACCAGCACCACCGCATTCCCGGCCGGCCCGACGGCTCCACGCCGTCGGGCCGGCCCCCCGGTTCGCCACCCTCCCGGACCCGCTCGGCCCGGTGGAATTAGGAGAAACGCAATGAGCAAGCTCAACCGCCGGAACTTCCTCGGCCTGGCCGGGGCTTCCGCCATCGGCGTCGCGGCCACCCCGCTCCTCGGCGCGGGCACGGCCAACGCCGCCATGAGCGTCTCGAAGCTCAACACGCCCTCGCAGAGCATCGGCCTGCAGCTGTACAGCGTCCGCAACCTCATCAGCGGCACCGGCGCGGTCGGCTTCGCCGCCACCTTCGAGGAGCTGGCCCGCATCGGCTTCAACGAGGTCGAGTTCGCCGGTTACACCCAGGGCAACGTCGGCGCGATCACCACCGCGCAGATCAAGGGCCTGCTGGACGGCAACGGCCTCAAGGCCATCGGCTCGCACATCAGCTGGAACAACCTCACCAACCCCTCGCTCAACACGCTCGAGTTCGAGCGGGCCGTCGAGCTCGGCATGCCGTTCATCGGCACCGCCAACGACTTCCCCGGCACCACGGTGGCGGCCATCCAGGCCGGGGCCGCGCTGTTCGCCGCGGCTCAGGTGAAGGCCGCGACCTACGGGCTGCGCATCTACCAGCACAACCACGCCAACGAGTTCATGTTCACCGACGACGCCCCGAGCCGCCGCCGCTACGAAATCTTCATCGAGGCCGTGCAGGCCGCGGGCGGCTGGGCTGCGGGCGCGTTCCTCGAGATGGACATCCTGTGGGCGTACGGCGGCGCCCGCAAGTACGCGGTCCCCGGCGGCAGCAACAACCGCGGCGTCCCGCTGCCCGGCGGGGCGTTCGGCTTCGACCCGGCCGACTGGGTCGCCGCCAACCCCGAGCGCTACGTCCTGTTCCACACCAAGGACGGCCTGCCCAACACGGACCCCGCGCAGGGCAACTCCTACACGCCCGCCGAGTTCGGCGCCGGCACGATCGACTTCCGCTCCTTCTTCAAGAAGGTCGGCGCGAAGACCGAGCACCACCCGCTGTGGGAGCACGACAACGCGCCCAGCACCCCGGCCGTCCTCGGTGGCGCCATGGGCGCCGCGGAGCGCAGCTTCGACGCGATGTTCGCCACCCGGACGCTCACGTGGCTCGACGAGCTCGCCGCCCTGGTCGCGCGCCTGGTCGCGGACGGCCGCGTCAAGGCCGCTGTCGGGGACGACCTGCTCGGCCGCGTGAACAACGCGATCAAGCGCTACGAGGGCGGGCACGAGGAGTCGGCGATCGGCTACCTCGGCCAGTTCATCGCGAAGGTCAACAACCAGGTGAAGGGCGACGCCGACGCCAAGGCCGTCCTCATGGGCGACGCGCAGATCATCCTCGACTGGCTGCAGCAGTCCGAGGACAAGGAGAACGGCGTCGTCTGACGCCTGCCCGCCGCTCGCCGGCGGGACGTTCCTCCTGACGGGCCCCGGCGCGCACCGCGCCGGGGCCCGTTCGCGTTCCCCCGGCCTCGTCGGCCGCGTGGGCGGTTGCCGACGACGGGATCGTTTTGGGCCGCTGCTACCGGCGGCTCCGGTGGGTTCATGGTGCCTAGTGGGCGAAAGAGCTCGTGGCGAAGCCTTGTCGTGCGTCACGGGGAGGAGAACTCTGGCCCGGTCAGTGCTTGTCCAGTGGCAAAGGAGCTATGGGATGGGTCAGAACATCAGTCGGCGCGGCTTCCTGGGCACCGCCGGCGGGGCGGCGATCGGCGTCGCGGGGCTGTCGATGGCAGGGCCGCTCGCCGGGCGCGCCGGGGCGGCGATGGCCGTGGCCGCCAAGGACACCCCGTCGCCGAGCCTCGGGTTGCAGCTGTTCAGCGTGCGCAACGCGATCAGCTCGTTGGGCTTCGCAGTCGTGTTCGAGACGCTGGCGCAGCAGGGCTACAAGGAGGTGGAGTTCGCGGGCTACACCTCGCCCGCGTCCCCCGGCATCACGATCCCGCAGCTGCGCCAGTTGCTGGACGACAACGGGCTCAAGGCCATCGGCTCCCACATCAGCCTCAACAACCTGCTCAACGCCGGCGTCCGCGAGCAGCAGTACGAGATCGCGGTGCAGCTGGGCATGCCCTACATCGGCACCGCCAACGACATCCCCGGGCAGACGGTCGCCGAGATCCAGGCCGGCGCCGACCGCTTCAACGCCGCCGCTGACGTGGCCGCGACGTACGGTCTGCGGATCTACCAGCACAACCACGCCAACGAGTTCGCCTTCACCGCGGACCAGCCGAACGTGCGGCGCTACACGCCGTTCATCAACCGCATCGACTGGAGCAGGAACGTCTTCCTCGAGATGGACATCCTCTGGGCGTACGGCGGTGCGCGCAAGTACGCGCAGCCCGGGGGCACGAACGGCCTGCCGCTGCCGAACGGAGCGTTCGGCTTCGACCCCGCGAACTGGGTCGCCGCCAACCCCGAGCGCTACCGGCTGTTCCACGCCAAGGACGGGACGCCGAACGCCGACCCCGCGAGCGGCAACTCGTTCACACCGAGCGAGTTCGGCGCCGGGACGATCGACTTTCGGTCGTTCTTCGCCAAGGTCGGTGCCCGCTACGAGAACCACCCGCTGTGGGAGCAGGACAACGCCCCCAACACACCGGCGGAGCTGGGCGGGGTGTTCGGCGCCTCCCGGCGCAGCTACCTGGGGATGTTCGAGACCCGCACGCTGACCTGGCTGGACGAGATGCACGCACTGGTCGGTCGGATGGTGCTCAACCGACAGCTCACCGCGAGCGTGGGCGCGGGGCTGCAGGACCGCCTCGACCGGGCCATCAGCCGCTACCAGGACGGCCACGAGGAGTCCGCGATGGGCTACCTCGGCCAGTTCGTCGCCAAGGTCGGCAACCAGGTGCGCGGCTTCTCCGCGTCCAAGGCCATGCTGCTCAGCAACGCCGACATGATCATGGGCTGGCTGCAGGAGTCCGAGGACCGGGAGCTTGGGGGCTAGCCTTCACGGCACGGCGACGGGACCGGCGAGCCCGCCGGTCCCCGTCGTCGGAGCCGGCGTCGTCAGTGCGGGCTGGGAGCCCTGCTCAGCCCTGCTGCGCGGCGATCTGCTGACGGACGTCGTCCATGTCGAGCGCGCGCACCGCATCGATCACCTGCTCGAGCGCCGGCGCCGGCAGCGCACCCGGCTGACGGAAGACCAGCACGCCCTCGCGGAACGCCATCAGCGTCGGGATCGAGGTGATCTGAGCGGCGCCGGCCAGCGCCTGCTCGGCCTCGGTGTCGATCTTGCCGAACACGATGTCCTGGTGCTTCTCCGACGCCTTCTCGTACACCGGGGCGAACGAGCGGCAGGGGCCGCACCAGCTGGCCCAGAAGTCCACGAGCACGATGTCCGACTCGCTCACGGTGGACTCGAAGGTCTGGGCGGTCAGGTCGACCGTGCTCATGCCGTCTCCATGGTCTCGACGTTGCTGTCGTGGGCGGCAACGGCCACTGCGGGCCGAGCATTCCTCCGGCCGCTGGGCTGTCAGCGGCGAGGCGGGGCCGGCCAGCAGGAGTCGCCGTGCGGCAGGCGACCCCCGTGGATGCTCGCCCCGGCGCGCCACCGTCAGCGCTCGGTCGACTGGTAGACGTCCGGCACACCGTCGGCGTCGGCGTCGACCTCCTCCGCGGCGCAGATGGACGCGTGCGCGCGGCTGCGCAGCCGCAGCACGACGGCCGCGATCGCCGCGGCGAGCAGGGAGCCGGTCAGGACCGCCACCTTGACGTGCTCGTCGCGCTCGCTGCCGAGCCCGAACGCCAGCTCCCCGATGAGCAGCGACACCGTGAAGCCGATGCCCCCGAGGATCGCCAGCCCGACGACGTCGAGCCAGGAGAGCTCGGAGTCCAGGTCGGCGCGGGTGAACCGCGCGACCAGCCAGGTGGCGAGCGTGATGCCGACCGTCTTGCCGACGACCAGGCCGAGCACGATGCCGAGCGCGACCCGGTCGCTGAGGGAGTCGCCGAGCCCCGACAGGCCCCCGACCGTCACGCCGGCCGCGAAGAAGGCGAACACGGGGACGGCGACGCCCGCGGACAACGGGCGGAACCGGTGCTCGAAGTGCTCGGCCAGCCCCGGCCCGGCCTCCGGCCCGCCCGCCTGCGCGCTGCGGACGACCGGCACGGCGAAGCCGAGGAGCACCCCGGCCACGGTCGCGTGCACCCCGGACTCGTGTACCAGGACCCAGGTGACCGCCGCGAGCGGCAGCAGCAGCCACCAGGAGCGGACCCGACGCTGCACGAGCAGGGTGAACGCGGCCAGCGGCACGAGAGCCAGCAGCAGCGGGCCGACCTCGAGGTCGGAGGTGTAGAAGAGCGCGATGATCGTGATGGCGATCAGGTCGTCGACCACCGCGAGCGTCAGCAGGAACGTGCGCAGCGCCGACGGCAGGTGACGGCCGATGACGGCGAGCACGGCGAGCGCGAACGCGATGTCCGTCGCCGTCGGGATCGCCCAGCCCTTGGCCGCGCCGTCGCCGGCGCCCGCCGCGACCACGGTGTAGATGAGCGCTGGGACGAGCACGCCGCCGACCGCGGCGGCGACCGGGACCGCGGCCCGCCGCGGGTCGCGCAGGTCACCGGCGACGAACTCGCGCTTGAGCTCGAGGCCCGCGACGAAGAAGAAGATGGCCAGCAGGCCGTCGGCCGCCCAGGTCCCCAGGCTCAGGTCCAGGTGGAGCGAGGACGGGCCGACCCTGGTGTCGCGCAGGTCCTCGTACGCCTCGGACCAAGGGGAGTTGGCCCAGACCAGGGCGAGCGCGGCGCCGGCCAGCAGGAGCGCGCCGCCGATGGTCTCCTTGCGCAGGATCTCGGCGATGCGGGACGCCTCGGGCCAGGAGCCACGGCCGAGCAGGCGACGGGACGAGTGCGACTGGGCCACGAGGGCTCCTCATGCTGCGGGGACGACAAGGACGTCGCCGACCAGACTTCCCGGCACACCGCGGCCCAGTGTAGGGACCGGCGGGAGCCCAGCCGGGCACCGTGGTGCCGGTCACGATACGCCGTACGGTGCACGAGGTCGCGGGCGGCCCTTCCACACGCCGGACACGGCGGCTGCCACCTCGACGGCGGTGACGACGCGGCGTGCAGCAGCTCGGCAGGTCCTCGCCGGAGACCGCCGCGGCGTCGGTCCCGGCGCAGGTCACGGCTTCGCATCAGCCCGCCCTGCACCGGCCTTCCGGACTTGTCCGACCTGCTCACGGCGCGCACCATGCCGGAGCCCGATCCCTGCGTCCCGAGGTCGAGATGACGACGAAGCATCCCCGCACGTCGACCGCCGCGGTAGCCGCCGCAGGCCTGGCCGCGTCGCTGCTGGCCGCGTACGCCGCCCCTGCGTCGGCGGCGACCGGCACCGCCCCCGGAGCCCCCGGGGCGGACGCCACCTGGACGACCGGCGCCAAGACCGGCGTCGGCACGTCCACCACCCTCGCGTCGAAGGTCTGGTACACGCTCGCCGACGGCGTGCTGACCGAGGTCTACTACCCGCGCGTCGACGTCGCGGACTCGCGCTCGCTGGAGCTGATCGTCACCGACGGCCGCACCTTCGCCGAGAGCGAGGCCACGGCGACCGACCACGTGACCGGGCTGGCCGACGACCGCGGCCTGGTCTACCGCCAGGTCAACACGGACAAGGACGGCCGCTACGCGATCACCAAGACCTACGTGACCGACCCGGCGCGCTCGACGGTGATGGTCAACGTGGAGTTCCGGTCGCTGGACGGCGGCCGCTACCAGGTGTACGCCCGCTTCGATCCCGCGCTCGCCAACTCCGGCCGCCACGACCGGGCCTGGACCTCCGGCGGAGCCCTGCTCGCCGAGGACTCCGGCGGTGCCGACGAGGTGGCCAGCGCGCTCGTCGCGGACAAGCCGTTCCTCGCCACGTCCAACGGCTACGTCGGCACCTCGAGCGACGGCTGGGAGGACCTTCGCGCTGACTTCGACCTCGACGACGCCTACGGCGAGGCCACCGACGGCAACGTCGTCCAGGTCGCCCGCCTGCAGCTCGGCGGGACGGCGCGCACGTCCACGGCGGCCCTCGCCCTCGGGTTCGGGGCGACGTCCGGCGAGGCCCTCGCCACCGCCCGGGCCAGCCAGGCGACCGGCTTCTGGGACATCCGCCGGGCGTACTCCGACGGCTGGCACGACTACCTGGGCTCGCTGGCGAAGGCGCCGAAGAGCGTCCGCCGGGACCACGAGCTCTACACGCAGTACCGCGTGGCTGCCATGCAGCTCAAGGCGCACGAGGACAAGACGTACCGGGGCGCCAACATCGCGTCCCTCACGGTCCCGTGGGGCGAGGCCCAGAACGCGAACGAGGCCGGGGTCGGCGGCTACCACCTGGTGTGGGCGCGCGACCTCTACCAGGTGGCGACGGCGCAGCTCGCCGCCGGCGACGTCGCAGCGGCGAACCGCTCCCTGGACTACCTGTTCGACGTCCAGCAGCGGCCCGACGGGTCGTTCCCCCAGAACACCCTGCTCGACGGGACGCCGTACTGGCAGAGCCTGCAGCTCGACGAGGTGGCCTTCCCGATCGTGCTGGCCTGGCAGCTCGGGCGGACCGATGCCGACTCGTGGGGACATGTGAAGCGGTCTGCCGACTTCCTCGTCGGCCGGGGCCCGTCCACGCCGCAGGAGCGGTGGGAGGAGGAGGGCGGCTGGTCCCCGAGCACCATCGCCGCCGAGATCGCCGGGCTGGTCGCCGCCGCGGACATCGCCCGGGCCAACGGGGACGGGACGTCGGCCGTCCTCTACACCGCCGTGGCCGACGAGTGGCAGCGCAAGGTGGAGTCGTGGACCTACACGACCACCGGGCCGCTGGGTGACGGCCGCTACTACGAGCGCATCGACGACAACGGCAACCCCGACGACGGCGCCGCCCTCTCGATCAACAACGGGGGCGGGACCTGGGACGAGCGCGAGGTCGTCGACGCCGGGTTCCTCGAGCTGGTCCGCCTCGGGGTCAAGCCGTGGAACGACCCCTACGTCACCTCGTCCCTGCCCGAGGTCGACTCCACGATCCGCGTCCAGACCCCGAACGGCGCGATGTGGTACCGCTACAACCACGACGGCTACGGCGAGAAGGCCGACGGCTCGCCCTACACCGGTGAGGGCGTCGGGCGGCTGTGGCCCCTGCTGTCCGGTGAGCGCGGCGAGTACGAGCTGGCCGCGGGGCGGCCCGCCGACTCCCACCTGCGCACGATGGCGGCCGCCGCGAACGAGGGCTACCTGATCCCCGAGCAGGTGTGGGACCGGCCTGAGGCGACCGCGTACGGCCACCGGTTCGGGGAGGGCACCGGCTCCGCCACGCCGCTCGCGTGGTCGATGGCGCAGTACGTCCGGCTCGCGCTCTCGATCGACGCCGGCCGGCCCGTCGAGACGCCGTCGGTCGTCGCGGACCGGTACGCCCGCGGGGCGGTGCCGGCCGGCCCCACGCTGTCGCTGACCTCGCCCGTCGAGAGCTCCGTCACGGACCGTCCGACGGTGACCGTCACCGGGACCACGGACGCGACATCGGTCTTCGTCAACATCGGCACGACCACCACCCCGGTGCCGGTCGTCGACGGCTCGTTCTCCTACGCGGCCCCGGTCGTCCGCGGCGCGAACGCCATCACGGTGGTGGCCGTGGCGGCGAACGGCGGGACCTCGATCGTCACCCGCAACGTCACGTCGAACAACTTCGGCACCCCGCTGGGGGGAGTCGACGACCCGAGCGGTGACGACAACGGGCCGGGGACGTACGTCTATCCCGCGGACGCCGCCTACAACGCCGGGGCGTTCGACATCACCCGGTTCGCCGTCTTCGACGACGGCACGAGCTACAACTTCGTCACCACCATCCGGGGCGACATCCGCAATCCCTGGGGCGGCAACTCGATCTCGGTGCAGCGGCTGAACGTCTACGTCCGGACGGGCACGGGGGCGGGGGCGGTGCCGGCCCTGACCGGCACCAACGCCCGGCTCGCCGCACCATACGACGTCGTCGTCACGGGCGAGGGCTTCTCGACGCCGACGGTGCAGAACGCCGCCGGCGGCGTGGTGGCCACCGGCTCGCTGCAGGCGCTGCCGGTGACGCGACAGATCGCCGTGTCGATCCCGAAGAGCGCGTTCGGCGCAGCCGGCCTGGCCTCGGCGTCGTACGCCGTCGCGATCATGAGCCGGGCGGACGCGGGGGAGGGGGCGGGCAACATCCGCCCCGTCTACGCGCTGGACTACTGGCAGTCGACGGCCGGGACGGGCATGTCGTGGATCCACGACCACCGGTTCGGAGGTGGGGCCGGCGTGTGGACGGACGCCGGCGCCGCCAGGGACACCGACACGCGTGACCCGAACGTGCTCGACATCCTCACGCCGCCGGGGGTGACGCAGGCCTCGGCGCTGTCGTGGTCGGACGGGGTGCCGGCGACCCTGCCGTACGTCACGCTGGGCTGACGCGGACGACGAGAGGGCGCGGCCCGGACGGGCCGCGCCCTCTCGTCTGCGAACTGAAGCCGGGTTCCGTAAGCCGTCCTCCCCTGGTGGGGCGGACGCTGCGGCCGGCCTGTCGCCAGCCCGTCGACCGGGGTGTCGCTCAGGCGGCGGGCCGCCGGTAGACCGCGACGTAGTCGACGACCATGGGGACCCCCGAGGCCGTGGCCGCCGTCGGGAGGCCGGGCCACCCGCCGCCGATGGCCACGTTCAGGATCAGGAAGTAGCCGTGGCTGAAGGCGTCCTGCCACGTCTGTGCCGGCAGCTGGTCCTGACGGACGCTGAAGTACTGGATGCCGTCGACGTACCAGCGCAGCTCCTCCAGCGTCCCGCTGCGGTCCCACTCGACCGCGTAGGTGTGGAAGGCCGACTGCAGGCTCGGCTGGCCCATGGGCCGGGTGCCGCTGAGCCCGTCGAACTCGTTGCACGGCCCGCCCGGCGCGACCCCGCAGTGCAGCGTGCCCCACACCTGGTTCGCCCCGTTGACGTTCTCCAGGATGTCGATCTCGCCGACGCGCGGCCAGGCGAGCGTGCCGCGGAAGGGCGCGCCGAGCGACCAGAACGCCGGCCAGATGCCCTGCGCCGCCGGGCCGCTCACGTCGGGCAGCCGGATGCGCCCCTCCATGCGCAGCACGCCTCCTGCCGGAGGCTCGAAGTCGCTGCGCCTGGTCTCGATGCGGGCGGACGTCCACTGCCCGGTGGCGCCGCGGATCGGCGTGATGCGCAGGTTGCCCCGCCCGTCGGTGCTGACGTTGGCGGGGTCGTCGGTCATCGTCTCGATCTCCCCGGTGCCCCACTGGGGAGGGCCGCCCGGGTACTGCGTGCCGATGTCGAAGAGCCAGTTCGCCGACGACGGGAGCTGGCCGTCGGGGCCGTTGAAGTCGTCGGCCCAGACGGTGGCCCAGCGGGCAGCCGCGCCGGAGCGGACCGTGACCTCGGTCGTGGTGACGGCGGTCGCGCCCTCCGGCCCGGAGAGCCGGACGCTCGCCCGGAAGACCCCGCTCGCGGCGTAGGAGTGCCTGCCGAAGACGCCCCACGCATCGGGGGGGCCGGCCAGGACACCGGGCGAGGTGGTCCCGTCGCCCCAGTCGATGACGGCACTGAGCGCCGACCGGTCGATGCCGGGGGTCGTGGCCGTCGCCAGTGCGGCGGAGAAGGCCTGTCCCTGCGTCGCCGTGACGGCGGACGGGGTGAGCCCGACCGGGCCGGCGGCGGCAGCGGGCGGGCCGGCCAGCGTGGCCGCGGACAGGGCCGCGCCGGCCAGCAGCGCGAGGCGGGCGCGTACGCCCCGTCGCTGCCTGGTGGGCGACGGCGTGGGGGACGGAGACATCACGGACATGCAGACCTCCCGACGACGGTGGCGGAGTGCCGGACGGCATCCTTGCCGCAATTGCGACGAATGGGCCATCTCCCCGGCGCCGGCGGCGCGCCGCCGCGCGTCCGGCCGCAACGCGCCGCGGTTCCAGGGCGAGGACGTCGAGCGCGAGCCGTGGCTGGTGGACGAGGTGCGTGCCCTGGCCGCAGAGGGGCTGCACCCCGGGGCAGCTCGCGCCGGCGTAGGCGGTCCCGGGACGAGGGACGCCTGCCCGGCCCGTTGTCGGCAAGGATGGGGATGCAGCCGCCGGCCTCCAGCTCCAGGCCGACGGCGTCCAGCGCGAGGCGCTCGCCGAAGCGGCGCTGACGCCCTCGAGGCGCATCAGGGGCCTGCTCACGCGCCCACGCCAGCTCGCGCCGCCCGCGGGGCCGCCGGACCGGCCCGCGCCCGGTAGCGTGCCGGGCGCGGACGAAGGAGGCCGAGTGACCCGCACGAGGGGCCCGGAGCGGCCCGTCGACGGCCCCGCAGGGCTGCTGCCCGACCCGCGCGCCGTGCCGCAGTCCGCGCTCCCTGTCCGCTCTGCGCTGGCCGGCCTGGCCCGGGCACTGGAGGGCGGGTCCGCCGTGCTGGTGGCGCCGCCCGGCACCGGCAAGACCACGCTGGTCCCGCTCTGGCTCGCCGACGCGGTCGCCGGCCGCGTCGTCGTCGCCGAGCCCCGCCGGGTCGCCGCGCGTGCCGCCGCGCGGAGGATGGCGTCGCTGCTCGGTGAGCAGGTGGGCGGGCGCGTCGGCTACACGGTCCGCGGTGACCGCCGGGCCTCGGCCGCGACCCGGGTCGAGGTGGTCACGACCGGCGTGCTCGTGCAGCGGCTGCAGCGCGACCCCGAGCTGCCCGGGGTGGACGCCGTGGTGCTCGACGAGTGCCACGAGCGCCACCTCGACACCGACCTCGCGCTGGCCTTCTGCATCGACGTGCGCGCCGCGCTGCGACCGGAGCTGCTGCTGCTCGCGACGTCGGCCACCGCGGAGGCCGGCCGGCTGGCCCGCGTGCTCGGGGACGGCCCGCCGGCGCCCGTCGTCACCGCCCGCGGCGCGCTGCACCCCATCGAGGTCGTGTGGGCGCCGCCACCGGCACCGGTGACCCCGCCGTACGGGCTCCGCGTCGACCCCCGGCTGCTCGACGCGGTCGCGGCGACCATCCTGCGCGCGCTCGCGGAGGACGAGGGCGACGTCCTCGCCTTCCTGCCCGGGGTCGCCGAGATCCGGTCCGTCGCCGGGCGGCTCGGCGCCCTCGCGGGGGTGGACGTGGTCGCGTTGCACGGTCGGCTGCCCGCCGCGGAGCAGGACGCGGTGCTGCGGCCCGGGCCGCGGCGGCGCGTCGTGCTGGCCACGTCGGTGGCCGAGAGCAGCCTGACCGTGCCCGGCGTACGCGTCGTCGTGGACTCCGGGCTGGCCCGGGTGCCGCGCCTGGACCCCGCACGCGGGCTGGGCTCGCTGGTGACGGTCCGCGCGTCCCGCGCCGCGGCCGAGCAGCGTGCCGGGCGGGCCGGGCGCGAGGCGCCGGGGCGGGCGTACCGCTGCTGGAGCGAGGCCGACCAGGCCCGGCTCCCCGCGCAGCCCGAGCCGGAGGTCGCGGGCGCGGACCTGACCGGCTTCGCGCTGGAGCTGGCCCGGTGGGGCGCGCCCGGCGGTGCCGGGCTGGCGCTGCTCGACCAGCCGCCGGCCGGCGCCTTCGAGAGCGCGCTGGAGGCGCTGCGCGCGCTGGGCGCGATCGACTCCCATGGCCGGGCGACCCCGCGCGGGCGGCGCCTCGGCGCGGTCGGCGCCGGCCCGCGGCTGGCCCGGGCCCTGCTCGACGGCGCGCCGCTCGTCGGCCGCCGGGCGGCCGCCGAGGTCGTGGCCCTGCTCGCCGAGCCGGGTGGCCAGGACGGCGACGACCTGCTCGCAGCCCTCTCGCGGCTGCGCGCCGGCCGGCCCGGGCCGAGCCGGGACGACAGCGCCGCTTGGCGGCAGGAGGCGCGCCGCCTCGAGGCCCTCGTCGACGCCGACGCGGCCCCGCCCGCGCCCGTGCCGCCGGACCTGGCCGCCGGGCTGGTCGTCGGGCTGGCCTTCCCCGAGCGGCTGGCCCGCGTGCGCGAGCCGGGCGGGACGGCGTACCTCATGACCGGCGGGACGGCGGTGGAGCTGGGCCCGGGCACCGCCCTGCACGGCGCGGAGTGGCTCGCGGTGGCGGTCGCGGACCGCGCGCCCGGGCGGTCCGCGGCGCGCGTGCGGGCGGCCGTGCCCGTCGACGAGGCGACGGCGCAGGAGGCCGCCCCGGGACTGCTCGCGGCCGAGGAGCGCGTGGCCTGGACGGGCGGCGACGTCGAGGCCGTACGCGTCGAGCGCCTCGGCGCGGTCGTGCTCGCCGAGCGCCGGCTGGACGCACCCGACCCCGCGCTGGTGCGCGCCGCCCTGCAGGAGGGGCTCCGCCGCGAGGGGCTCGCGCTGCTGCCGTGGAGCGCCGAGGCGACGGCGCTTCGGCAACGGCTGGCCTTCCTGCGCGGCGCGCTCGGGGAGCCGTGGCCGGACGTGGCCGACGCCGCGCTGCTCGACCGGGTCGACGAATGGCTCGGGCCCGAGCTGGCGACGGCGCGACGGCGGGCCGACCTCGCGCGGGTCGGCCTGGCGGCAGCGCTGCGCCGGATGCTGCCCTGGCCGGCGGCGGCGCGCCTGGACGAGCTCGCGCCGGAGCGGCTCGAGGTGCCGAGCGGGGCACGGCGGCGCGTCGACTACTCCGAGCCCGCCGCCCCCGTGCTGGCCGTGCCGGTGCAGGAGGCGTTCGGCTGGCTGGAGGGGCCGGTGCTGGCCGGCGGCGCCTGCCCGGTCGTGCTGCACCTGGTCTCACCGGCGGGCCGGCCGGTGGCGGTGACGCGGGACCTCGCGTCCTTCTGGCGGCAGGGCTACCCCCAGGTGCGCGCCGAGCTGCGCGGGCGCTACCCGAAGCATGCCTGGCCGGAGGACCCGCTGAGCGCGCCCCCGCGGCGTCGCCGATGAGCCGCCCGCGGCGGGGCGGGGCGGGGGACGCCGGGAAGGCCGCTACGGTTGCGCGCGTGCGCAGGTCCACCTCCGTCTCCCTCGGGCTCACGGCGCTGCTCGCCGCCGGGCTCACCGGCTGCGGCGGCTCCGACGGCGACGACGTCAATGCCGTCTGCGTCGACGCGCAGACCCAGCAGCGCGTCGACGACGACGAGTGCGACGACGACGCCTACAACGGCTCGGTGGCCGGGTCGCCGTTCCTCTGGTACTTCCTCGGCCGCGCCTCGGCCGTCCCGGCCTTCGGGGTCCCCGTCGTCGGGTACGCCGGCAGCTTCTCCCCGCCGGCCAGCCTCTCCGGCGTGCGCACGGGCATGCCCCGGGCGGGCGCGGCCAAGGGCTACACCGGCGGCAAGGTCACCAAGGTCTCCCGGGGCGGCTTCGGCTCCTCCGGTGGCAAGAGCGGCGGCTGACGATGTGGCGGCACTCCTCGCCACCCCGCAAGGACTGGCGCCGGACCGTCGAGTCGCAGGGGCTGGTCTACCCCACGACGAAGCACGCCGACGGCAGCGAGACGGCCTACTGGAACGAGTCCGCCTTCTACGAGCTGTCCGAGGCGGAGGTGGAGCACCTCGAGGAGGCGACCGAGGAGCTCCACCGGATGAGCATCGAGGCCGCGCGCTACCTGGCGTCGGGGGAGCTGGGGGACCTCGGGCTGGTGCCCGGCGCTCTCGAGCTCGCCCGGGCCAGCCTGGAGCGCGGTGACGTAAGCGTCTACGGCCGTCTCGACCTGCGCTACGACGGCACCGAGCCGGCCAAGCTGCTGGAGTACAACGCCGACACCCCGACCGGGCTGGTCGAGGCGAGCGTGGCGCAGTGGTACTGGCTCGAGGACGTCATGCCCTCGACCGACCAGTGGAACTCCCTGCACGAGCGGCTGGTCCAGGCGTGGCGGTCGGCTCGGCCGAAGCTGCGTTCTCCTGTTGTGCACTTCGCACACCATCCGGACGACGAGACCAACGAGGAGTGGATGACCGTCGCGTACATGCGCGACGTCGCCACCGAGGCCGGCCTGGAGACCGTCGGGCTGACCGTGGCCGACATCGGGTGGGACTTCGACCGGCGCCGCTTCGTCGACCTGGTCGAGGCGCCCATCGACACGGCGTTCGTCCTGTACCCGTGGGAGGACATGCTCCGCGACGAGTTCGGGCGCCAGATCATGGCGGACCCGCTCGGGACGACGTGGGTCGAGCCCGCGTGGAAGGTCCTGGCCTCCAACAAGGCCCTCCTCGCCGCGCTGTGGCACTGCTTCCCGGACTCGGAGCACCTGCTCCCCGCGTACCTGGACGAGCCCGGCCCCCTGACCGAGTGGGTGGCCAAGCCGCTGCACGGGCGGGAGGGCGACGGCATCCGGGTCTCGGCGGCGGACGTCACGCACGAGCAGCGCAGCGAGCGCTACGGCGCCGAGGGCTACGTCTACCAGCAGTACGCGCCGCTGCCGGCCTTCGACGGCAACTACGCGGTCATCGGGGCCTGGGTCGTGGACGGCAAGGCGGCCGGTGCTGGGATCCGCGAGTCGGACGGGCTCGTGACCGACAGCCGGGCCCGCTTCGTGCCGCACGCGCTGTCGGCGCCCCGGCCCGACCCGTCCACTGCTTCCGCGTGGCTGCGCGAAGCCTGACCTTCACTTCAGCGAAAGGGAGCACATGCTCGAGAGCCTCGGCTACGCACTCGCCTACACCGGCGTCGGCCTGGTGATGCTGTACGCCGGGTTCCTCGCCCTGGACCTGCTGACGCCCGGCAAGCTGTCGCACCGGATCTGGGGTGAGGGGAGCGTCAACGCGGCGGTCGTGTCCGCCGCCGGGACGCTCGGGCTCGGCGGCATCGTCTTCACGGCGATCTGGACGAATGCCGAATCCGGCTTCGGTGATGCGCTGTGGTGGACGATCGTGTTCGGCCTCGTCGGCGTCGCGCTGCAGAGCGTGGCGTTCGTGCTGCTGGACCTCGTGACGCCGGGCAAGCTGGGAGCCATGGTGTGCGAGCGCGCGTTCGTGCCGGGGACGCTGGTCGTGGCGGCCTCGCAGCTGGCCGTCTCGCTGATCGTCATCGCCTCCATCGCCTGAGCCTCGTGTTCCGGCGCGCACGCGAGCTGGCCCTGCGGCTGGTCCTGAAGCTGGCCAACAACGGGCGGGTGCTGTTCTGGGCACTCCTGCTCGACTACGTGGCCTGTGCAGCCGCGTACGCCCTGCTGGAGGACAAGGGGCCCATCTCCTCGCTGTGGTGGGCCATCGTCACCGGCTTCACCGTGGGCTACGGCGACTTCTACCCCGAGACGACCGCGGGGCGGGGGATCGGGGCCTTCCTGATCGTGACCACGTGGTTCCTGTCGCTGCTCGCCGGGGCCTTCATCACGGCCCGCGCCGTGATCGACGCCGACGAGTTCAGCCACGAGGAGCAGGAGGAGATCAAGGCCTCCCTGCGGCGGATCGAGGAGCGGCTGGGGACGCTGCCGGCCGACACCTAGCCGCGCGGCTACCCCAGCTCCCGCTCCTGGCGGGCCTGCTCCGCCAGCAGCCGCAGCGCGCGCTCGCCCTCCGGGCCCTCCTGGGCGAGCGCGCCCCGCATGGAGTCGAGCTTCTGCTCGCCCGCCGGGAACGGCGGCAGCAGCGGGACCTCCGGGTCGACGACCGCCTCGAGCACGACGGGGCGGTCCGCGCGGAGCGCCGCCTCCCACGCGGGCCCCACCTGCTCCGGGGAGTCCACCCGGATGCCGCGCAGCCCGAGCAGCTCGGCGTACGCCGCGAACGGGAACGCGGGCAGCCGCTGACTCGCCTCGAAGCGAGGGTCGCCCTCCATCTCCCGCTGCTCCCAGGTCACCTCGGCCAGGTCCCCGTTGTGCAGGACGCAGACGACGAAGCGCGGGTCGCTCCATTCGCGCCAGCGTGCAGCCACCGTGACGAGCTCGTTGATCCCGTTCATCTGCATCGCCCCGTCGCCGGCGAGGGCGACGAGCGGCCGGTCAGGGGCCTCGAGCTTGGCCGCGATGCCGTACGGCAGCGCCGACCCCATGCTGGCCAGCGTCGAGGACAGGTGTGCCGGCACGCCCGGCGGAAGCGCCAGGTGCCGGGCGTACCAGTAGACGACCGACCCGACGTCGACGCTGACCCGCGCGTCCGCGGGAAGCCGGGGCGTGAGCGAGCGGATGACGAGCTCGGGGTTGAGCGGCTGGGCGGGCAGCTGCGCCCGGGCCTCGGCGAGCGCGTGCCAGCGCTCCACCGCGGCGACGACCTCCCGCCGCCAGCTGTCGTCGGGGCGGGGCTCGAGGAGCGGGAGCAGCGCGGTGAGCGTCTCCGCCGCGTCGCCGGGCAGCCCGACCTCGACGGGGTAGCGGTTGCCGAGGTTGCGCGGGTCGAGATCGACCTGGACCGCGCGCACCTGACCGGGCGGCGGGTAGAACTCCGTCCACGGGTCGTTGCTGCCGACGATGAGCAGCGTGTCGCACGAGCTCATCAGGAAGGCGCTCGCGCTCGTGCCCAGGTGCCCCATCACCCCGGTGCTCGCCGGGTGCCGCTCGTCCACGAACGGCTTGCCCAGCAGGCTCGTCGTGACGCCGGCGCCGAGCCGGTCGGCCACGGCCTGCACCAGCTCGCCTGCCTGCCGGGCGCCCTGCCCCACGAGCAGCGCGACCTTCCGTCCGGCGTTGAGGGCCTCGGCCGCCTCGCGCAGGTCCTCCTCCTGCGGGCGGACGCGCGGGCGGCGCCACTCCGCGCTGCTGGAGATGACGCCGTGCTGCTGGGGCAGCGGGTCGGGCGCGTCGAGCCCCCGGACGTCGTGGGGCAGGACGACCGCGCACGGCTGGCGGGTGGCGAGCGCCGTGCGGAAGGCGCGGTCGACCACCATCTGCGCCTGCTCCGCGGTCGACACCGTCTGCACGTACGCGGTGGCGTCGCCGAAGAGGGTCTGCAGGTCCACGCCCTGCTGGTACGCCGACCCCAGCACCGACCGCTGCTGCTGGCCCACGATCGCGACCACCGGGACCGAGTCCAGCTTGGCGTCGTAGAGGCCGTTGAGCAGGTGGATCGCGCCCGGCCCCTGCGTCGAGAGCATCACCCCGACCCCGCCGGCGTACTTCGCGTGGCCCACGGCCATGAGGGCGGCGTTCTCCTCGTGCCGGGCCTGGACGAGCTCCGGGCGGCCGCCCGCGCGTCGCAGGGCACCGAGCACGGTGTTGATGCCGTCGCCGGAGTAGCCGAAGACCCGGTGCACGCCCCAGGCCTGCAGCCGCTCGACGACGAGGTCGGCGACCAGCCGCCGGTCCTCAGCCACCCGGGCGGCTGTCCACGTCCGACGCCGCGGGCGTGCCCGCGTCCGTCGCCTCCGCGGGGACACCGTGCGCCGGGTCCAGGCTCACGTCGCTGATCGGGTGGCCCTCCGCCGTGCCGGGCACCTCCGCGGAGGGGTCGAGCGTGCGGCCCGACCCGCTCGCCGCCGGGATGCCGCGGTCGAGCGCCTGCTCGCCGTACCTGTCGCCGCCGTGCTCCCCGGCCTGCGGTGTCGTCTCGTCCGTCATGCCGGCCTTCTAGCCGCTGAGCCGCCGTTCAACCGCCCCGGACGGCACGTACGCCCGGCTCAGCGGGAGCCCGAGGCACGGTCCGCCGGCGGCATGACCTCCGCGCTCAGGGCGTACGCCGCCGCGTCCTCCGGGGTCAGGGCACGTCCCGCGGCGACGGTGTCGTCGTAGAGCGCCGCGCCCAGCCGCTCCCGTGCCTGCTGCTCCGTCGCCTGCCGGAGGGACTCGTCCGGCAGGTAGTAGCCGTAGACGGCCGAGCCCGCGTCCGACCGGATGGACTCGGCGGCGCCGACGAGCACCGCGACGCGGTGTGCCCGGTCCTGCGAGCCGTCGACGACGGCGAGGGCCTCGAGGAAGTAGGCGAGGTTGGCCAGGTCCCCGGTCTGCAGCGAGAGCTGGATGCCGCGGACCAGGTGCGCGCGCGCCTCCGCGGGGTCACCGGACGCGATCGACGCCTGGGAGAGGTTGAACAGCGCGATGTAGACCGCGAGCCGGTCGCCGCGCTGCTCTGCCCCTTCGAGCCCGGCCCGGATCCGCTCCTGGGCCGCCTTCGGCTCCCCGCGCGCGAGCAGCACGGTGCCCAGCCACACCAGGGCGAGGCTGTGCAGCCACTCCCCGCGGGCGCCCGCCGCCACCGCCAGCGGCAGCGCATCCAGGAACCGTGCTTCGGCCGTCTCGAGGTCGAGCCGGGCCAGCGCGACGAGCCCCGTCCCGGCGATGGAGTTCGCCATCTGCTGCGGGTCCCCGAGCTCGGTCGCGATCTCCCGGGCCTGGCTCCAGCGCTGCTCGGCGTGGGGCAGGTCACCCTGGGCGAAGCCCATGCAGGCGGATGCGATCAGGGCGCCGACCCGGGCCTGCGGGGGCAGGTCGTGCTCCAGGGCTCGCTCCATGGAGCGCCGGCCGAGCAGGAGCCGTCCGCGCAGCCACCAGTACAGCCACAGCGCCCAGCCCATGCGGGCGGCGGCCACCGGGTCGTGGTCCAGCGCCCAGTTCAGCGCAGCCCGCAGGTTCGCCTCGTCCCGCTCGATCCGGCAGAGCCACTCGACCTGCCGCCCGGACTCGTACCCGGGTGCGGCCCGCTCGGAAAGGTCGAGGAAGCACGCGGCGTGGGCGGTGTGCACCCGCTCGCGCTCGCCGACCTGCAGCAGGCTCGTGGCGTACTCGATCACGGGCTCGAGCAGCAGGAAGCGGGGCTCGTCGCACCCCGGCGTCCCGCTGCCGGACGTGTCGACGACGACGAGCGACTGCTCGACCAGGGACTCCAGCAGGGCCAGCACCTCGTCGCGCGGGAGGCCCACGCCCTCCGCGACCGCCTCGGCCGCGGGCAACGTGAAACCGCCGGAGAAGACCGAGAGGCAACGCAGGAGCTGCTGCTCGGCGGCCGGGAGGAGGCCGTAGCTCCAGTCGAGGGTCGCGCGCATCGTGCGCTGGCGCGCCGGCAGGTCGCGCGACCCTCCCCGCGCCATCGCCTCGCCGAGCCGCTCGAGCAACGCCTCCGGCGACAGCAGCCGGACCCGGGCCGCGGCCAGCTCCAACGCGAGCGGGATGCCCGCCAGCCGGTGGCACAGCTGCGCGACGGCCCCCGCATTGGCCGCGGTGAGGGTGAACGACGGGACGACGGCGGTGGCGCGGTCGACGAAGAGGGCGCCGGCACCCGACGCCGCGACATCCTCGGGCGCGGAGGGCCGCTCCGGCGGCAGCGGCAGCGGCAGCACGGGGTACTCGACCTCGCCGCGCACCCGCAGCGGCGCGCGGCTGGTCGCCAGGACCGTGAGCTCGGGGCACTGCGACACGAGCTCGGACACCTGCGGCGCGACGGCCAGCAGCTGCTCGAGGTTGTCCAGCACGAGCAGCGTCGGGCGGTTGCGCAGGCTCTCGACCACGGCCTCGAAGGCTCTGGCCTCCTCGACGTGGTCGAGCCCCAGAGCCTGGGCCACCGCAGGGAAGACGAGCGCCGTGTCGGTGAACGCGGCCAGTGGCACGAACGTGACCGCCCCGTCCGCCGCCTGCTCCGTGCCGGCCGCAGCCGCGAGGGCGAGCCGGGTCTTCCCCACCCCGCCGATGCCCGTGAGGGTGACGATGCGCGCGTCGGGCCGCCGGAGCAGGCCGGCGACGGCGGCGACGTCGCGCTCGCGCCCCCACAGCGGGGTGGCCGGCGTCGCCAGCCCCGCCAGCCCCGCCAGCCCCGCCGGCCGCGCCGGCCGCGGCGTGGGCCGGGGCTCGGGGCCGCGCGCGCGGCGCTCCACCGGCGCGGCCGGGGCCGGCAGGTCGAGCGCCGGGTCCTGCGCGAGCACGGCGGCCTCCAGCCGGCGCAGCGCCGGCCCCGGGTCCAGTCCGTGCTCCTCGAGCAGCACCTCGCGCGCCGCCCGCAGGGCCGACAGCGCCTCGGCCTGCCGGCCGTCCCGGTAGAGCGACAGCGCGAGCAGCTCCCAGCCGCGCTCCAGCTCGGGGGAGGAGGTGACGAGCGCCTGCAGCCCGGCGACCGCGTCGGCGTGCGCACCCCGCGCGAGCAGCACGTCGTACCGCTCGAGCTCGGCGGTCCGGCGCAGCTCGGCGAGCCGGCGGCGCTCGGCGACCACGGCGGAGACGTCCGGTGCCCAGGCGTACGCGTCCCCCCGCCAGCGGGCGAGGGCGCGCTCCAGCAGCGGCAGGGCCCCGGCGGCGTCGCCGGCCTTGCGCAGCTGCGTCGCCTCGGCCAGCTCCTGCTCGAACTGCTCGGCGTCGAGGGCCACCGAGCCGGCCGCGACCCGGTAGCCGCCGGCCTCCCGCACGACGACCACCTCGTCCCGGTCGGCGGGCCCGGCGAGGGCGCTGCGCAGCCGGGAGACGTGGGCCCGCAGGCTGCCGAGGGCGGTGGTCGGCGGGTCCTCCGGCCACAGCGCGTCCACGAGCGCCGCGTCGGAGACCGCGCGCCCGCGGGCAGCGAGCAGCACGGCGAGCAGCGCAACCCGCTGCGGCCCGCCCAGGTCGACGTCACGGCCCTCGACGGTCACCGTGACCGAACCCAGGACGTGGCACAGCCTCGTCGTCACATGATCCTCCCGCTGCACGCTAACCGTTGCGGCCGCGTCTCAACCGTCCGGACTTCCGGACACACCCCTGCCGGGTGAGGTCAGCCCCGGGTGGCGCCCACGAGCGTGGCTACCAGCTCGCGGACCTCCGCGGGGAAGAACTGCAGCGTCGAGTCGCCGACCATGAGCTCGACCACGCGCACGCCCGGAGAGCCCGACGGCGACGAGCGTGGGAAGGCCCAGACGCCGCGCTCCCGGGCCAGCCCGTCCCGCGCGGCCTCGAACGCCTCCTTCGAGGTCCGCAGGTGCAGGTGCATCATGGGGGTCACCGGCGGGTCCGGCACCACCTCGACCCCGGGCAGGCCGGTGAGCGCGGCGGCGATCACCTGGGCGTGCTCGACGTACAGCGGCATCCGGGGCAGCCGCTCGCGCAGCCCGAGCAGGGCGGACGCGGCGTTCGGCCACATGGCGAACAGCGTGCCGCCGTGCCGCTGCCGCCACTCGCGCGCCTCTGCGAGGACGTCCTCGGGGCCGGCCAAACAGCAACCGGAGAGCCCACCGACACCCTTGTACAACGACGCGTAGACCGTGTCGAAGAGCCCCGCGATCTCGGCCGGAGGCCTGCCGTAGTACGGGGTGCACTCCCACAGGCGTGCACCGTCGAGGTGGGTGGCTGCGCCGTGCTCCCGGGCCCAGGCCGTCTGCGCCTGCAGGTCGTGCCAGGCCGGCAGCTGCCCGCCGATCTCGCGCTGGGGCAGCTCGAACAGCACCGCTGCGAGCGGCTCGGCCACCTGCTCGAGGCCCTGCAGCGTCAGCAGCTCGTGCCTCTCGCCGACGGGCCGCCCGCGCAGCCCGTGCAGCCGCTCGAGCGCCTTGCCCTCGTGCAGCTCCGGATGGGCCGTGGGGTGGTACGCCACCGTGCGCCGGCCGCGCCGGTCCGCGTGCACCCGCAGCGCGATCTGCTGCGCCATGGTGCCGCTCAGGAAGAAGGCAGCGGGCTTGCCCAGGAGCTCGCCCACCTCCTGCTCGAGCTGCGTGACGACGCCGCCCACGCCGTACTGGTCGCCCCGGAGGGCCTCGAGCTCCAGCAGCCGGCGCAGCACGGCCTCGGGCGGCTGCAGGCCGTGCCAGTTGAGGAACCGGGTGCACGAGTCGCGCAGCGCCGTGTCGTCCATGTCAGTCCTCGCGGTGTGCCGGCGGGAGGGTGCGGCCTCGGGCGACCGCCCACAGGGCGAGGGACAGCAGCAGCACCAGCACGAGGACCACGGCCTGCTCGGCGATGCTGCGGGCCTGCGCGCCCACCACGGCGTAGACGACCGCCGGCACGACGTTGCCCAGCACGCCGCCGAGCACGGCGGCGCGCCAGCCCATGGACGTCGTCCCGGCCAGCAGGGCGACGGCCTCGGCCACGATCGGCACCGGCCGGGTCACGACGAGGGCGAGGACGCCGTACCGGTCGAGCAGGGCCGCCACGCGGGCGCGCTCCTCGGGGCGCACGCGGCGCTCGACGGCGTGCCGTCCCCACCGCCCGAGCCCGAACGCGACGAGCGTCGCCCCTGTCCCGCCCAGGAGCGAGAGCGCCGCGCCCAGCGGCACGCCGAAGAGCGCCCCGTGCGCCGTCATCACCACGCTCGAGGGGGCCGGCACGAGGACGTCGGCGACGAGGAGCCCGACGCCGGCGACGGCCGCGAGGGGGCCGCCGTCGTCCATCCACGGCGAGGGGTCGGTGAGGATCTCCGGCCGGGTCAGCTCGACGGCCACGAACAGCACGACGAGCACCACGGCGGCGACCAGCCCGGCGAGCGCGTAGCCACGGGGGACGCCGAGCCGCCGCGTCCCGCGGGCCTGTCCGTCGGCCATCGCCGTCCTCCCCGTGCGCCGTGCGGAAACGCGCGTGCGGCGCGGTCGGCGGCTCCCTATTGTGCGTCGCATGCCGTTCCCTTGACGCCCGGCCCGCGCCCCTGACCCCTCGGGGACGGGACGGCTGGCACGGGGAGCCGTCGCGTGGTCCCTGCTGGCGGACTCGCTGCCCATCTATCCGCTCTACGCGCTGCTGTTCACCGACAGTGGGCTGAGCGCTGCCCAGGTCTCCGCGCTGCTGGCGGTCTGGTCCGCGGTCGCCATCGTGGCCGCGGTGCCGACCGGCGCCCTCGCCGACCGCTTCGCGCGCCGTGTGGCGCTCGCCGCCGCCGGGGCGCTGCAGGCTCTCGGCTACGTCCTGTGGCTCGTGCTGCCCGGGTTCCCCGGCTTCGCCGCCGGCTTCGTGCTCTGGGGCCTCGGCGGCGCGCTCGCGTCCGGCGCCCTCGAGGCGCTGCTGTACGACGGCCTCGCCGCCGATGGGCAGTCCGCCGCGTACCCCCGGCTGCTCGGGCGGGTGCGGGCCGCGGGCCTGCTCGCCCAGCTGCCCGCGGCCGCGGGGGCGGCGGCGCTCTTCGCGGCGGGCGGCTACGCGCTGGCCGGCTGGGTGAGCATCGGGCTGTGCGCCGCGTCGTCCGCGCTGGCGCTCCGGCTTCCCGAGGCCGAGCGCGCGGACGACGGCGAGCCGGGGCCGGGGTACGCCGCGCTGCTGCGCGCGGGCCTCGCCGAGGCGCTGTCCTGCCCGGCGCTGCGGGCTGCGGTGGTCGCGGTCGCGCTGGTCGAGGGGCTCGACGCCTTCGAGGAGTACTTCCCGCTGCTCGCCCGCGACCGCGGCGTCGGGACCGCCGCCGTGCCGCTCGCGCTGCTGGCGGTCCCGCTGGCCGGGGCCGTCGGCGCGCTGGCCGCCGGGCGCGCGCGCACGCCGGGGCGGCGCCGCCCGGCCGGGGTGCTGGCCGCGGCGGCCCTCGTGCTCCTCGCGACGCCCGCCGTGCACGGGGCCGCCGGCATCGCTGCCGTGGCCGCGTTCTACGGGCTCTACCGCTGGGTGCTCGTGCTGACGGAGGCGCGCCTGCAGGACCAGGTGCGTGGGCCGGCCCGGGCCACCGTCACGTCGGTCGCGGGGTTGGGCAGCGAGCTCGCGGCCTTCCTGGTCTACCTCGCCTGGGCGGTGTCCGGCTCGCTCGCGGTCGGGGTGCTCGTGGCCCTCGTCGCCGCCGTGCTCGCCGGCCAGCGCGCTCGTTGAGCCCGGCGGCCCGCACGCCCGCGGTGCGAGGGGCACGTCCGCGGTGACGGACCACCCCGCACGTGCCCCTGGCTTCGCCGACGTCGCACCGCCCAGCGCGGCGTACCGGACAATGGGCCGGGTGACCCTCGCCGACCGCATCCCGCCGGAGCCCGACCCGGACGTCCTCTTCGAGACGTTCGAGGCCTGGGCCGCCGGCTCGGGGCTGGCCCTCTACCCCGCCCAGGAGGAGGCGCTGCTCGAGGTCGTGACCGGGGCCAACGTGATCCTGGCGACGCCGACCGGGTCCGGCAAGAGCCTCGTGGCGACGGGGGCGCACTTCGCGGCCATGGCGGAGGGGCGCCGCACGTTCTACACCGCCCCCATCAAGGCGCTCGTCTCGGAGAAGTTCTTCTCCCTCTGCGCGACGTTCGGGGCGTCGAACGTCGGCATGATGACGGGCGACGCGAGCGTCAACGCGGGCGCGCCCGTCATCTGCGCGACGGCCGAGATCCTGGCCAACATCGCCCTGCGCGAGGGGGCGCAGGCCGACGTCGGCCAGGTGGTGATGGACGAGTTCCACTTCTACTCCGACCCGGACCGCGGCTGGGCGTGGCAGGTGCCGCTCATCGAGCTCCCGCAGGCGCAGTTCCTCCTCATGTCCGCCACCCTCGGTGACGTCACGCGGTTCGAGCAGGACATGACCCGGCGTACGGGCCGTCCCACCGCGGTGGTCAGCTCGGTCGAGCGGCCGGTGCCGCTGCACCACTACTACGTGACGAAGCCGCTGCACGAGACGATCGAGGAGCTGCTCAGCACGAAGCAGGCGCCCGTCTACGTCGTGCACTTCACGCAGGCGAGCGCGGTCGAGCGGGCGCAGTCGCTGATGAGCGTCAACATGTGCACGAAGCAGGAGAAGGACGAGATCGCCGCGCTCATCGGCGGCTTCCGCTTCACCACGGGCTTCGGGCGGACCCTGTCGCGCCTCGTCCGGCACGGCGTCGGCGTCCACCACGCCGGGATGCTGCCGAAGTACCGCCGCCTGGTCGAGCTGCTCGCCCAGGCCGGGCTGCTCAAGGTCATCTGTGGCACCGACACCCTCGGGGTGGGCATCAACGTCCCGATCCGCACGGTGCTGCTGACCGCGCTGGCCAAGTTCGACGGCACCCGCATGCGCCACCTCAAGGCCCGCGAGTTCCACCAGATCGCGGGCCGGGCCGGGCGCGCGGGCTACGACACCGCAGGCACGGTCATCGTCGAGGCGCCCGACCACGACATCGAGAACGCGCGGCTGCTCGCCCGGGCCGGTGACGACGAGAAGAAGCGCAAGCGCATCGTCCGCAAGAAGCCCCCGGAGGGCTTCGTCTCCTGGAGCGACCGGACGTTCGAGAAGCTCGTGGCCGCCGAGCCCGAGCCGCTCACGTCGAGCTTCAAGGTGACGCACTCGATGCTGCTCAACGTCATCGCCCGGCCGGGTGACCCGTACGAGGCCATGCGCCACCTGCTGACCGACAACCACGAGACGCCGGCCAAGCAGCGCGAGCACATCCGGCGGGCGATCTCGATCTACCGCGAGCTGCTGGCCGCAGGCGTCGTGGAGCGGCTCCCCGAGCCGCTGCCCGACGGCCGCACGGTCCGGCTCACCGTCGAGCTGCAGGCCAACTTCGCGCTGAACCAGCCGCTCTCGCCCTTCGCGCTGGCCTCGCTGGAGCTGCTCGACCGCGAGTCCCCGACGTACGCCCTCGACGTCCTGTCCGTCGTCGAGAGCGTGCTCGACGACCCGCGCCAGGTGCTCGCCGCCCAGCTGTCGAAGGCCAAGGGCGAGGCCGTCGCCCGGATGAAGGCCGACGGCATCGAGTACGACCAGCGGATGGAGCTGCTGGAGGACGTGACGTACCCCAAGCCGCTCGAGGAGCTGCTCGGCGCGGCCTTCGAGATCTACCGGCGCAGCCACCCGTGGGTCGCTGACTACGAGCTGTCGCCGAAGTCGGTCGCCCGCGACCTCTACGAGCGGGCGATGACGTTCACCGAGTACGTCAACCTCTACAGCCTCAACCGTTCCGAGGGGCTGGTGCTGCGCTACCTCGCCGACGCGTACAAGACGCTGGCGCAGACGGTCCCCGACGAGGCCAAGTCCGAGCCGCTCGACGACCTCATCGCGTGGCTGGGCGAGCTCGTCCGCCAGGTCGACTCCAGCCTGCTCGACGAGTGGGAGGAGCTGACGAACCCGTCGGAGGCGGCGGCCGCGACGGCCTCGGTGAGCGAACGCGTCTCCGGCGTCACCGCCAACGCCCGCGCGTTCCGGGTGATGGTGCGCAACGAGCTGTTCCGGCGCGTGGAGCTGGCGGCCCTGCGCCGCTACGACCTGCTCGCGGAGCTCGACGCCGGAGCCGGCTGGGGCTTCGAGCGCTGGCGCGACGCGGTGGAGGCCTACTTCGAGGAGTACCCGTCGCTCGGCACCGGCCCGGACGCGCGCGGCCCGGCGTACCTGCACATCGGCGAGCGCCCGGGCAGCTGGGCGGTGCGGCAGGTGTTCGACGACCCGGAGGGCGACCACGACTGGGGCATCCGGGCCGAGGTCGACCTGGCCGCCTCCGACGAGGAGGGCACGGCGGTCGTACGCGTCCTCGACGTCGGCCCGCTCAGCGCGGCCGGGGCGGGCGACGACCTCGACCTCGACGGAGAGGGCGACGCGGTCTGACCGCCGGGCGGGTGGACGCGGGCCGGACGGGGAACTCCCTGACCGTGTCCAAACTCGACGAGCGCATGACGACCCCGGTCGGGATCGACGACGACGGCCGCGGGCGGGTCAAGGTTGCCGCCGACGTGGCCCTGGAGGCGTACGCCCAGGCCATGCAGCGGTACGCCTCGAGCTACCTCGCCCACCGGGTGGGGGAGCTGGAGGTGGTGCCGGACCCGGCCTCGGTCGGCTGCGACACCGCCGCGGCCGCGGTCGTGCGCAGCGTCGTGGAGCAGGCGCTGCACAACGAGGTCGTTGCGAGCGACCCGATCGCGCCGGTGGAATAGGAGCGGTGCCCGGCGGGCTGTACGGAGCGGACCGCGACCGCCCCCGACCGCTCTCGAGGAGCCGCATTGGCAGCCGCCCTTCTCCGTCCCCCCGCCGGCCGCGCGCGAGGTGGCCTGCGCCTGGGCCTGACCCTCGTGCTCGGCCTGGTCGTCGCGGCCGTCCTGCTGGCCGCGTTGCGCGGGGTGGGCCTGCTGGGAGGGTTGAGCAACCCGTTCGCGTCGACGACCGTCGACCGCAGCGGGCCGGCGGTGATGAAGGCGCTGGAGGACCTGGACCAGTACACCGGCGCCCGGGCCAACTACGAGCAGATCATCGAGATCGAGAAGGACTACAAGTACGTCCCGTCCTTCGTGCGCGGTGAGCGGACGCTCTTCACCGCCGCGGGCAGTGTCGACGGGATCGTGGACTTCGACAAGATCGGCAGCGGTGCGGTCACGGTGTCCGAGGACGGCAGGTCCGTGACCGTGACGCTTCCGCACGCGACGCGCGGGGAGCCCCGGCTCGACGCCGAGCGCAGCCGCGTCGTCTCCCGCGAGCGTGGCGTCATCGACCGCTCGCTGAGCGCCTTCGACGACGGCGGCAACGACAGCGAGTTCTACGGGCTGGGCCAGCGCAAGCTCGCCGAGGCCGCCGCGGCCGACCAGGACCTGCTGCCGCGCACCGAGGAGAACACCCGGCAGATGCTGAGCGGGCTGATCAAGGCCCTGGGCTACGAGCAGGTGACCGTCACCTTCACCGAGCCCTCCGGGGCGCCCGCGCTCTGACGTCTCGCGGCGCCGGCGCCGACGCCGGTGCGGCCGGCACGTGGCGCCGGGCAGGTTTGAGCTTCCCCGCGCCCAGTCCCTAGGGTGAGTCGTCAGGGGCGGCGACGAGGGGAGCCCGCATGATCGAGGCCCGTGGCCTCACCAAGGTCTACGGCAGCAAGAAGGCCGTGGACGACCTGTCCTTCACGGTCCCGCCGGGCATCGTGACCGG
Source organism: Motilibacter aurantiacus (assembly GCF_011250645.1). Taxonomy (NCBI): domain Bacteria; kingdom Bacillati; phylum Actinomycetota; class Actinomycetes; order Motilibacterales; family Motilibacteraceae; genus Motilibacter; species Motilibacter aurantiacus. The sequence continues at coordinate 34,097 of NZ_JAANNO010000021.1, forward strand.
CTTCCTCGGCCCGAACGGCGCCGGCAAGTCCACGACGATGCGCATGATCCTCGGGCTCGATCGGCCCACGTCCGGCCAGGCGCTCGTCAACGGACGGCCGTACGCCGCCGCCGGGGTGCCCCTGCGCGAGGTGGGCGCGCTGCTCGACGCCAAGGACGTCCACGGCGGCCGGACCGCGCGGGCCCACCTGACCGCGCTCGCCCTGTCCAACGGGCTCCCGCGCCGCCGCGTGGACGAGGTCCTCGAGCTGACGGGCCTCACCGCGGTGGCCAGGAACCGAGTTCGCGGCTTCTCCCTCGGCATGTCCCAGCGCCTCGGCATCGCCGCGGCGATGCTGGGCGACCCCGAGGTGCTGATGTTCGACGAGCCGGTCAACGGGCTGGACCCGGAGGGCATCCTCTGGATCCGCAACTTCATGCGCTCGCTCGCCGCGAGCGGGCGCACGGTCTTCGTGTCGAGCCACCTGATGAGCGAGATGGCGCTCACGGCCGACCACCTCGTGGTCATCGGACGGGGCCGGCTGCTCGCGGACATGGGCACGCAGGAGTTCATCGCGCGGAACTCCGCGACGACGGTCCGCGTGCGCTCGCCTCAGGCCGACCAGTTGGCCGCCGCCCTCGCCGAGCGGGGGGCCTCGGCCCGCCCCGTCGACGGCTACCTGGAGCTGACCGGGCTCGAGCCGGCCGTGGTCGGTGACCTGGCAGCCGCCCGTGGCATCACGATCCACGAGCTGTTCCAGCAGCGCTCGTCCCTGGAGGAGGCGTTCATGGAGCTCACCCGGGAGAGCGTGGAGTACCACGCCGAGGTGCCCGCGGGGGCGGGGGCGAAGGGCGGCGCCGCATGAGCGCCCCGGTGGCGCAGCGCCCGCAGCTACCGGCGGGAGGGGCGACGTTCGGCAACGTCCTGCGCTCGGAGTGGCTGAAGCTCTGGTCGGTCCGCTCGACCCTGTGGTCGGTCGTCGTCCTGGTCGGCGTCACGGTCGGGCTCACCACCCTCATCGCCTGGGGGGTCGCCTTCTCCTGGGACGACACGAGCGCGGAGAACCAGGCCACGTTCGAGCCGGTCGAGACCGCCCTGGCGGGGGTCACCTTCGGCCAGCTCGTGGCCGCCGTCATCGGCGCGTTGATCATCACGTCGGAGTACTCGACCCGCGGGATCCGGCCGACCTTCATCTCGGTGCCGAGCCGCGCCCGGGTCGTCGTGGCCAAGGCCCTCGTGCTGCTCGTCGTCACGCTCGTCGTCGGGCTGCTCACCTCCTTCGCCGCGTTCTTCGTGGCGCAGCTCTTCTTCGCCGACTTCGGCGGCGAGGCATCGCCCGGCGACCCGGGTGTGCTCCGCGCGGTCGTGGGGGCCGGGCTGTACCTCGCGGGGAGCGCCATGTTCGGGCTCGCCCTGGGCACGCTGGTGCGACACAGCGCGGGGGCCATCACCGCGACCATCGCGCTGCTCCTGGTGCTGCCCGGGCTGACGGGCCTGATCCCGGACTTCCTCGGCGGCGAGCAGATCAACAAGTGGTTCGTCAGCAACGCGGGCTACGCGGTGATGGACGTGAACCCGGGCCCGGACAGCGTGGGCCCCTGGACCGGTTACCTCGCATTCACCCTGCAGTGGCTGGCGCTTCTCCTTCTCGGGATATGGCTCGTGAGACGGCGCGACGCCTGATCGGTGAATTCACCGCGTCCTCGGGGCGTGGGGGAGAGCGACGGCCTAGTCTCCCCCTCCGGTGCACCTCGCTCGTGGTGCACCTTTCCCACGTTCTGAGGACCCGTCATGCCGTACGCCCTGAGCCGCCCGCTGCGCGCGCTCGCCGCCGCCGCACTCGTGCTGGGCACCGCTACCGCCGGTGCCGGCACCGCGTCGGCCGCACCGGCCCCCACCGGGGACGTCTCGGTGCTCGCCGCCGTGCCCAAGGGCAAGCTCAGGACGGCACTGCTCACCGTGAAGGACCTGCCGAAGGGGTTCGCGGTCAGTCGCGCGGGGTCCGCGACGGAGATCGGCTCCGAGGTGCTCGAGGCGGCCACCCCGAACGCCTGCGCGAAGACCTACGAGGCCGCGGGCCGGAAGTTCCGCCCGCCGACGTCGGCCGAGGCGACCTTCGTCCGCCGGGACGGGGCCACCGTCGTGAACGGGCTGAGCGGCTACGCGTCGGTCGCGCGCGCCAAGCAGGCCATGGCCTCCGCCCGCGCGGTCTTCACGAAGTGCTCGACCCTGACCTACACGCTGGCCGACGGCACGGTCATGACGATGAAGTACGCGAAGCTGGCGCTGCCGAAGGTCGGCGACGAGGTGTTCGCGCTGCGCCAGACGACGACCATCAAGGTCGAGGGTCGCACCCTGCGGGCCACCGGCTCGGTGCTGGACATCCGGCGCGGCAAGACCGTGAGCAGCATCGTGGTGACCTCCTTCTCCGGCGCGGCCCCCGGCCCGAGGCCGCTGGCGAAGGCGTCCGCCGCCCGGCTGGCCAAGCTGCCGCTGAGGTGACCAGGGGGACGGGGGAGTCGCGATGAGGCACCCGAGGGGCCGCCGCGTACGCGCGCTCGCCGCGGCCGGCCTGGCGCTGTCGGCCGGGGCGTGGGTCACGACGGCTCCGGCCGACGCCGCCCAGCTCCGGCCCGCCCAGCTGAGGACGGCGCTGCTCACGGCGGAGGACCTGCCGAGGGGGTTCGTCGAGCGGCCGGGCGGCGGGGCCGGCGACGTCGACGAGGTGACCGCCGAGGACGCGTGCTCCCGCAGGTGGCTCGCGGCCGAGACGCGGGTCGCGCGCCTGACGGGCACGGCGCTGAGCGCATTCGTCCGCGGGGACGGCGACGCCACGATCGTCAGCGCCGTCAACCAGTTCGCCGCGCCGGGCAGCGCGAAGGCCTACGTCGCCGCTGCCCGGGCGCGCGTGACGCAGTGCCCGACCGCCCGCTGGCAGCTCGGGGACGGCGTCACCATGACCATGACCCACACCCCGCTGTCGGTGCCTCGGCAGGGCGAGGAGTCGCTGGCGTTGAGCGTGTCGACCACCATCGAGCAGGACGGCGAGGCGGTGCCCGCCAGGGGAACGACCGTGGTGGTCCGTCGCGGCGCCGTCCTCAGCTCGGTGCACACGACCGTCGTCGCCGGCCCGGTGCCCCGGTCGGCGGCCCTGGCGGCCCGGGTGTCGGCCCGGCTCCAGCAGGCGCTCCGGAGCTGACCCGAGGGGCGGCCGGAATCCCGGCGCCGGGAAGCGTGTTCGCCCTCGAGGGCACGTCACACCGCGGTGGCGCGATCGACGACGTCACCGACGGAAGGACTTCCAGTGCTGGACCCCGCACGCCCGCTGCGGCCGGCGGACGAGGAGCAGGCAGCCCGACGGGTTCCGCTGGCCCTGAGCCTGCTGGCCCTGGCGCTCGGCGGCTTCGGCATCGGCACGACCGAGTTCGTGACCATGGGCCTGCTGCCGGACATCGCCGAGGGAGTGGGCGCCTCGATCCCGAGCGGCGGCCACCTGGTCTCCGGCTACGCGCTGGGCGTGGTGGTCGGCGCCCCGCTGCTCGCCGTGCTCGGGGCCAGGCTGCCCCGAAAGACCATGCTGCTGGCGCTGATGGCGGCGTTCACCGTCGGGAACCTCGCGTCGGCCCTCGCGCCCACCTTCGACACGCTGCTCGCGGCGCGCTTCCTCAGCGGCCTGCCGCACGGGGCGTTCTTCGGCATCGGATCCGTCGTCGCGGCGTCCCTCGTCGCGCCGCACCGTCGCGGCTGGGCGGTGTCGATGATGATGCTCGGGCTGACGGTGGCGAACGTGGTCGGCGTGCCCGTCTCCACCTTCGTGGGCCAGAACCTGGGCTGGCGCAGCACCTTCCTGGTGGTGACCGCCATCGGCGTCCTGACCGTTCTCGCGGTCGCGCGCTGGGTCCCCCCCGTGCCCACCCCGGAGGGCGCCGGCGCCCGTCAGGAGCTGGGCGCCCTGCGCCGGCTCCAGGTGTGGCTCGCGCTGCTCACGGGGGCGGTCGGGTTCGGCGGCTTCTTCGCGGTCTACAGCTACATCACGCCGACCATGACCGACCTGGCCGGGATCTCGGAGTCGTCCATGCCCGTGGTCCTCGCGCTGTTCGGCATCGGCATGACGGTGGGGAACCTGCTCGGGGGCCGGCTCGCGGACTGGTCGGTGCTGCGCACGGTCTACCTCGGCCTCACGTCCGTCGTGCTCACGCTGGCGCTGTTCACCTGGACGGTCCACCGCCCCGTTCCGGCGGCTCTCACGGTGCTCCTGCTGGGCGGCACCGGCTCGGCGATGATCCCGGCGCTGCAGACGCGGCTCATGGACGTCGCGGACGACGCGCAGTCGCTCGCTGCCGCGCTCAACCACTCCGCGCTGAACGTCGCCAACGCCCTCGGGGCGTGGCTCGGCGGCCTCGTGATCGCCGCCGGGCTCGGCTACACGGCGCCGGCCTGGGTCGGGGCCGGGCTGGCCGTCGGGGGCCTCGGCGTCATCACGGTCTCCGCCCTCGTCGGCCGCGGGCCCGGGGGCGCCGGACGCGTGACGGGACGCTCCAGCGGGCAGGTCCCCGCCGAGGAGCACGGCATCCCCGTCACCACCGGAGGTGGCCCCGCATGACCAGCAGCGAGCCTGAGCAGTTCCCCGAGGGGCAGCTCGAGTCCGGCGCCGACCCGCAGGAGCAGGCCCCCCTCG
>NZ_JAANNO010000022.1 GCF_011250645.1 Motilibacter aurantiacus
GCGGTCTTCGCCGGCGCCGTCGTCGCGGGCATCGGCCTCACGTGATCGGGGGGCCTCGGCCCCCACGCGACCGGGGGCTCGGCCCCCGACCCGGAGGACAACGCCCTCCGAGCAACTGGAAGTCCAGCTGACGCGTCGTGCGCTCTGGCGGGCCCGAATCTCGCCAGAGCGCACCGCGCGCTCGACTCAGCAGCAGCGCCCCAGCTCTCTCCCGTCAGGACAGGACCGTGAACGCAACCACCAGGATACTTCCCCCGGACCGGGGACTGGCAAGCCTCGGTCCTGTCTCCCCCGGCTCCATCTCCCTGCAGGACGCCGCCCCCGCCGTTCGTGTCGGCCTCGAGATGCACCCCGACAGCGACGGCCAGCGCTGGATCGTCGCGGACGTGACGACCGGCCGGCAGTGGCGGGTGAACGCCTTCGCCGGCAAGCTGCTCGCCCTCCTCGACGGCGCGCGCAACGTCCCGGCGATCGCCACGGAGCTCGGGCTCGACCCCGCGATGGTCGCCCAGGCCGTCGACCGCTTCGCCCAGATGGGGCTGCTGGACACGCCTGGCGGCCCGCGGGCGGTCCCCGCCCAGGCCCGGCCGGCCGCGACGTCGGCCACCCACGTGAACGGCAGGCCGAAGCGCTGGCGCTACCGCCCGCCGGGCGTCGTCGAGCTCACGCTCATGGACCCGCGCCGGCTGCTCGACCGGCTCGCGCCGTTGATCCGGCTGCTGGCCTCGCCGGCCGGCCAGGTGGTCACCGCCTTCGTCAGCCTCGCCGGAGTGCTTGCCCTGCTGCTGGCCCTGCCGGCCCTCGGCGCCGAGCTCGGCCGGCCCGCGCCGCTTCCCGTCGTCGGCGCGGCCCTCGCCCTGATCGTCGGGGCCACCATGACGCACGAGCTCGCCCACGCCGGCTCGCTCACCCACGCCGGGCACCGGGTGCCCCGGCTCGGGTTCATGCTGATGTACGGCAGCCCGGCCATGTTCTGCGACGTCAGCGAGGCCTGGCGGCTGCCGCCGCGCCGCCGCGTCCTCGTCGCCCTGGCCGGGGCGCGGGTCCACCTCTTCGTCGCCGGCGTCGCCGGTGCGGTCGTGGCCGCGAGCGGGCCGGGAGGCCTCCGGCAGGTCGCCGCGATGGCCGCGGCCGGCAACCTGGTGATGGCCTTCGTCAACCTCTGCCCGTTCGTCAAGTTCGACGGCTACATCGCCCTCATCGGCGGCATGGACGCCCCCAACCTGCGCGCCAGGTGCATCGGGGAGCTCAACGACGTCGTCGCCCGCGTCGTCTTCGGCGGCCGCCGGGCCACCACGACTACCCCGGGCCGCCTCGCCTTCGGCCTCGCCTGCGCCGTGACCGGCCCCTTCCTGCTCGGCGTCGCCCTCCTCTCGTACGCCCCCACCGTGCTGGCCGTGCTCGGGCCGCTCGGCGCCCTGCTCGTCCTCTTCGTGGCCCTCGTCGTCGGTGCCGAGCTGGCCCGTCGGCTGGTGCTGCGCGAGCGCCGCGCCGCCGCGAACGGGGCCGGCCGCACGCGTCGCGCCGTCGGCTGGGCGGTCCTGGCCGCGGTCGCCGTGGCGGCCCTGCTCTGGGCCCGCGTCCCGCTGCAGGCCTCCACCGTGTACGCAGTGGTGGACGGCCGCACGGTCGCCGTCCTGCCCGCGACCGGGGAGGAGGCCTTCGCCGACGGCTCGGCCGTGACGCTGCACCGGGCGGGCATCGTGACCTCTCCCGTCGTCGCCGCCGCCACGGTCTGCGGGCGGCCGGAGACCGTGCAGGTACCCGTCGAGGCCGGGTCCCCGGTCTCCAGCGGCGTCGACCTGCGGATGGGACGCACCGTGGTCCCGCTGTGCACCGCAGGCGGCGACGGCGCCGTCGGGGCCGCCGACGGCCGCGTGAGCGCCGAGCCCCGGAGCGTCTCGCTCCCCGACTGGCTGCAGGCGAAGGTCATCGACCCCGCTCTTGCGCAGCTTCCCTGAACTTCGAAACAGCCCTAGACCTTCGCCGAACTCGCCATCAGGAGCATCCCGTGGACAACATCGTCGAGCGCACGTCGCTGCAGCAGATCGTCGGCCGGCTGACCGCCTGGGCGCGGGGGGACGCAGCCCCGGACGCCTCGGGGCGAGCGGCGATGGTCGTGGTCGAGAGCCCCGAGGCCGTGGAGTGGCTCAGCGCCGCCGGCACCGGCATCGTGGGCGAGGAGACCCACGTCGTGGTCACCCGCAAGGTGGCGCTCCCCGAGCACGCCCCCGGGCTGTGGCTGTCCTGCAGCGGCGGCGCTGCGGAGCCGGGCGACGAGCTGGGCATCGGCCGGGACTTCTTCCTGCTGACCCAGGACTACGCGGCGCTGCGCTACCTGCCCGTGGTCGGCCCCACGGCCGTCCGGCTCACCAACGCCGACGACGTCGAGGCGCTGGCCGCGGACATCGAGGACGCGCGGCGCACCGGGGACCTGCCGGCCGCCCTGGTGCACCGGGCCGTGGAGCTGGGGGACAGGTCGGCGCTGGCCGGCCGCCCCGCCGGGCTCGAGTGGCTCCACGTCGACCGCGACGGGGCCGTCCGGTGCTCGCCGTTCGCCGCGCCCATCGGGTCGGTCGGGGACGGGGCGCACGCGCTGCGGCAGGCGGCGGAGGCCGCCGGCCCCCTGCGCTCCCGGTTGCCGGAGGGGGTCGTCGACGGGCTGGCGGGGATCGACCCGCGCACGCTCGCCGGCTACGCCGCCGCGCTGGACGGCGTACGCCTGCTGGCCTCCAGCGGCACAGCCGACTGGCGGGTGTCCGGGCTCGGCCACCAGTTCCTCGACGGGTCGGCGCCACAGGTGCGCCCCGACGTGCTCCTCCTCGAGGGCGGCTCGCGCTGCGTCCTCTTCGACGGGCGGCGCGGCAAGGCGTTCGGCATCGGCCGAAGCCTGGCCGAGGTGCTGGAGACGGTGCTGGGCGCCGGCAGCGAGGACGACGCGGTGGAGCGGCTCGCCCGCCGCGGCGCCGACCCGCAGCAGGCGCGGGCGCTGCTCACCGGGGCGATCGAGCTCTTCGCGGCCCGCGGGGTCCGCGTGACGTACGCGACGGCGGCCTGAGGTGACCGCCACCCTGACCGCCCCGCCGCTCGGCGGCACCGCACGCCGGCTCGCCGACGCGCTGGGCGAGACGCTCGAAGTCTCCGACCTCTACGACGGCGGGGCCTGGGTCTACGACCGCATGGTCGAGAACGACACGGCAGAGGTGCCCGAGCTGCTCGCCGCGGCCCGCGGGCTGCGCGGCGACGTGCTCGACCTGGGCGCGGGCAGCGGCCGGCTGACGATGCCGTTCCTGGCCCGCGGCCACCGGGTCGTCGCCCTGGACAACGCCGCCGCCATGCTCGACGAGCTCGCCCACCGGGCCGCCCGCCTCCCCGGGCGCCTGCACGACCGGCTCGAGCCCGCACTCGGCGACATGGCAGCACTGGACTTCGGCGAACGGCGCTTCGAGGTCGTCCTGCTCGGCACGACGACGGTGAGCCTGCTCGACGACGAGTCCCGCCGCGCGGCCTTCCGCGGCGTGCGCGCCCACCTCGCCCCCGGCGGGCGGTTCCTCATCTCCTCGCTGTGCTTCCCGCAGGCCCGCCCGGCCGAGTCGGTGGACGTCGTGGCACTGACCACGCCGGCCGGCGGCACCGCGCTCGCGACGCTGATCGAGGAGCTGCGCCCCGAGGAGGGCAGTCGCTCCGTGTCCGTCCTGGTGCAGCACGTCGACCCCCCGGCCCCTCCCCAGCTGTTCCTCTCGGCGCCGCGGATGGTCGACGAGAGCGGCCTCGTCGCGGACCTCAACGGGGCCGGGCTCGCCGTGTCCGCCCGGCAGACGATCCACACCGGCCCCGACGGCCGGCAGGCCGTCCTGTTCACCTGCCACCGCAACGACGAGGGGGAGACCCAGTGACCACCAACGACCGCCCGCTCTGGGAGTTCCTCGTCCCGCCGAGCGCGTACGGCGACCCCTCCCGCACCGCGGTCCGGGCCTCCGGTGTCCGCGTGGCCATGGCCGACGGCAGCACGCTGCTCTGCGGCACGAGCGGGCTCTGGAACGTCAACTTCGGCTACGGCAACCCGGCCATCGCCGAGGCCGTGCACGCCGCCCTGCTCGACGCGTCGTACCTCTCGCTCTTCCGCTACGGCCACGAGTACGCCAACCGCGCCGCCGGCGCGCTGCTCGACGCCGCCGGCCCGGAGGCGTTCGGCCGGGTGCTGTTCTCGACCTCCGGCAGCGCCGCCAACGACACCGTGATGAAGCTCGTCCGGCAGTACGCGGTGCTGCGCGGCGAGCGCGGCCGCAAGCTCGTCGTCGGGCTCCGGGGCAGCTACCACGGCCTGACCTACGGCAGCTCGGCGCTGACCGGCGAGGACCTCGGCCAGGAGCTCTACGGCGTCGACCGCCGGCTCGTCCGACACGTCTCCCCCCACGACGTCGAGGAGCTGCGTGCGCTGTGCGCCCGCGAGGGCGAGCGCATCGCCGCCCTGGTCCTGGAGCCCGTGCTCGGCACCGGTGCGATCGAGGTGCCGGACGCGTTCGTGGCCGCGGCCGGCCGGCTGGCCGACGAGCACGGCTTCGCGCTCGTCGCCGACGAGGTCGCCACCGGCTTCCACCGCACCGGCCCGTTCCGCGCGAGCGCGGCCTGGGCGCGCCAGCCCGACCTCGTCGTGCTGTCGAAGGGGCTGACCAACGGAACCTGCGCCGCGTCCGCCATCGTGATCGGCCGCCGCGTCGTCGAGGCGTTCGACGCCGCCGACGCGGTCTTCGTCCACGGGGAGACCCAGGCCGGCACCCCGCCGACGGCGGCCGCGATCCTGGCGACCCTGCAGGTGGCCCGGGAGACCGTGGCGGACGGGCGTGTCGAGGCCCTGGCCCGGCGGCTCGACGCCGGCCTGCAGGCACTGGCCGCCGCGGCGGGGGGACGGGTCCGGCTCACCGGCCGCGGCCTCTTCCGCGGCCTGGTCGTGTCCGGCCGGGACGGCCTGCCGCTCGACGGCCCGGCCACCGCGGCGCTCGTCGCCGAGACCCGACGGGCCGGTGCCATCGTCCACAACGGCCTCGGCGGCATCCAGCTGCTCCCGGCCCTGACGTACTCCGACGCCGAGATCGACGAGCTGCTCGGCTGCCTGGCGGACGGCCTGTCCACTGCGCAGGGCGTCTGCTTCGACGACGTGTCCACCGTCCCGCAGCCGCGGGCCGGCCTGGTGGGTGTGCGGTGACCGCCCGGCCCACCCAGTGGTCGGCTTCCACCCGCTGGTGGAGCGGCGACCGGGCGGTGGAGCAGTGCATCCGCGCGCTGCCCGGCGCGGCGCGCACGGCCCTCGTCACGGACGCCGGCATGGCGGGCACGACCGCCGGGGAGGCGCTGGTCGACCGGGTACGCCGCGAGCTGGCCCGCTCCGGCGAGCCCGTGGCCGAGCAGCTGCACGACCCGTCCACCACGACGGTCGAGACGGTCCGCGACACCGCGGCCCGCTGGCGGGAGGCCGGCGTCGAACGGGTCGTCGCGGTCGGCGGGGGAGCGACGCTGGACCTCGCCGTCCTCGGCACCCTCCCGCCCGCGCTGCTCGACGGCCCCGCCTGGCGCAGCCGCTGCGGCCTGATCGCCCTCCCGCCCGCCCGTGCGGCCGCGACCCGCGTCCTGGTCCCCACGACGCTCGGCACCGGCGCCGAGGTGAGCACGTCGGCCTGCGTGGAACGCGGCGACGGCAAGGTGCTCGCCGTGGGGGCCGTCCTGCGCGGGGACGAGGCGGTCGTCGACCCGGCCGCCACCGACGGCCTTCCCGTGCACCTGTGCGCAGAAGCAGGAATCGAGGTTCTGGCTCGGCTGCTCGTGCCGTTCGCCGGGCCCGGCAGTGACACCGGCACCCCGCTCGACCACGCCGACGAGCACGTCCTGGCCGACCTCCGGGCGCTCGCCCGACCGTTCACGCAGGTCGCGGACGCGCTCGCGGTGGGCGCGGAGGCCGGCCGCGCGGCCCGGCTCGCGCTCGCGACCGTCAGCGCCCACAGCCACCTGGGCTGGGGCCACCTGGGGCGCAGCCCGTTCTCCTCGCCGGTCTGGTACGTCGCCACCGAGCTCGCCGCCGCACTGGGCGTGGGCAAGGTGCCCGCGACCGCGGTGCTGCTGCCGGTCTGGGCGCGCGTCGTGCTCCGCGGGGACGTGCGCTGGGGGAGCGCGGCGCGGCTGCGCCGGGCCTGGGGAGCACTCGCCACCGCGCAGGCCGAGGCGCCCTCGCTGCACCCCCCGCTCCCGCCCGACCCGGTCGCCGGGCTCGCCGAGGCCATGGCACGGCTCGTCCCCGGGTTGCCCGGGCCGCACGGCGCGGACGTCGCGGACACGGTGGCCGACCGCTGCGCCCGGCGCTGGGGCGGCGGCCTGCCCATGCTCGCCGGGCTCGACACGCACGCCGTGGCGGCGCTGGTCGCCGACGCGCTCGCCACGGGCCCGTCCGCCCTCGACCTGCGGGAGCTCTCGTGCTCGACATGACCGCGACCCTCGACCGCTCGGCCGGGCTGGCCCGCGCCGCGCACCTGATGGCACCGGGCGAGCTCGGGCTGTGGACCGTGGCCGTCGACGTGGGGCTCGAGGAGTCCCGGACGGAGGCGGCCGGGCACGGCCCGAACCTGCACCTGGTCGGCGCCTGCGGCTGGACCCGCGCGGACGCGCTCATGCGCGGTGCCGGCGAGGCCGTCGAGCGGATGGCGCTCGTGCCTCCCGAGCACGAGGAGGCCCGCGTGCGCGTACGCCCCGGCGACCCGGCCCGGGTCCTGCTCGGCACCCCCGACGTCGGCCGGGCCCATCCGAGGCTGGACGAGGCGGCGGTGGACTGCCTGCCGGCGTACGAGCTGCTCGGCGGCCCCGACGCCGGCGTGGAGCTCGGCGGCCTCCCCGTCCGGGCCATGCCGGTGCTGCTGCCCGCGGCCGCGGTGGACGACCCGGTACGGGGGCCGGAGCGGGCGCTCGTCGACCCCGGGCCGACCGGTGCCGCCGCCGGCCCCGACCTCGCCTTCGCGACCGAGCGCGGGATCCTCGAAGTGATCGAGCGGGACGCCGCCCAGTGCGCGTGGGCGCTGCGTCCCACCCTCCCGGTGGTGCACCCGCTCGCGGTGCGCGACGGCGCGCGGCGCGGGGACGGGGGCTGTGGCCGGCAGCTGGAGCGGGCCTTCGAGGGCCTGGACGTGCAGGTCGCTTCGGTGATCCTGCCGACAGGTGTCCGCGGGCTGCGTGCGGCGATCACGCTGCTGGTCGACCGCAGCGGCGGGCGGCCCGTGCTCGCGTCCGGGGCCAAGGCGGCCTGGGACCTCGCCGAGGCGGTCCAGGGGTCGGCCCGCGAGGCTCTCCAGGTGCTCGCGCTGCTGCGCGGCGTCGCCGCCCGGCACGCGGAGCTGCCGCCCGGCGCGGTGGTGGACAGCGACAGCGCCCGCGCCCGCTACTGCACGTCCGGGCCGGCCGTCGAGGCGGCGGAGGCCTGGCTGCGGGCCTGCCGCCCGGCCGGCGCCGCCGACCTCGAGCCGGCGTACGCCGCTCCCGCGGACGTGCCGGGGCGCGTGGCCCACCTCGTGCGGGAGCTGACCGCGGACGGGCTGCGCCCCGTGGTGAGCGACCTGACGCCGCGGCTCCCCGCGCCGATCCAGCAGCTCGGGTGGCACGCGGTGCACACCCTGGTGCTGGGCTGCCAGCCGCTGCGCATGGACGAGCGGCCGCACTGGTCCTGGGTGCGGCCGCGGCTCGCCGCGCGGGCCCGCGAATGGGGAGCCGGGGCGCCGGGCCGGCTGTCCGCGCTGCCCCCGCAGCCGCTGGTCTGAGCGGGGACGGCACGCGGCACGCGGCGCGGTGCCCTACGGTTCGAGCATGCACAGCAGCGCCCCCGACGTCTTCCGCTCCGGCGGCGCCGTGGGCGCGGACCTCGCCCGCGTCGACTGGGAGGCCACCCTCCTCGGCCCGCCCGAGCAGTGGCCGCAGTCGCTGCGGGCGGTGGTGCAGCTGCTGCTGTCCTCCCGGTTCTCCATGTGGATGGCGTGGGGCCCGGAGCTGACGTTCTTCTGCAACGACGCGTACCGCCGGGACACCCTCGGCAAGAAGTACCCCTGGGCGCTGGGCCGGCCCGCCTCCGAGGTGTGGGCGGAGATCTGGGAGGACATCGGCCCGCGCATCGACAGCGTCATGACGACCGGCGAGGCCACGTGGGACGCCGGGCTGCTGCTCTTCCTGCAGCGCAGCGGTTTCCGTGAGGAGACCTACCACACGTTCTCCTACAGCCCGCTGCGCGGCGACGACGACGCGATCGTCGGGATGCTGTGCGTGGTCAGCGAGGACACCGAGCGCGTCATCGGCGAGCGGCACCTGCAGACGCTGAGCGGGCTGGGGGCGGCCCTCGCATCGGCCCGGACCGAGTCCGAGGTCGTGTTCGCGGCCACCAGCCGGCTCGAGGAGGACCTGCGCTCGCTGCCGTTCGCGCTCGTCTACGGCCTGGACGAGGGGGGCGTGAGCGCGCGCCTGCTGGGGGCGAGCGGCGTGCGCCCCGGCGCCCCCGTGGCTCCCCCGTCGCTGAGCGCGGACGAGGGCCCCGTCTGGCCGGTCAAGGAGCTCGCCGACGGCCGCACGGTGCTCGTGGAGGGGCTCGCCGACCGTTTCGCCGAGGTGCCGCGCGGCCCGTGGGACGGGCCACCGGCGCTCGCGCTCGCGGTGCCCTTCCGGCAGCAGGCCGACGGCCCGGTCTACGGCTTCCTCGTCGCAGGGCTCAGCCCCTTCCGCCCGTTCGACGACGCGTACCGCGCCTTCGTCGAGCTGGTCGCCGGGCAGGTGGCCGCCGGTGTCGCGACCGCCCGGGCGTACGAGTCCGAGCGGCTGCGCGCCGAGCGCCTCGCCGAGCTCGACCGGGCCAAGACGGCGTTCTTCACCAACGTCAGCCACGAGTTCCGCACCCCGCTCACCCTGCTCCTCGGGCCCGCTGAGGACGCGCTCACGGACTCGGCCGCCCCGCTGCCGGGCCGCCAGCGTGACCGGGTCGAGGTCGTGGTGCGCAACGGGCAGCGGCTGCTCAAGCTGGTGAACGACCTGCTCGACTTCAGCCGGCTCGAGGCCGGTAACCGCTCGGCCCACTTCGAGCCGGTGGACCTGGCGGCGGAGACGGCCGAGCTGGCGCGGGCGTTCTCCGAGGCGGTCGAGCGGGCCGGCCTCACGCTGACCGTGGACTGCGCGCCGCTCCCCGAGCGCTACTGGGTGGACCGCGACCTGTGGGCCAAGGTCGTGCTCAACCTGCTGTCCAACGCGCTGAAGTTCACTCCGACGGGCGGGATCTCGGTGCGGCTGGACGCCGTCGACGGGGGGGCGCGCCTCGTCGTGCGCGACACCGGCATCGGCATCTCCGAGCACGACCGGCAGACGTTGTTCGACCGGTTCACCCGCGTCGCGGGCGTCGAGTCACGTACGCACGAGGGTTCAGGAATCGGGCTTGCCCTCGTCGCCGAGCTGACGGCGCTGCACGGCGGCACCGTCGAGGTGGAGAGCATGCCGGGGGAGGGCACGGCGTTCCTCGTGACGCTGCCTGCGGGCTCGGCGCACCTGCCCGCCGACCAGCTCGCCGCGGGGCCCACGCCGGACTCGCTCGCGGGCCAGCGCGCGTCCGCCTTCGTGGCCGAGGCGGCGCGCTGGGACGGCTCGGGCGCCGCCGGGGCCTCGCCGGAGCCGTCCGACGCGGCCGACGGGCGGCCGCGGGTGCTCGTCGTGGACGACAACGCCGACATGCGCGACTACGTGGTCGGGCTCCTCCGCGCCGACTACGCAGTCACGACGGCAGCGGACGGGGCGGCCGGCCTCGCCGCGGCGCTGGAGCAACCGCCCGACCTGGTCCTGACCGACGTCATGATGCCGAAGCTCGACGGCTTCGAGCTGCTCGCCGAGCTGCGCCGGGACCCGCGGACCGCGACGACGCCGGTGGTCATGCTGTCGGCCCGCGCCGGCGAGGAGGCGACCGTCGAGGGGCTCGACGCGGGCGCCGACGACTACCTCGTCAAGCCGTTCTCGGCGCTCGAGCTGCTCGCCCGGGTCCGAGCGGCGCTCGAGCTGGACCGCGTACGCCGCAACCGCGCGCAGCTGCAGCGCCAGCAGGAGCTGCTCGACCAGGCGCAGCGGCTGGCGCGCGTCGGCAGCTGGGAGCTCGACCTGGCCTCGGGCGCGATCGTCGGGTCGCCCGAGTTCCGGCGCCAGGTCGGGATGAGCGCGGCGGAGCTGCTCGAGGGGAAGGGCGTGTCGCTGCCGCGGGTGCACCCGGACGACACCGCGAGGGTGCGGGCCGCGGTCGAGGCCGCCGTGCAGGGCGCCCCGATGGACTACGAGGTGCGCATCGTGCTCGACGGGGAGGTTCGGACGTACCGCACGATCGGCGCGCTGGAGCGCGACGCCGACGGCCACCCCGTCCGCCTCTACGGCAGCAACCAGGACGTCACCGAGCAGCGGGAGGCCGAGCGCGTCGTCGCTGCGGCGGCCGCCGCCCAGGAGGCCGCCGCCCGTGAGCACTCGATCGCCGACGAGCTGCAGCGCAGCTTGCTGCCGGCCCGGTCGTTCGACCCCGACCATCTCGAGGTCGCCACGTTCTACCGCGCCGGCGTCGAGGGCACGCAGGTCGGGGGAGACTGGTACGACGTGATCGAGCTCGGCGCCGGACGGGCCGCGCTCGTGCTCGGGGACGTGATGGGCCGCGGGGTGCGTGCCGCAGCGGTCATGGGCCAGCTGCGCGCGGCCGTGCGGGCGTACGCGCGGCTGGACCTGCCGCCCGCCGACCTGCTCGAGCTGCTCGACGGCGTCGTGCGCGACCTCGGCGACGACCAGATCGTCACCTGCGTCTACGCGGTCTACGACCCGAGCGAGCAGGCGCTGACGTACGCGAACGCCGGCCACCTGCCCCCGCTGCTCACGCTGCCGGAGGGGGGCGTCCGCCGGCTCGACGGCCTGGCCGGCCCGCCGCTCGGCGCCGGGCAGCCGGGCCTGCGCGAGGGGCGGGTGACCATGCCGCCGGGCGCGGGGCTGCTGCTCTACACCGACGGACTCGTCGAGCGCCGGGACTCCGACATCGACGCCGGGATCGACCGCCTCGTCGCCGAGCTCGAGCGCGTCGGCGGGCTCGAGAGCGGAGTGCCCGAGGCGCTCGTGTCGGCGATGCTGCCCGAGGGCCCCGATGACGACATTGCGATCCTGCTCGCCCGGGTCTCCGGGGCCGGCGCGGCGCGGGTCGCGACGATGGACGTGCCGCCGGACCGCAGCGCGGTGATCGACGCCCGCCACTTCGTGGCGTCGACGCTCACCCTGTGGGGCGTCGCCCCGGACCGGCAGGACGACGTGATCCTGCTGGTCAGCGAGCTGGTCACCAACGCGATCGTCCACGGGCGCCCGCCCGTCGAGCTGCGCATCCGGCACGGGGCGGACGTCGTCGTGCTCGAGGTGATCGACTCGGCGGCGTACTACCCGCGGCGGATGCGTCCCACCGAGGACGACGAGCACGGCCGCGGCCTGCAGCTGGTCTCGCTGCTCGCCGACCGCTGGGGCACGCGGCCGACCGGGTCGGGCAAGGCCGTGTGGTGCGTCGTCCCGGTGGGGTGAGGCCCGTGCGGGGCTCGACGGCCCGCGCCGGAAGCCGTCGGGCTCACTCCGCCCCGGACGCTCCCGGCCCCGCGGGGTCGTGGCCGGAGACGATGTCGTCCGCGTCGACGATCCGGTAGGCGTAGCCCTGCTCGGCGAGGAACCGCTGCCGGTGCGCGGCGTAGTCCTGGTCGAGCGTGTCGCGCGCCACGACGGAGTAGAACCGCGCGGCCCGCCCGTCGGACTTCGGGCGCAGCACGCGCCCCAGCCGCTGGGCCTCCTCCTGGCGGGACCCGAAGGTCCCCGACACCTGCACGGCGACCGCGGCCTCGGGCAGGTCGATGGAGAAGTTCGCGACCTTGCTGACGACCAGCCGGGTGATCTCGCCGGTGCGGAACGCGTCGAAGAGGCGCTCGCGCTCCTTGACCGTCGTCTCGCCCTTGATGACGGGGGCGTCCAGCCGGGCGCCGAGGTCGTCGAGCTGGTCGATGTACTGGCCGATGACGAGCAGCCGCTCGCCCGGGTGCTGGTCGGCGATGCTCTTGACCACGCGCGACTTCGACGCGGTCGTGGAGCAGAGCCGGTAGCGCTCGTCGGGCTCGGCCGTGGCGTACGTCAGGCGCTCGGACTCGGTCAGGGTGACGCGCACCTCGACGCAGTCGGCCGGCGCGATGTAGCCCTGCGCCTCGATGTCCTTCCACGGCGCGTCGTAGCGCTTCGGGCCGATGAGGGAGAACACGTCGCCCTCGCGGCCGTCCTCGCGCACGAGGGTGGCGGTGAGCCCGACCCGGCGGCGCGCCTGGATGTCCGCCGTGAAGCGGAAGACGGGCGCCGGCAGCAGGTGCACCTCGTCGTAGACGACCAGGCCCCAGTCGCGCGCGTCGAAGACCTCCAGGTGCGGGTAGACGCCCTTCCGCTTGGTCGTCAGCACCTGGTACGTCGCGATGGTGACCGGGCGGATCTCCTTGCGGGAGCCGCTGTACTCGCCGATCTCGTCCTCGGTCAGCGACGTGCGCTTGAGCAGCTCGCTGCGCCACTGCCGCGCGGAGACCGTGTTGGTGACGAGGATCAGCGTGGTGGCCTTCGCCTTGGCCATCGCCGCCGCCCCGACGAGTGTCTTGCCCGCGCCACACGGCAGAACCACAACTCCGGAACCGCCGTGCCAGAAACCTTCGACGGCCTCGCGCTGGTACGGCCGGAGCGTCCAGCCGTCCTCGTCGAGGTCGATCGGGTGCGCCTCGCCGTCGACGTAGCCGGCGAGGTCCTCGGCCGGCCACCCGAGCTTCAGCAGCACCTGCTTGAGGTGGCCGCGCTCGGACGGGTGGACCACGACGGTGTCGGCGTCGATACGGGTGCCCACGAGCGGGGCGATCTTCTTGCTGCGCAAGACCTCCTCGAGCACCGGGCGGTCGTTGCTGTGCAGCACGAGACCGTGCACCGGGTGCTTCTCGAGGCGGAGCCGGCCGTAGCGGTCCATGGTGTCGGCGACGTCGACGAGCAGCGCGTGCGGGACGCTGTAGCGGCTGTAGCGCAGCAGCGTGTCGACGACCTGCTCAGCGTCGTGGCCCGCGGCGCGCGCGTTCCAGAGCCCGAGCGGGGTCAGCCGGTACGTGTGCACGTGCTCGGGGGCGCGCTCCAGCTCGGCGAAGGGCGCGATGGAGCGGCGTGCGTCGTCCGCCGACGGGTGGTCGACCTCGAGCAGCAGGGTCTTGTCGGACTGGACGATCAGCGGGCCGTCGGTCACGCAGCAGCTCCGGGTGGTCGCGAATGGGCTGGCCCAGTGTGAACCACCGGGGGCGGCCCGTGCTTCCCGAGGCTCAGCCGGCCCCGCCGGTGCCGGTGCGGGCGAGCGAGGACGGCTCGGTGTCCTCGAGCGGCAGCCCGGCGTCGAGCAGGCGCAGCTGGGCGGCCTTGACGCCCGCCTCGAACCGGCTGCGCGCGCCCACCTCGTCCATCACCTCAGCGATGCGACGGCGGCACGTGCGCAGCGACATCCCGAGCGTGCGCGCGATGGCCTCGTCCTTCATGCCGCGGGCGAGCATCTCCAGCAGCGTGCGGCGCATGCTGTCGCGCAGGTCCGGCGTCAGCCCCTCGTCCCCGAAGGGCGCGGCGTTCTGCCAGTTCTGCTCGAACAGGTCGCAGAGGTACTCGACCACGTCGGGCTGGCGCAGCACCGTGGCGCCGCCCCCGCTGGAGCTGCGCGACAGGAACGCCATCTTGCGGTCGAACGCGACGAGCCGGCCGACGACCACCTCGGTCGTGCGCACCTCGCCGCCGGCAGCGGTCAGGGCCCGGACGTACGCCTGGGTGACCGGGCACGCGCGGGCCGAGTGCTGCAGCAGGGAGCGCATGCGCACGCCGCGCTGCAGCAGCTGCACGTCGCGGGCCAGCGCGTCCGCCACCATCTCCGGCTCGATGCGGCCGCCGGCGTGGGCGCCGAGCACCTCCACCGTGCACTGCTCGGCGGCGTCGGTGAGCACGTGGCGCACGCGCTCGGCCTGGTCGAGCAGCTCGATGACCTCCTCGCCCTGCGGCTGGGGGAGGGCGTCCCGGTAGACCTGCTCCATCGCGTCGAGGTCGGCGCGCAGCCGGTCGGCGTCGTTCTGCCGGCGCCGGATCTCGGCGTCGATCGGGCCGAGGGTCGCGGCGGCAGCGGTGCGGGGGCTCATGGCCACCCATCCGTCGCCGCCGTCGTCGGCGTGGACGAGCGACAGCTCCTCGAGGCGGCCCAGCGCGCCGCGTACCGCGTCGGCGGGGAGCGCCGTGAGCGTGCATACCGCGGTGATGGAGGCCCCGGGGTGGCTCACGACCTGGCGGTAGACCAGCGCCACGGCGTCGTCACAGGAGCCGGATCCCTCGACGGGCTCCGGCGGCCGGGCGTCCGAACCGCTTCTCACGCTGTGCTCCCCCTGCCGTGCCGGTGCCGTCGGATGGGGCCCTCGCCCGAACTGTAGGCATGTCCTCTCCCGTGGGGCAATCGTTCCGATGCTGTTGTGGTGCATACGACCTGCGACCGGGCGAGCACGCCCGGCTACGCCTGCCTCCACCCGTGGCTACTCGGTGTCAGGCAACAAGGTGCCACCGCTGATGCGTAGACGGGCCTTGCAGGCCTGACCGAGGGTGAGGACGTCGCCGCAGCACCGGTCGCGAAGCGCCCGGGAGCGACATCCGACCGCAGGTCCCACAGCGCAGATGGAGGCTCCCGTGAACTTCCCCCGGCTCGCTCGTCTGGCCGTCGTCCCCGTCCTCGCCGGCGTCGCCGTCCTCGGCGGCGCAGGCAGCGCCTCCGCGGCGGAGCCGGCCTCCACGACCGTGACGGTCGTCCCCGGATGCGCCTCCGTGGAGTGCCTGCCCGTTCTCGGGCCGATCCTCGGCAGCACGATCTGGGGCTGAGCTCCCGCCTGCCGGCCGGCCGCTGCCCGCGGCCGGCCGTCGGTGTTCGCGCCGCTCCTGCAGCACACCGCCCCCGCACGGAAGGACAGCTCGCGTGTCAACGGTCCATGCGATCGCCCTGGACGACTTCGGGACGGAGTTCGGCCGGCACCTCGCCGGCGGCTTCGCGGTGGAGGTGATGTCCGGGGACGACGCCTGGGCCGGGTCGGCCACCTGGCCGCCGGCACGCGTGCGGGTGGTAGCCAGCGCGGACGAGGCGCTCGGGCTGCTCGAGCTCGTCGACGAGCTCTCCTTCGGCTGGCGGCAGCCGTGGCTGCCCGTCACCCGCTTCGCGCCGGGCCTGCGCGTCGGCCCGCTGATCGTGCCGGGGCGCTCGGCGTGCTTCGGCTGCTTCCGGCGGACGGCCCCGTCGCCGGCAGCGTCGCTGCCGTCCCCGGGGCTGATCGAGGACGTCACCCGCGCGGTGACCCTGGCCGCCGCTCCGCTCGAGGCGGCGCTGAGCACGGTCGGGCTGGCGCAGGAGGCGGGTCTGGTGCGCCGGCTCGACCCCGACGGCACAGCTGTCGTCCACGGGCCGGTCGAGGGCGTCCCAGGGTGCCCGCGCTGTCGCCCCGGCGAGCGGCTGCTGCCCGAGCAGGCCCCGGGTGCCCTGCCGGCCGCTCGCCTGCACCCGGGACAATTGCCGGGTGAGCAGCGCTGAGATCGAGTCGTACGTCGCCTCCTCCGGCCCGCTCCCGGACGGCCTGCGCGACGAGCTGCTCGCTCTCTGGGTGACCGTGGTCAACTCCGGCGGGGCGGTGGGGTTCCTCGCCCCGGTCGTGCCCGCCGACGTCGAGCCGGTGCTCGACGCGGCCCTGGCCCAGGTCGCCGGCGGCACCTCCCGGCTCGTCCTGCTGCGCTCCGCCGGCCGGGTCGCCGGGTTCGGCTTCCTGCTGACTCCCGCCACCCCGTACATGCGGCACTGGGCGACCGTCGCCCGGCTCATGGTCGACCCGGCGCTGCACGGCAGCGGGTGCGGGCGCGCGCTGCTCGAGGGCGTGCACGACGTGGCCCGCAGCGCCGGGCTGGAGGCGCTCCGGCTCACCGCGCGCGGCGGGCTCGGGCTCGAGGGGTTCTACGAGCGGCTCGGGTACGCCGAGGTCGGCCGCGTCCCCGGCGCGATCAGGGTCGCGCCGGGCGACGACCGCGACGAGATCCTGCTGCACCGGGCACTCTGACGCGGCCGCCTCGACGTGAGCGGAGCGTGCGCTAGGCCGACACGCTCAGCGTCCGGCCGTGCCATTCCGGGCGCTCGACCGCGTCGCGCAGGACCCGGGCGAGCTGCGTTCGCGTCACCCTCAGGGACGAGGCCTGGTCTCCCGGGCCCACCTGGGCCGGTGCTGCGCTGTCGTCCCCGTCCACGAGGAAGACCGGACGTACCAGGGTCCAGTCCAGCCCGCTGCTGCGCACGACCTGCTCCTGGCGCTCGTGGTCGGTGACCTGCGGGCGGATGACGAGGGTGAAGAAGGCCTTGGCCGCCAGAGGCAGGGTTGAGTACGTGTCGCCGATGCCGTACGTCGACTGCACGACCAGCCGGCGCATCCCGGCCCTGTGCATGGCGTCGACCACCGCCGCGGTGCCGCGCGAGCGCACGTCGAGCGGGGTGCCGGCCCGCCGCAGGAGGCGCACCTTCACCGGGTTGTCCGAGATGCCGAGCGCGACGATCACGGCGTCCTGGCCGACCATCGCCTTGTCGAGCGCCTCGGGGTCCATCACGTCCCCACTCACCTGCCGGACGTCGTCGCTGCTGCGCCCGGGTGCCGCCGAGCGGGCGAACGCGGTCACCAGATGCCCCGCCTCGGCCAGCTGCTGGACCGCCGCAGCCCCGCTGCCCCGGCTCGCTCCCACCACGAGGACCTTCATCGTCGTCTCCTGTCTGCTGGTTCGGTTGCCTTCGAGCCTCCTCGACGGCGGTGGGACGAGCAATGCCGGATCGACCGGTCCCATTGCTCATCCGTCCAGCCGGGAGCACACTGAGCCGCATGGTGGGGAACGTCCTCGACGCAGCTCTGCAGGAGTTCGGCATGACCGGCGTCTTCTACGCCGTCTCGAGCGTGCCGGCGCCGTGGGGCATCGCGCTGCCGCCGATGCCGTCGGTCATGGTCTTCCACCTGCTGACTCGGGGCGAAGCGGTGATCGAGGTCGAGGGGGAGCGGGCCCGCGTCCGTCCCGGCGACCTGCTGCTCGTGCCCCACGGCACCGGCCACACGATCTCCGACGCCCCCGGCAGCGTCACCGTGCCGCTCTTCGACCTGCCGCGGGTGGAGCAGACCGACCGGTACGAGCGGATCTGCCTGCCGGGGGACGGGCCGCGCACCGAGCTGGTCTGCGGAGCGGTGAGCTTCACCGGGCTCGGCGTCGAGCGGCTGGTCCGCAGCCTCCCACCGGTGCTGCACGTCGGGCGGGACGAGGACTCCGCGTGGCAGCGGGCGGCCCTGGACGTCATCGCCGCCGAGTCCCGGCACCCTCGACCGGGCAGCGACCTCATGACCGCGCGGCTGGCCGACGTCCTCGTCGTGCAGGCGGTCCGGTCCTGGCTCGCGTCCACCGACCCGGACCGCGGCTGGGTCGCCGGGTTGCGCGACCCCTCGCTCGGCCGGGCCCTCTCCGCGTTCCACGCCGAGCCGGCGAAGCCGTGGAGCGTGGAGTCGCTCGCCGGGGAGGCCGGCCTGTCGCGCTCCGCGTTCGCCGCGAGGTTCACCGACGTGATGGGGGAGACGGCGATGGGCTACGTGACGTCGTGGCGGATGGACGTCGCGGCCCGGCTGGTGCGCGAGCAGTCCCTGTCGCTCTCCCGGGTCGCCGAGCGCGTCGGCTACCGGTCCGAGGCCGCCTTCAACCGGGCCTTCCGCCGGGCGCACGGCGTGACGCCGGGGAGCTACGCCCGGCGGGACAGGTCGTTCCCGGAGCAGGCCCACCTCGTGGGCCCGGGGTGAGCGCGGGCGCTACGCGAGGAGCGCCCCGGCGTGCTCGCCGGCGTCGCGGCGGGCGCGGTCGACAGCCCGGCGCCCCGGGCCGCGCCAGCCGCAGCCGCAGTGGGCGTACGCGAAGCTGCCGGTGTGCTCGACCTCGGCCGAGCAGGTGCTGGTCAGGAGCGTCACGCCGAGTGGAACCCGCGCTGCGCACCGCCCATTCCACGGGGCGCGCGCCTACTCCGGCCGGGGGCTGTCCTCGATGACCTCGACGAAGTCGATGTGGCGGTAGCCGGGCACACGGTGCTCGAGCACGTCACCGTTGACCGTGCCGAAGGTCGTGCCGGGCGCCGGTGGCGGAACCCCTCGGTGGCAGCCCCGAGACCTTGCGCGGGGTGTTCCTCGCCCGCGTGGGGGTTCCCGGAGCGCGTAGCAGCAGCGTCCCGCACGAGCGCCAGGGGCGCGGCAGCTCCCGCGTGACGGCTGCGCCGCGAGGCCCCGCCCCTCGACCCCGGTCGAGGGGGCGCTCCTCCGACGGCGGGCCGGCCGGAGCCGCGCTACGCGGCCCGACGAGCCGGGCCCGGCGGCCGTCGCCGAGCACGTGGAGCATCCGGGTCCCGGGGTGGTCATCACGGCCGTGATCCGCGGACGCTGCGGCAGCACGCCGTTCGCCGGGCTGAGAAGGTCGACCCGTGGAGAACAACGCACTGATCGTCGACAGCAGCCCCTTCCCGCCGGGACTGGACGAGCGGCTCGCCGCCCAGTTGACCTTCATCGCCGAGGTGGACCGGCTCAAGACCGTGCTGCGCGCGTCGCCGCTCGCCGCGGCCGACCGCCGCGAGAACGACGCCGAGCACTCGTGGCACCTGGCTCTGATGGTGATGCTGCTGGCCGAGTACGCCGACGAGCCGATCGATGTCGGCCACACGATGAAGCTCGTGATCGTCCACGACCTGGTGGAGGTCTACGCGGGGGACAGCCCGGTCTTCGACCCGGCCGCGGTCCAGGGCCAGCGCGAGCGCGAGGCCGCGGCGGCGGGCCGGCTCTTCCCGCTGCTGCCGGAGGACCAGGCGCGGACGGTCCGCGAGCTCTGGGAGGAGTTCGAGGCCGGCACCACGCCGGAAGCACGCTTTGGCCGAGCGATGGACCGGCTCGAGCCCATGCTGCTGAACTGGCTCAACCGGGGCGGGACCTGGCAGATGCCGGGCGCGACCGAGGGCACCGTCCGTGCCCGAGAGGCGGGCGTCGTCACCGCGTCCGCGTCCCTCGGGAAGGCCGCGGAGCTGCTGGTCGAGCACGGCCTGCGCAACGGCTGGATCCGGCGGGACATGGAGGGCGTCCAGCCCTCGTCGTGACCCCACTGCTCGTCGGGGCGCCCGACCCCGGCGGCAGCGGCCGCGCCCGCCGCTGTCACCCGGGCGGCGGAGCGGCCGAGCCGCGTCGCAGGCTGCGCGCGAGCGTCGGGATCACGACCGCGGCAGGCACGAGGTGCAGCGCCACGAGAGCGACGACGGTGCCGCCATCGGCGCCGGACAGCAGCGGCGGAACCAGCGAGACCGCGGTCAGCGACACCGCTGCGAGCACGAAATGCCGGTCCGGGCGCCCGCTCCAGCGGAGGAAGGCGACGGCCATGACGACGCCGACGAGCGAGAAGAAGCCTGTCACCACTGCGAACCCGGGCAACGGGATCGGCTCGCCGCCCTCGGGCACCCGGAAGCTCGCCCCCGCAGCCCGGGCCAGCGCAGCGGTCGACGTGGTGGCAGCCATCGCTGCGAGCGTGGCGGCCACACCGGTGCCCGCGAGCCGAGCCGGTCGCCTGGTCGATGGTGGTGCCGGGTCTGCAACCACCGGGTCGCTGTCGACGCTGGTCACGGGTTCTCCTCCTCCTGCGCCGGGGCCACGGGTCAGGCTGCGGCGTCGAGCTGCTCGGCGATGCCCTCCAGGCACCACTGCCAGCCCGTCCGCATGTGCTCGTGGGCCAGCGGGTCGGCCAGGCCCTCGAGCGTGAGCTCCACCCGTGTCCCGCCCGCTACCGGCAGGAGCAGGACGGTGCAGCGGGACCGCTCGTCCATGTCGTCCCCGCTGGTGACGATGTCGAGCACCAGCCGCTCCACGGGCTCGAAGACCGCGAACGTCGCTGTCTCGCTGTAGGCGTCGCCGGCCGGGCGCGGCCCGAACCGCAGCCGGTAGCCCCCGCCGAGGCGGGCGTCGACCTCGCAGCTCGCGACCCGCCACTCGGGGTCGGGGCAGGCCCACCGCTGCAGCAGGTCCGCGCGGGTGAAGGCACCCCAGACGCGCTCGGGTGGCGCGGGGTAGGTGCGCTCGAGGTCGAAGGACCGGAGCGGAGCGTCGGTCATGTCTCCTCCAGGAGGGAGCCGAGGGCGTCCAGCCGGGCCGACCAGAGCGCCTGTTGCTGTGCGGTCCACGTCGCGACGGCGACCAGCGCGTCCTCACGCAGCCGGCATTCGCGCACGCGGCCCCGCTTGACGGTCGTCACCAGCCCCGCCTCCTCGAGCACGCGCACGTGCTTGAGCACGGCGGGCAGCGACATCGCCGCCGGCGCCGCCAGGTCTCCCGCGGAGGAGGGCCCGCGGGCGAGCCGCTCGACGATGGCGAGCCGCGTCGGGTCACCGAGGGCCGCGAACTGACGGTGAACCATGCGGTTAACTGTTGCGGGCTCGTGTGCCGGTGTCAAGCCTTGCGGTCAGCTCCCGGACGAACCGGTCTGCCGTAGCCGGCGGGCGAGTCGGCGGTGCCAGCTCCTCTCCCGTCGCGCGGTCTGCTCGGCGAGGTCGTCGCTGACGAAGCGGCGTACGGCCTCGGCTGAGGCGCCGGCCAGGTCGGGGCGCGTGCGGGCCAGGCGACGACGCAAGCCACGTAGGTCGTGCCGCCCCGTCGGGATGAGGGTCACCACCTCGCCCGTACTGCTGACCTCGACCACTTCGGCATCGGCGGTCCACGCGAACGGGCCGTAGACGCCTTCCTCGACGTCGACGGCTTCCATGTAGCCCGCTGCGTGCGCGAGGCTCGCGAAGACCAGGGCGGCACCCGTCTCATCGAAGATCAGGATGCCCGTGTCGGTGCGGCCCATTCGATGATGGTCGCCCAGGGGCGGCGGCTCGGTCGAGCGGTCGCCTCAGCTGCGGCACCAGTGTGACGGCGGCCCGAGGTGCCCGGTGGCCGGGCACGCAACGGTCCGCCCTGTCCTCCCGACCGACACCACGGTGCCACCCGCCCGGGTGGACGCCACGCTGTCGAGGTGGCCCTCACCGCACCGGACGCCCTGCTCGCCGCCGCCTCGCTGCACCTCGGCTTCCAGCTGACGGTGACCGGCCTCGCCTACCCGGCACTGGCGGAGGTCCCGGAGGGCGACTGGGCGCGCGCTCACTCGGCCCATGGCCGCCGGGTCACGCCCGTCGTGGCCCTCGTCTACGGCCTGCTCGCGGCCGCCTGCCTCTGGACCCTGGCGGCCCGGCCGTACGACCCGTTGCTGCTGCTTGCTGCAGCCGGCGCCGGCTCCGCGGCCCTGGCGACGGCGCTCGTCGCCGGGCCGACGCACGGCCGGCTCAGCCGGGAGGGCCGCAGCGCCGAGCGCCTGCGCACCCTTCGTCGCGCTGACGGCGTACGGCTCGGCTGTGCCCTCGCGTGCGCGGCGGCCGCGCTCGGCCACGCAGTGTTGGAGGGCAGCGCCTGACGCCGCGGCTGCGTCGCGTCGGTGGCCCTGGTCAGCCCGCTGCCGACCGGCTGTCGGCCGGGCCGGCCAGGGGCAGGTCCTGCGTGCTCGTCGGTGTGGCCAGGTGCAGAGGCTCGTGCGTGAGGACCCGGTCGCGTCCCCGACGCTTGGCCTCGTAGAGAGCCCGGTCGGCCCGGGCGGCCGTGTCCTCGGGGCGCTCGGCGCTCGTGCGGGTGGCCACTCCTCCTGAGAACGTGACGCCCGGGCAGGCTGCGGACCAGACCGTGGACAGCCGCTCGACGAGCCGAGCGGCCTCGCCGCTGGAGGTCTCGGGCAGCACGAGCAGGACTTCCTCGCCGCCGTAGCGGTAGGCGACGTCGCGCTGGCGCAGGACCGCGCGGACGGCGCTGCCGAACTGGCCGAGCACGGCGTCCCCGTGGGCGTGGCCGAGGGTGTCGTTGAGGTTCTTGAAGTGGTCCAGGTCGAGAATCGTGACGGCGTCCCCGGGCTGGAGCAGCCCGAGGTCCGCGTCGAGGCGCCGGCGGTTGTGCAGGCCGGTCAGCGGGTCGGTCTCGGCCTCGCGGCGCAGCAGCATCCCGTTGCGTCGGTGCCGGGCGGCGACGTCGGACAGGAGCAGGGCGACCACCGTCCACACCGTCAGCGCGCCGGGGAGGCGGGCGAGCAGGGGGCCGGACACCCCACCGTTGGACAGCACGTACAGCGGCAGCATGGCCGGGACGAACGCGAGAGCGACCCGGCGGCTCTGGGTGAGGCCGGCGTACGTCGCTGCGAGCGTGAACAGGCCGTTGTACGCGGCGTTGACGGGCGGGGAGCCCGGGGCGATGCCGGTCACGGCCAGCGCGGCCAGCTCGAGCACCGGGAAGCCCAGGAGGGCCACGGGCGGCAGTGCGCGCCACGGCAGCAGCAGGGCCGACGCCGCGGCCCCGAGGGCCACGACCTGTGCGACGGCGCCGGTGACGAGGAGTGGGCGCCCGGGCGAGAGCAGCCAGTGCGTGGACAGGACGAGCGCGGCGCAGGTGAGCACGAGGCCCGCGCCGAGCGGTGCAGGGGCCAGGCGCAGCGGGCGCACCTCGTCGGGATCCGCTGCACGGGTGCCAGCCGTAGCCGTCATGCCGCCCCTGTCGGCGCGCCGGGCAGCTGACCTTAGTGATCTGATCAGGTGGTGGTCGGCAGGCCGCAACGCGGCTGCAGGAGCTCGGGCGGCCCGCATCGAGCTCTGGTCGCGCGTCACCTGTCGAGGGCGAGCGACAATGCCTGGTCGGCAGACGATGCAGCGCGTCGAGCGCCCGATGCTCGGCATGACAATGAGCAGGGCGCCCGGGCTGGGCTTCGGCCACGCTGGTCTCGGCGCTGTCACGGATGCGGGCGGGTGCCGATCAGTCAGCAGGCAGGGAGCCGGCGCTGGGGGAGCCTGACGTGTACCGACAGCGCGGGGGCAACGCGACGGCGCGACGTGGAGGACCGGATGACGCAGGTGAGCGGGGGCGAGCAGCGACGCCGTCGCGCGCTCGTCCAGGAGGCCGTGGACATCGAGACCAGGGCGTGGGACACGCAGGACGTGGACCTGCTGCTGGACCTGTTCCACCCCGACATGGTCTGGCCGTTCCCGCCTGATCCCTCTGCTCACGACCCCTTGACCTGGGTCTGGGTCAACGGGCGCTTCGACCGCGATCGCTGGGGCGCGGACTACCGCGAGCTCTTTGCCGCGCACCAACTCGTGCACAACAGGCGCGTCACGGCTGGGATCTCGCTGTCCCCCCAGTTCGACGCGGCGCTTGCCGTGGTCGACGTCGACACCCTGTGGGAGCACCGCGCTACCGGTGCGCGGATGCACTGGAAGGGACGGGCAGGCAAGGGCTACTCGTGGTGCCAGGAGCGCTGGCTGCTCGTGATGCACCACGGGCTGCTGGACTACTGACCTGGAGCTCCGGGCACGCGGGGAGCGGCCCACCTGGTCGAGCGTGCGCGCCTTGGGTCGCTGCCAGGGCCGCCGGGCGGGTGGGCGAGGAAGGCCGGCGAGAGCCGGCTGCGCGATACCTGCCAGCGTGTCCCCGTCGGTCCCGGCCTCGCCGAGGGCTTCGATCCCGCGATGCACGGCCAGCAGCAGGGCGGCGAGTCGCTGCACGTCGGCGTCGGGGGCGATGTCACTGCTGCGCCGGCACCTCTCCAGGGTCTCGGCGAAGGTCCGACGCAGGTCGTCGAAGGCCTCCCGTGAGCGGGCCGAGACCACCTCGTCGTGCTCGGCCAGCTCTGCAGCACCCTTGGCGAGCAGGCAGGCGCGGTGCCCGGGCTCCGCGCTGGTCCTGGCATGGTCCAGCGCGTAGTCGGTGAGCCGCTCGAAGGCCCGCTCGTCCTCGCCGGCGAGCTGCTGAGCCGCCGCTCCGACCGCCATGGTGCAGTAGTCGTCGAGCACGCGGTGGAAGAGCTTCCGCTTGCCGCCGAATGCCCCGTACAGGCTGCCCTTGCCCAGCCAGGTAGCCGTGCCGATCGTCTCCATGCTGGTGCCGGCGAAGCCCGTCGTCCAGAACTGGTCGCGAGCGGTGGTCAGCACATGCTCCTCGTCGAATCCCCTCGGTCTGCCCATGTCCTCGAGGGAACGCCGTTCTGGACCGGAGCGGCCAGAACGGTGGTACGTCGTGGACGAGTCGTTCCAGAAGGTGGGCTCGCGGCCGGGCGAGGAAGGCAGGCGATGAGTGGAGGCTCGGCGATCCTGGGGAGATCGCGGCCGCTGCTCTGCTGCTCGCTTCGGACGCAGCCACGTTCGTCAGTGGGGCGGAATGGTTCGTCGACGGGGGGCGCATCGGCGTCTGATCGTGCTACGGCGAGCGCGCCCCGCCTGGCGTGGCTCCTCGTCGTCCCGCCCGTCCCGCTCGTCGTCGGGCTGTGGTGGCCCCGGCGCGAGCGGACGTACGGCCCGTATCCGTTGCTACGACATCCGGCGCGCCGAAGACGGGCGAGATCCCGTGGAGTCGGCGCGGTGGCCACGTCAGGCACTCGTGTCGTGTGTTGCCTGCAACGCGGTTCGCCCTTCGGGCGCAGCCTGGGGGGCTTGGGGCTACCTGACGCTGGTCGTTCGGCTCCGTTGCGCGCATCCCGGCGACGCCGGGACAGAGGACGGGGTCAGGCGTCGGGGGCCTGACTTGTCCCTACCAGGACTGCTCGGCCGAGCGTGTGCGGGATCGCCAGGATGTGCAGCATGGCGGTGCTCACGCCGTCGGGAAGCTCGAGGTGCTCGACGTCGAGGGCGGTCGCGGCGACGAACAGGCGGTGGGTGCCGGTGCCTGGCGGCGGGTTGACGCCGGAGAAACGCTTCTCGCCCAGGTCGTTGACCAGGGGCCGAGCGCCGGCCGGCAGTGACCCGCCGGGCGAGGCGGCGCCGGCGGGCAGGCCGCCGGCGGTGGCGGGGACGTCGGCGAGCAGCCAGTGCCACAGACCACCCGGCACCGGCGCATCGGCGTCGTAGGCGGTGAGGAGCAGGCTCCGGGTGCCCTCGGGGAGGTCGTGCCAGGTGAGTGCGGGGGACTGGCCACCGTGCCGGGCGTACGTCGCGCGCGGGAGCGCGCCTCCGCGGGCCAGGTCGGGGCTGGACAGCGTGAAGGTGGGCGTGGGGAAGGCCAGCTCGTAGGGGTCGTAGGACACTCGGGCACCTCCGTTGTTGTGCAGGCATGCTGTACGACTGCAACGTACAGCATGCCTGTATGTTGGGCCGGTGGGCGTGAACGACGACTCGTCGGAGGAGCCGCCGGGCGAGCCCGGGCTGTCGCCGGAGCTGCGGGCTGCCGAGGAGCTCCGGGCCGCCGTTGGTGCCTTCGTGCGGCGGGTCCGCAGCTCGGACACGATGCCGCCCGGGCAGGCGGCGGCCCTCGGTCACCTCGTGCGCGACGGAGGCCTCTCCATCACCGAGCTCGCCGCCCGCGAGCAGGTGCGCCACCAGTCGATGGCGCGGACCGTCGGGCTGCTCGTCGATCAGGGGCTGGTGGAGGTCGTGGTCGATGAACGCGACCGGCGGCGGGTCAGCGTGCACCTCACCAGCCGGGGGACCGGGACGTTGCAGGCCGAACGCCTGCGGCGGGCGAGTGCCGTCGCCGATGCGGCGAGGCACCTCAGCGACGACGAGCGGGCCGTGCTGCAGCGGGTCCCCGAGATCCTGCGCAGACTCGGCGACCACGTCCGCGGCAGCTAGCGGTTCCGCGGTCGGACCCGCAACATGTGCCGGAGGGTCGACGTACCGACGGCTCACCCGGTCCTCCAGGCACTCGTTGGCACATGCGTTCAGCGGCACGAGGCGCCGCCAGCCGCACGCCGTCGGTGGCGCGACAGGAGGACGGCTCGCTCGCAGGCGGTGCGGGGCCGTGTGGAGGACCACCGGGACCAGCCTGCTCGGGCGACACCACCGGCGGTACCGACAGGGACCGGCTCCTCGACCTCGGCTCGTGGACCTCCTGCGTCAGGGGCGGTACCTGTGGAGGACGGCAGCGGCACCCGCGAGGGAGGCCACGGCCGACGTGAAGGCCTAGCGTGCCTGTACCGGCCCATGCGCGACCGTCACCTGGAGTGGCTCGCCGCGCGCAGGCCGTGTGACTGCGATCTGGGAGCTGTCTGTGCCTTCTCTTGCTGTGCGTTCTTCTGCTGTCCGCGTGGCTGCGACCGACAGGCGCCACGCCCGGGCAGTGGCGTACGCGCTCCTGGCTGCTGTGGCTGCCGGCCTGCTGGGTGGTGCAGCGACAGCCTGGGCGCAGGCGGTCCTCCCCGGGGTGCTGGCGCCGTTGGCGAACTCTGCCGGAGCGTGGTCGGTGCTGGCGCTGCTGATCGCCTGGCGGGCCCCTGGGCTGCCGGCCGCGGCCGGTTGCGGAGTGCTCGTTCTGCTCGGGCTGGATCTCGGGTACGGGGTGGCCGCGGAACTGATGGGCAACACGTGGCTCTCGAGTACTGCAGCAGCCTTCTGGGCGGTGTGTGCTCTGGTGGTGGGCGGTCCGCTCGGGGTTTGCGCCCGGCTCGTGCGACGTGGTCGAGCCTGGCAGGCGGCCACGGCGGCGGGGGCTGTTGCGGGGGTCCTGGTGGGGGAGGCCGTCTACGGGCTGACCGTGGTGGCCGAGACGACGCCCGCGGCCTACTGGTGGGGTCAGGCCGTGGCTGCAGGCGTAAGCCTCGCCATGGTCGCGCGGGTGCGCCGGTTCCCTGCGCGGCTGGTGCTCGTTGCCGCCGCTGTGGCGCTGCTGTCGAGCACGGCGTTCGTCCTCGTGTACCGGATGAACCTCCTGTCCTTGCTCTGACCTCGACGTCAGCGCTGCTGGCGCGGCCGCGGCGGCAGTACTGGCGCTCGGGGCTCGCGGACCGCAACCGGCGGCGTGACCACCCATGGGTGTCCAGTCCGCCGGCCGGGTCCGGCGGCTCATGGAAGCTGGTCTGTACGGGGCGGCGGGAGTCCGGTGGCAGTCTGTGTCCCGTGCCCGAGGTGTCCGAGCCAGCTGTCGTTGATGCACGTGTTGTTGTCGACGAGTTCCAGTTCGTGTTGCAGGACGGCGACGGCCGGGTGCGCGTGGAAGCGCCGGAGGACAACGGACTGCTCTCGTTCGAGGAAGAGCAGTTCGTCTGCATCCTCTGCGGCGCTCACGCCGGCGAGGCGCAGGTCGTCGTTGAGCGGCACTTCGACGAGCCGACAGCCGACCTCGCCTCCTGGGAGGACGTTGCCGAGTTCAGCGTCACCACCGACCAGGGCCTGCGTCTCGGCTCGCTGTTCGGGGAGCCGGTGAGCGTTCCGCTGCTCGAGCAGGCACGAGGGGAGCTGCGTGTGCGGGTCTGTGCTCGCGGAAGGCTCCCGTCCAGAGACGCCTTCGGCTACGACGAGGATTCCGGCCCTCTGCTCGAGTCCTACGCGATCCAGTTCTGGCCGGCGCCGGCAGTGCCTCCACGCGTGCTCAAGGGCGCGACGGACCACTAGCCGTGGGAAGCGTCCGGTGACCGCGGAACGTGGCGAAGCGCGGACCTGAGCACGATGCGGTGAGGCGCCCGCGGGATCACGTCGGTGGCACGGCGAGCGCACCTCGGCACGACCGTACGCCCGGGCGCCCTGCGTGCCGGCCGCGCTGCGTCCACGGCCCCCGCACCGGGGGTGCGGGGGCCGTGGACGGTGTCACGTGGTGCTCTGCTGCGAAGCCTCGCTAGCTCACGACCCGAGCGCGTCGTCGATGAGCGCGAGCAGTGCGGCCTTCGCGTTCTGGCTGACCTTGTTGACCCGCGCCGACGCGACGTCCGTGCGCAGGGCCTGCAGGTGCGCCGCTCGTTCCTGGGCTGTCGGCGCTGCCGACGCCGCCGCCAGGTGCTCGTGCAAGTCCCGGCCGGTGCTCGTCGCGATGTCGCCGCTGCGGGTGAGGTCGCCGACCCGCTGCTGCAGCGTTGCGACGCCGCTCTGCGGCGTGACGTAGTCCAGCAGGACGGGCCACAGCGTGTCCCATGCCTCGGCGTCGATCTTGCTCACGTTCGCGGCCGCGACGTAGGCGGTGAGCAGCTGCAGCTGGCGCAGCACCTCCGCCCCGTCCCCCTTGGCCTCCGCGTCGGCGGCGGCGTCGAGGAGCTTCTGCAGGTCGCGGACGACGCTGCGCGGCATGTGGTTGCCCGCCGCGAGCTCGTCGATGGTCTCCGGCAGCTCGTTCTGCGCGGCGACCTGCACCGTGGTCTCGTTGCCGGCGTTGTCGGTCGCGACGACGGTCACCGTGCGATCGCTGATCGCCGCCCCGAGGTCGACGGTGTCGGCGCAGGCCGCCCACGCTCCGTCCCCGACCCGGTACTCGCACGACGCGATGCCGGAGTTCTCGGTGACGCCGGCGGGCAGCGGGTCGGTGACCGACACCGACAGCTCGAACCCGTCGACCGTAGCCCCGACGACGGGCGCGGTGGTGTCGAGCTTGTAGGAGACGTCGGGCGTCCAGAGCATCACCGCGTCGCCCCCGAGCGAGGCGTCGCGGTACTCGAGCTGGGCCCAGTTCGTCCCCTCGACGGCGTTGACCGGCACCGTCATGCCCTGCGTGATGCCGGACGTGATCCTCTCGGCGGACACGACCCGCGAGCCGCCGTTGTGGCCCTCGACGAGCCGCAGCCAGGCGGGCGCCAGGCCGGTGTCGTTGAAGTCCGTCCAGGTCACCTCGAGCTCGGGCGCCTCGTTCAGCCACTCGTCCTCGGGCACCGCGTCGCCGCCGGCCGTGACGACCGACGCCTCGACGTGCACCGGGGAGTTGTAGCCGGCCATCAGCGTCTCCCACTCCTCGAGCGTGACGGGGATGACGGAGCCGTGGCGCGGGCTGACCGGCAACGACCAGTAGGGCGACGCCGGGTCCTGGGCGTTGCACGTGCTCGACAGGCCCGTCCTGTTGCACCAGGACTGGCCCAGGTACTCCCACTGGTTCGGCGGCACGTCCATCGACGGGGCGCGCCAGGCGACGTACCCGCCGCCGGACGCGTAGTCGATGAACACGTAGTACATGTCCTCGGCGTTGTCCTTGAAGACCAGCGGGCCCTCGAGGTTCCCGCCGTTCAGCCCGGGGACCTGCCACTTGCTGGAGCCATTGGGGTTGCCGACCATCGTCCAGGCGTTGGGCATGGTCGTCAGCGGGGTGATCGGGTTCTTGTTCACCGCGTAGGGCTCCGTCTCCTCCTCGCCCCACGTGTCGTGGAGGTCGTCGAGGGAGGAGATGTACTGCAGCAGGACGCGGAAGCCGTTCTCGTCCTTGGTGAGGCGGTAGATCCGGTCGTCCGTGGCGATCATCGTCGAGTCGATCATGCCCCAGCCCTGACGGCCGGTGGACCGGTCGAGGTTGATCCAGGTCTTGGGCTCCGTGAACGTCACGAAGTCCTTCGTGGTCGCGATCCGGATCCGGTTGTAGGAGATCTGCTGCGTGTTGCGGGTGGCGATGTTCTCGTCCGGGTACAGGTTCGAGGCCCAGAAGACGATGTACTCGCCCCGGCTCTCGTCGTAGAACGCCTCCGGCGCCCAGACGTTGCCCGCGTGGTCGTCCTCGACCTTGATGAAGCGGGCATCGGACCAGTTGACGAGGTCGGTGGACTCGTAGACGACGAGGTTGCGGGAGCCGCGCGACTGGCGGTACGACCACGACTGGCCGTCCTGGTACGTCTTCAGGTCGGTCGCCAGCAGGAAGAACTTCTTGCCGTCCGCGGAGCGGATGAGGGACGGGTCACGCAGGCCCATCTGACCCTGCGCCGGGTTGACCGTCTGCAGGATCGGCTGTGAGACGGCCGTGCCCTCGTCGTAGTTCAGCTCGTACCAGTTCAACGGGTCGTTTCCCTTTGAGGCACTGAGCCAGATCTGCTCGCCGTTCCGCCCGCCGTCGTCGCCGCCGTGGAAGGACGCGAACACGTAGCGCTCGTACGGCGTGCCGTCCGGTGCGGTCTCGACGCTGGCGCCGGGCCCTGCCTTGGTGGGGACCGTGACCTCAGCCTGACTGCGTTGGTCCTGGACCTGCGCCGAGACCGGCATCGCTGCGAGCATCGCGAAACCCATCGCGCTCGCCGCCGCGACGGCGATCATCCTGGCCGGCAGGCGGCCGACCGAGCGCCGGCTCGCTGCTGCCTGCGGTGCTGTTCTCCTCCGTTGGAGCTCCATCCGCGTACCTCTCCGTCGCCCTGGAGACCCGCCGACCACGGGTCCGTTTCTGTGGCGCGACGCGCTGCGTCCCGTGCGGTTCGCGTCGCTCGGCGCCGCCGACCGCGGCTTCCCAGAGGCGGTCGGCGGTGACCATTCGGCGAGTGTTATCGCTAACATGCAGTGCGTCAAGTCCCGGAAGTGGTGGCGAGCGCGGCCACCCGAACCGGTACGCATCGGTCGCCGGGTCATCGAGCCGGATCCGTGGTGCCGGCGCTGCGGCCGTGAGGCCACCGCCCGAGTGGCGGCCACCCCGGACGGGCTTGCAAGCCCCTGGACTCCCGACCCACCTGCTGGCCACTCGTACGTCGCTCACCTGCACAGGGAGGGTGCGGGGGTGAGTGCGCCCGCGCCACGAGCGTGCTGCCGAACCATGCCGCCGAGCTCGACGCCTCCTCGCAGCGCACGTGCGACGCCAGAAGGCCGCGAAGCGGGCGGGCGCCGTCAGTGGCACGAGAGGTCGATGCCGCGGCAGTGGTCGCCGGCAGCCGGACCCTGACCACCGGGCGGTGCCTCGGCGTCCACGAGGACGACACGGCGCAGTGCCCGCGGTGGCGGCAGGCGTGCCGCTGGCCGGCGAGGAGCCGAAGCTGGCCCCAGGACATGACTGTGCTGACCTGTTGTTCTCGACATGTCAGTCTGGTACGCTGCGGTCATGTCACTGCGTCACGCTCTTCTGGGCCTGCTCGCCATCCAGCCGTCTACCGGATACGAGCTCACCCGGAGCTTCGAGCGGTCGCTCGGCAGCGCCTGGCATGCCGGTCACAGTCAGATCTATCCCGAGCTGATCAAGCTGGAGGAGGCGGGACTGGTAGAGGTGGTCGGCGAAGGTGCGCGGCGCAGCCGCACCTACGGGCTGACGTCGTCCGGGCGCGAGGAGCTGCGCCTATGGCTCGTGGTCGCGGAGCCGTCGCGCAGCCAGCGCAACGAGACCTTGCTCCGGTGGTTCCTGTTGGCCCAGCTGACGCCGGCGGACCGGCGCGCGGCCCTCGAGCGGGAGCTGCGCTTCGTGGAGCAGGAGCGCAGCACGCTGGAGCGGCTGTGGGACCACCACGTCGCCTCCGGCCAGGATCACCCGTTCGGCCCCACCTTGGACTTCGGCCGCCGCTACCACGACCTCGCCCTCGACTGGCTCCGCGAGCAGCTCACCGCCGCCCAGGACGTCGGCACGACTGGCACAGAAGACACCGAGCCTCGCTCGACCGCCTGACGAAGGAACGACTGTGAACCCGCTTGATCCCCAGACCATCCGCTCGTCGTTCGTCAACTGCTCCAAGACCGCGCAGAAGGCGATCAGCGTCCCCAAGCTCGACGACGTCCCCTGGGACGACCTCGACTTCTTCGGCTGGATCAACCCCAAGGCGCCCCAGCAGGGTTTCATCGTCACCGTTCGGGACGGGAAGCCGATGGGCCTCGTGCTGCGCGCCACCGACAGCGCCCCCTTCCGCACGGGCGGCGCGCTCTGCGACCTCTGCCACGCCGCGCGCCCGGGCAGCGATGTCGGGTTGTTCGTCGCCCCCCGCGCCGGCCTGTCCGGCCGGGACGGCAACACCGTGGGCACCTACATCTGCGCCGATCTCGCCTGCTCGCTCTGCGTCCGCGGGCTGCGCAAGCTGCCCTCGCCCCAGCCCGAGCCCCTCGGGACGCCGGCCCGCATCGAGGGACTGCAGCGTCGGCTCGACGCCTTCTTCAGGAGGGCGCTCGGCGAGGAGGCGGTTCTCGCCGAGAGATGAGCGGAAGCATCACCGGCCGGCGGGCGGGACGTAGGTCGCCGACGCCGGGAAACCCACGCATGGGGACGCTCGAGAACGGGCCCATCCGCGACCGTGACGAAGTGCTGGGAGCCGCCCCCGACCATGACTCGGACTGTGCCGCATGGCCAAGGTCGCCGAGATGCTCGGCCTCGAGACCGCGGAGACGGTGCGCACGTGGGCCCGCCGGGCGCAGGTTGATGACGGGCAGCGGCCCGGGACCACGATTGAGGAGTCCGAGGAGATCAAGCGCCTGAAGCGCGAAGCCGCCGAATTCAAGCGCGCGAACGGCGTCCTCGAGGCTGTGGCGGCCTTCTTCGGAGCCGAGCCCGACCGGCCCTCCGGTACTCGCGGAGTTCATCCGCGAGCACGCAGGCGGCCGCGAGGACGGCGGCCTGCGCTGGGGTGTCGAGCCTATCTGCGCTGAGATTCGGCGAGCGGTTGGCGGAGATCGGGATCGCGGCTTCTGTGGCACGGTCGGCGATCCCTACGACGACGCGCTCGCCGAGACGATCGACGGCCTCGACAAGACCGAGCTCATCAAGCGCCGCCGCCCCTGGCCCGCCGTCGACCACCTCGAGTACGCCACCGCTGAGATGGGTGGACTGGTTCGATGACCGCCGGCTCTACGAGCACTGCCGAAACGCCACCGACTGCGCTCAAGGCCGCCTGCTACGCACAGAGCTGCGCCCAGTCCACCGCTGCGCTCTCGAGCTCCTGGTCTCCGCACACACCGGGGGGGGCTCGGCGGAAGTGGAGGCAGTCCCACGGCGGTGACGTCCTTGGGCGTCGTCAGGAGTGCGGCCGGACCGTCAGGAGGAGGGGGCTGCATACAGCAGTCCGGCGTTGCCGGAGTTGGCGTCAAGGACAGGTCGGGTCGCAGTGCTGCTGATCGCCGAGCTGACTTCTTCGGGTCGTGCGGCCGGGTGGCCTTGCAGGTAGCGGGCGACGGCTCCGCTCACGTGTGGGGCTGCCATCGAGGTGCCGCTCTTGTGCGCCGTCGCGGTGTCGGAGGTTGCGGAGTCAGAGATGACGTTGAAGCCGGGGGCGAAGACGTCGAGGCAGGGGCCGTGGTTGGAGAAGAAGGCCCGCATGTCCATGCTGAAGTACGAGCCGAGGGCGAGGCTGTAGGCGGCCCCAACGGTGATGGCGCTCGGTGCGCGCGCCGGGGTGGAGCTGCATGCGTCGACCATCTCGTTCCCAGCGGCGGCTACGACCGTGATGCCGGCGGCCGTGAGGCGTGTGACAGCGTCGTCGACTGTGGTGTCCGCGCCACCGCCGAAGCTGAGGTTCACGACAGCGGGGCCCGCGGTGTGGGTCGCGATCCAGTCCAGGCCGGCTATCACCGTGCTAGCACGGCCGGAGCCTGCGCAGTCGAGAACGCGAACTGCGACCAGAGTCACGTTCTTGGCGACGCCGAAGGTCCTCCCGCCGATTGTGCCGGCCACGTGGGTGCCGTGCCCGTTGCAGTCCCCGCCCCTGCCGTCGACGAGGTCGACGCCGGTACTGGCTCGGCCGTTGAAGTCGCGGTGCGTGGTGCGAATGCCGGTGTCCACCACGTAGGCGGTCACGCCGGTTCCGTCAGTGGTGTAGCTGTACCTGCGGTCACCCTGGACGGCGCGCTGGTCGATCCGGTCCAGCCCCTCGGGCGCAGAGGGCTGAGTAGCGGAGATGGTCATCTCACGATCAGGAGCGACGGAAAGGACGTCAGGATCCTGGCGCAGCGCTGCAAGCGCGCTGCTGGTCATGCTGCCGGAGAATCCGTTGAGTGCCCGTGAGTACTCGTATCGAACGTTCCCACCGTTCTCCTCGGCCAAGTCGATGACGTCCGAGCGGTCCGCTCCGGGACGGAGCTGAACGACGACCTGCTGCTCAGCCGGTGAGGCGGCGGACGCAGGATCGAGGTTCAGCAGCACCATCGGTGCCGCCATCAGTGCCGCCCATGCTGGGGCCAGCCGGGTACGAGTCATTGATCTCCTCCATGCGCTGTGGACGGTCACCGGTAGTGAGGGCCGGCTGGTGTAGTCCGCCTTCGGATGTGACATCACGAGACCGTAGGGTCGGTATGTCGCAGTTGTGTCGCACTACGGCGGGGGTGGCCATGACGCCGACCGGGCCAGGGCAGGCAGGGCGGTACCTCAAGGAGCTCTTGATCCGCCCCGGGCCCTACCGGAGCCGCTGGGAGCGGTATGCGCAGCGGCGTCCTCCGGGCTACGTCAACCAGGCGGCGGTGGCTGAGGTCATCACCGAGTGGTTGTGGGTGAATGGGACAGCCGAGCAGCAGGAGCTCCTGCCGCGGCAACTTCGCGATCGGATCTCGCGCGCGCTCGCTGGCACGATGATGACGCGGGAGACCCTTGAGTGGTTCATGGGGGCCTTTCACCTGTCCGCGGAGGATGAAGCAAGAGCTGTTGCAGTGTTCGAGGACTCGGAGTACGTGTCGTTCGTCGCGGGGGGCCGGAGGGTGTCAAGCTCGGTGAGACAAGACTGCTTCAGGC
>NZ_JAANNO010000023.1 GCF_011250645.1 Motilibacter aurantiacus
CGCGAAGGCCGAGGTCGTCTACGCCTACCTGGAGGCCGACGCCACGTCGATCGAGGCGCTCGCCGCGGCCGGCGTCGACGGGATCGTCACCGCGGGCCACGGAGCCGGTGGGGTCTCGACCGCGCAGTCGATGGCGCGGACCGCCGCTATCCGCGACCACGGCGTCGTCTTCGTCTCCGCGACGCGCACGGGCGACGGGTCGGTCTACGTCGCGGACGGTACGCCCAACGTCATCGGCGGGCTCGACCTGACGCCGCAGAAGGCGCGCGTCCTGCTCCAGCTCGCGCTCACGTTCACCTCGGACCCGGAGCAGGCGCGAACCTGGTTCAACACGCTGGGGTCGCCGGAGTTCGACCTCTCCGACTGAGCCGGCTGCCCGGACGGGACACCGCTTCCCGTCGGGCAAGCGGCTGGGGCCGCCGCACGCGGCGGCGGCCCCGGCCGGCTCACTGGCCGGCCAGGCCGGGGACCCGCCCGGCGAGGCAGCCGGCGAGCAGCTCGCGCGCCTGCGCGGCGCGGCTTCTCCCCGAGTCACCGTCCGCGTCCACGGCGTCCTTGAGCTCGGCGAGGAGCGTCTCGGTGCAGACCGGCAGGAACGCTGCGATCAGCCGGTCGTCGGGCAGGCGGGACTCGCCCTGGTACGCCTCCAGGAGCGCCGCCGCCGGCCCCGGCTCGCCGTGCACCACTGCCAGCGTGGCGTACATCTTGGCCACGTCGTAGTGGCGGCGGCCGAACAGATGGGCGAACTCCAGGTCGTACATAGCGACCTTGCCCTCCGGTAGCCCGAGGAAGTCGTCGAGCTTGACGTCCCACACCTCGAAGCCGGGGTGCACGGCCTGCCGCCCCGACTCCAGCGCGCTGCGCAGCTCCTCCCGGTCCAGCTCGCCCAGCCCGGACGCCTCGTCGATCCCGTCCACCCAGCGCTCCAGCTCGGCGAGCCGGTGCTGCTCGTCCTCGACGGGCTGTCCGGCGCCGTTGCGGTAGTCAGGCCGGCGCGCGACGACGTCCGGGGAGAGCCGGTCGAGGTCGGCGAGCGCCCGGCCCACCGCGGCTGCCGCCTCCGACGTGAGGGCGTCGGGGTCGAGCAGCGGCTCGGCGTCCAGCGCCTCGCGCAGCATCCAGCTCCCGCCCGTCGCCACGGGAGCGCTCGCCCGCAGGGTCCAGGAAGGGTCGGCGGCCGCGAGCGTGGCCAGCACGAAGGAGTAGCCGACGTCGCGGCGGAGGTTCTGCTCGAGCCCCTCGTCGTTGATCGTCTTGAGGATCAGCTGGCGGCCGCCCTGCTCGACGAGGTAGACGTTGTGGTCGTAATCCTCCTTCAATACCTTGGTGACTGTGAGCCCCTGGGACGACGTGATCTCGTCGAGACTGGCGATCTGAGGCATGCAGCGGGCTCCGGAGCAGGTGTGGTCGGACATCTCGGGCGAGGTGGCCTATGCCCTCGCCTTCGACTGGCAGAACACCGTGGAGTACTTCGACGCCGATGCCGTCCTCATGTCCAGCGACGCCCGTGACGACGACGCGACCAAGGTCGACCAGCGCAAGAGGTTCCTCCGGGTCTTCGAGTCCGAGCGGCGCTTCGTGTGCTCGGTGTGGTCCGCCGCGGCGCCGCTGCTCGCGGACGGCCCGTTGATCGTGCTCTTCGACATCGATCAGACGCTCGGCAGCCGCAAGGGGCGCGAGGGCGAGAGCGCGACGCTCGTACGCCCCTGCGCGGCCCCGCTGATGGGCGCGCTGCGCGACGCCGGCGCCGTCATGGGGATCATCACCACCCGCGGCATCACGGACCTGCACAGCAACCTCGCCGACACGCTCCACCTCGGAGGGGTGGCCGACTACCTCGACCCGCGGTTCCTCACCGGGGCCGAGATGGAGCGGTACGCCGAGATGGCCGCCTACACCACGAGCGCCGAGGTGCCGCAGGAGCAGTTCTCGCGGTTCCGGGCGGTGCTCGCCCCGCCGTACGACGAGCTGCCCGCGTTCCGCGAGCTCCGGGACGCCAGGGGGCGGCCGCTGCCGGCGAAGGACCTGGACAAGCTGCTCCAGCTCGCCGCCATCCGCGAGGAGCACCCCGGGCAGCGGTTCCTCGTGGTGGACGACCGCGACTACGCGGGCCTGCTGGCCGGCGCGCAGGCCCGCGTGGTCGGGGTGCACCTGACAGAGGCCGCCCGCGCCCACTACTGACGCCGGCGCGCGCCCGTTCAGGTGCAGGCCACCGCGTCGGTGTAGACCCGGAACGAGCTGGCCTTGTCGTCGTCGCCGCCCAACGAGGACGGCGAGCCGCTCTCGGCGTTCATGCACCGGGTCGTGCCGCCGTAGGAGCTGTTGTAGAACCACCGCGCGTCGTAGGGGGAGTTGTTCACCCACGAGGAGAGCTCGTCGTTGAACGTGTAGAGGCCGAGGTCGCTGATGGCGGTGTTCGCGTTGTACCACCGGATCAGGCGCCCGCCCCAGGACGCGTTCTCGAACAGGCAGACGTAGTTGTTGGGGCAGTCGGAATACGCGGCAGGGCCGAGCGACGCCTCCATTCCGTTCGGGAAGACCGCCCATCCGCCGGAGACCCGCGCCCCGTGGGCCTCGGCCTCGGCGATCAGCAGTTGGTCGGTGATCTCACCGGGGGCCGCGGATGCGGTGGCCGGAAGGGCGAGGACCGTCGAGCAGGCGGTGATTGCGCCGGCAGTGGCGGCGACCGTGCGCCGCAGATTCCTGGAAGTCATGCCGAAAGGCTGCGACAGGAATGCCTGGAATTCTATGAGATGAATTCATAGCGGATTGTTGTGTCGTTCCTGTAAGAAAATGCGGTCTCTCGGCACCAGTGCCCGGACCGCCGCCTCGGCGCCGCCCGGTGGTCGTCGGGTGGTCGTCGGGCGGCCGGCCAGGCCCGCCGGCAGGAGGGCTGTAATAACCCGCGCGCTGGCGGCACCGGCGCGGGGCAGGCTTGACTGGCGCCGACCGGGAGCGGGGAGGATCCAGTGCAGTCGGCGGGGCGATCACACGTGCACCTCAGCGAGCGCGAGGCGCAGGTCGTCGAGCTGCTGGCGCGCGGCTTCTCCAACGACCAGATCGGGCGCCGGGTCGGCCTGTCCGGGCACACCGTCGCCTACCACGTGTCGGCTGTCACCCGTCGGCTCGCGCTCGCCAACCGGGCGGAGCTGGTCGCCCGCTGCTTCGTCGCAGGCATCCTCGAGCAGACGTCGTGGCCGGCACGGCTGCATGACGGCGGTGCCTGCCCCGCCTGCGACTGGGTTCCGGGCGTGCGCCGGGCCGGGAGCAGGCGGGACGGCCTGGCGCGGGTGAGTTGATGTCAGCGCGAGCCGCTCGCGGGGCGAGCGCCGGCCTGGACGCAGGGGACGTCGTCGGAAAGGCCCGTGCGCGACGGGACCACGATGAGGCCGCCCCCGTCGGCGACGCACAGGGCGAAGCTCTCGGGCACCGGGCGGTCGGGGAAGTCGACCGGATAGCTGCGGCGGCAGGCGTCCAGCGGCGGGAGGCCGGTGAACTCCTGCCGCGGCACCGCCCCTTCAGCCTGCGCGCGCGCCTCGGCGTAGCAGAGCACGGTCAGGCCCGGCTGTGCCGGGGACCGGTCGCGGATCGTGACCGCCCCGGCCGCCGCGACCGAGGCCACCACGACTCCCGCCAGCGGTAGCCAGCGGGACCGGGAAGGGCGCGGGCGTCGCGGGGGTGCGCCCGTGGCCCTTCCCTCCGTCGGGCCCTGCGCGGGCCCGGCCTCGGCGAGCACGCGGTCCAGCGTGCGACGGCCTGCGGGTGAGCCCGCCCAGCCGGTCGAGGGCGTGGGCCGCGCCGCCCGCAGCCGGGCGAGGTCGTCGGGCCTGGCGTCCGGGCGCG
This sequence comes from Motilibacter aurantiacus, assembly GCF_011250645.1. Classification (NCBI taxonomy): domain Bacteria; kingdom Bacillati; phylum Actinomycetota; class Actinomycetes; order Motilibacterales; family Motilibacteraceae; genus Motilibacter; species Motilibacter aurantiacus. Next base: position 3,844 of record NZ_JAANNO010000023.1, read on the forward strand.
TCATGACGCCGCCGCACGTACGGAGGGCTCACCCGGGCGGTCGGCCCGGTCCAACTGGGCGCGCAGCCGCCGACGGGCCCGGTGCAGGCGGACCGCGAAGGTCACCTGGCTGCACCCGAGCGCCTCGGCGGCCTCGACGTTCGACAGCTCGCACCAGCCGACCAGGATGAGCGCCTCCCGGTCGTGGTCGGGCAGCCGGGAGAGCGCCTCGCGCAGCTCCAGGCTCTCGAAGTCCCCGTCCTCGAGCGCCGTGGACGCCCCGTCCAGGCCGTCGGCGATGCGTGCGGTGAGCCTGTCCCGCCGCTGGGTGGCCCGCCGCTGGCCCGCGAGCACGCGGCGGGCGACGCCGAGCAGGTAGGGCACGGCCGGCTCGGGCACCGCGGCGCGGTCCCGCCACGCGATGAGGAACACCTCGCTGACCACGTCCTCGGCGAGGTCCGCGTCGCCGCAGCGGTACATGACGTAGCTCCTGACCGCGTCCCCGTTCGCGAGGAAGAGCGCCTCGAGCCAGGCTGCGTCCTGGGCCCCCGCGGGCCGGCGCCGCGAGGCGCGCCCGCGCCAGCCTGCTGCGCCGGTTGCCACGGCCGTAGTCTTGCCTACGGCCGGCGGGATCGCCGCCGAACGCCTGTCCCAAGGGTCGGCCTGCCGGGCCGGCTCCTCGCGTCGAAGCGGCGCGCCCGCCTGCCCCGCTGCAGACCATGGCAGGGCACCAGGGCTGCGTCAATCCTGCGGCCGCTGCAGGAACTGCTAGCCGCGGCTGTGGACGGCCGTCGCCGCGGCTCGGCCGGCGCGGTTACCTTTCTCCGCGTGCCGCACCGCCTCCGTCCCTGCCCGTCGCGGGCCTGACCGGTGCTGCACGTCCACCGCTCCGAGCGGGCCGACGAGCTGGCGTACGCCCTGGCGGGGCTGTTGCGCGAGCCCGCGGCCGGGGCCGACCCGTTCACCCCGGAGGTCGTGGCGGTGCCCGCCCGCGGTGTCGAGCGCTGGCTGACCCAGTCGCTGTCCCGCGAGCTCGGCACCGCGGCCGGCCGGGCGGACGGGGTGTGCGCCAACCTGCGGTTCCCCTCGCCCGGGGGGCTGGTCGACGAGGCCCTGTCGGCGGCCGCGGGCATCGACCCGCGGGAGGACGTGTGGCTGCCCGACCGGCTGGTCTGGCCGCTGCTCGAAGTGATCGACGGCTGCGCGGGCGAGGCCTGGTGCGACGTGCTCGGCCGGCACCTGGGGGCTGCCGGCCCCGCGGGCGACCGGCACCGGCGCGGCCGTCGCTACGCGGTGGCCCGCCACCTCGCCGGCCTGTTCGCGTCCTATGCCGCCGCCCGCCCCCGGATGGTGCAGGACTGGGCCGGAGGCCTCGACACCGACGGCAGCGGCACGCCGCTCCCGGCGGACCTGGCCTGGGAGGCGGAGCTGTGGCGGCGGCTGCGCGCCCACGTCGGGGTGCCCGGCCCGGCCGAGCGCCTTCCCTCGGCCTGCGAGCTGCTGCGGGCCGAGCCGGGGACGCTGCCCTGGCCGGCCCGGCTGTCCGTCTTCGGCCCGACGCGGCTGAGCGCCTCCGCGCTTGCCGTGCTCGCGGCGGTCGCCGAGCACCGCGACGTCCACCTGTGGCTGCCGCACCCCTCGCCCGCACTCTGGCGCAGCGTCGGGCCGCTCGTCCCGGTCGCCGACCGGCGGCGCGCCGCCGACCCCACGGCGCACCTGGCACGCAACCCGCTGCTCGCCTCGCTCGGGCGCGACGCCCGCGAGCTCCAGCTGGCGCTGGCCGCCGCGCCCGGCGCGGTCCTGCACTCCGACCACCCCGCGCCGGCCGCGCCGGGCACGCTGCTCGGCCGGCTGCAGGCCGCCCTGCGCGACGACGCCGCGCTCCCGCCCGCAGCCGGTCGCGTCGCGTTGCCCGCGAACGACCGCAGCGTGCAGGTGCACGCGTGCCACGGCCCCGCGCGCCAGGTGGAGGTGCTGCGGGAGGTGCTGCTCGGCCTGCTCGCGGCCGACCCCAGGCTCGAACCGCGCGACATCCTCGTCATGTGCCCGGACGTCGAGGCGTACGCGCCGCTCGTGTCCGCGGCCTTCGGGCTGGGCGAGGCCACGGGCGCCACAGCCGGCGCTGCCGACGGTTCCGCGGCCCCCGGGCTCGACCACCCGGCGCACGGCCTGCGGGTGCGCCTCGCCGACCGCTCGTTGCGCCAGACCAACCCGTTGCTCGCGGTGCTGGCGGCGGTGCTGGAGCTCGCCGACTCCCGGTTGCCGGCCTCGCGCGTGCTCGACCTGGCGGCCCTGCCCCCTGTGCGCCGCCGCTTCGCGCTCGACGACGACGACCTCGAGCGGCTGCAGGACTGGGTGGCGCGCTCGGGGGTGCGCTGGGGGCTCGACGCGGACTCGCGCCGGCCCTTCGCGCTGGGGGGCTTCGGCCAGAACACCTGGCGCGCGGGGCTCGACCGGGTCCTGCTGGGCGCGGCGATGGCCGAGGAGGGCGCAGCGAGCGCGGTGGGGACGGCGACGCCGACCCCGAGGTCGTCGTGGCTCGGGCTGGCGCTGCCGCTGGATGACGTCGACAGCTCCGACATCGACCTCGCCGGGCGGCTGGCCGAGCTGGTCGACCGGCTCGCCGTCGTGCTCGGCTCGCTCACCGGCGAGCAGCCGCTGGCGGCGTGGCTCGACGCGCTGCGAGCTGCGCTCGACGCGCTCGCCGACGTCCGTGATGCGGACAGCTGGCAGCTGGCCCAGGCGCGGGCCGAGCTGGCCGAGGTGGGGACGGCGGGGACTGCGGCCCGCGGCGAGGTGCGCCTCACCCTGCCTGAGGTGCGCGCCCTGCTCGCGCGGCGGCTGCGCGGGCGGCCCACCCGGGCGAACTTCCGCACCGGGACGCTGACCGTCTGCACGCTCGTGCCGATGCGCTCGGTGCCGCACCGGGTCGTGGCCCTGCTCGGGCTCGACGACGGGGTCTTCCCGCGCAACGCCACCCCGGACGGCGACGACATCCTGCTGCGCGACCCGTGGGTGGGCGAGCGCGACCCGCGCAGCGAGGACCGCCAGCTGCTGCTGGACGCCGTGCTCGCGGCCACCGAGCACCTGGTGGTGGCCTACTCCGGCGCCGACGAGCGGACCAACAGCCCCCGGCCGCCGGCCGTCCCGCTGGGGGAGCTGCTCGACGCGGTCGACGCCCTGGCCGTCGCGCCCGACGGCGGCCCTGCTCGCGGCCACGTCCTCGTCCGTCACCCCCTCCAGCCGTTCGACCCCCGCAACTTCACCCCCGCCGGCCTCGGGGCGCCCGGGCCGTTCAGCTTCGACCGGACCGCGCTCGGCGGAGCGCTCGCGGCCGCGGGCGGGCGCGTGCCACCACGGCCGTTCCTGCCGCAGCCGCTGCCCGACCGTCCGGCGGAGCCCGTCCTCGCCCTCGACGCGCTGGTACGCCTCCTCGAGCACCCGGTGCGCGCCTTCCTCCAGCAGCGGCTGCAGGTCGGCGTGCCCGGCAGCGACGACGAGCCGTCCGACGTGCTGGCGGTCGAGCTCGAGCCGCTGGAGCGGTGGGCCGTGGGGGAGCGGCTGCTGCGCGACCGGCTGGCCGGGGCGAGCCCGGAGCGGTGCCGGCAGGCGGAGTGGCGGCGCGGCACGCTCCCGCCCGGGCCACTGGGCGGCCGCGCCCTCGAGGCGGTGCTCGGCTCGGTCGAGCCGCTGGTGCGCGCCGCCGAGGCCGCCCGTGCCGGGGCGCCCGCGCAGACGGTCGACCTCGTGGCCGCCGTGCCCGCCTCGAGCGGGGCGAGGCCCGGCGCCACGGCCACCAGGGTGGAGGGGACCGTCGGCGACGTCCACGGCGACACCGTCGTCAGCGTCACGTACTCCCGGCTCGCCGCCAAGCACCGGCTGCGTGCGTGGGCGAGCCTGGTCGCGCTCACGGTCGCGCACCCCGGCACGCGGTGGCGGGCGGTCACCATCGGCAGGGGCTACGGCGACCGGCCGCGCTGCTCGACCCTCGGGCCGCTGCGGCCGGAGGACGCGTCCATCGTGCTGGGGCAGCTCGTGTCCCTGCACGCCGCCGGGATGCGCGAGCCGCTGCCGATGGCGGTGAAGACGTCCGCGGCCTATGCCGACGTCCGGGAGCGCGGCGAGGACACCGACCTCGCTCTCGGGCGCGCCCGCGAGGAGTGGCTGGGCAACGACACCGTGCCGGGAGAGGCGGAGGACGCGGCGCACCGGATGGTGTGGGGAGCGTGGACCGGGCTCGACGTGCTGCAGCAGGCCGGGCTGGCCGACGGAGCAGCCGCCGAGCCCACCCGCTTCGGCGCACTGGCCCGCCGGCTGTGGGCGCCGCTGCTCGCCGCCGAGCAGGTGGAGTTGTTGTGAACATCGCTTCTCCTGATGCTCCGTTCGCTGATGCGAGCTTCGGTATCGACGACCCGCCCCCCTTCGACGTCTGCGGCCCGCTGCCCACGGGGACGACGGTGCTCGAGGCCAGCGCGGGCACCGGCAAGACGTTCACCCTGGCGGCGCTCGCCACCCGCTACCTCGCGGAGGGGCGAGCCCGGCTCGACGAGCTCATGCTGGTCACGTTCAGCCGGGCGGCGACCCAGGAGCTGCGCGAGCGGGTCCGTGAGCGGCTGACCGCCGCCGAGCGCGCTCTGGCCGACCCGGTCGCAGCGCGCGCGAGCGGCGACACCGTCCTGGCGCATCTCGCGGCCGCCGACGACGACGAGGTGGCGGTTCGCCGACGACGCCTCACGGTGGCGCTCGCCGGGTTCGACGCCGCGACCATCGCGACGACGCACCAGTTCTGCCAGCAGGTGCTGACCAGCCTGGGCGTGGCCGGCGACACCGATCCCGACGCGGTGCTCGTCGACAGCGTCGACGACCTGGTGGTCGAGGCGGTCGACGACCTCTACCTGCGCAAGTACGCCGCGCCGGGGGCGGGCCGCCCCGCCTTCCCACGCCGCACCGCGCTCGAGGTCGGCCGGGCGGCCGTGGACGACGACGCAGCCGCGCTCGAGCCGGCAGACGCCCCGCCCGGCAGCGAGGCCGCCGAGCGGTACGGGCTGGCCCGGGCCGTGCGCCGCGAGGTGGAGCTGCGCAAGCGCCGGCAGCGTCTCCTCGGCTACGACGACCTGCTCACGCGGCTCGCCGCCGCACTGGAGCACGACGCGGAGTCCGGCGCAGCGGCCGTGCGGCTGCGGGCGCGCTACCGGGTCGTCATGGTGGACGAGTTCCAGGACACGGACCCGGTGCAGTGGCGGATCCTGCGCCTCGCCTTCCACGGGCACGCGACGCTGGTGCTCATCGGCGACCCGAAGCAGGCGGTCTACGCCTTCCGCGGCGCGGACGTCGTGACGTACCTCGACGCCGTCAGGGACGCCAGCCGGCGTGCGACGCTGGCGCTCAACTGGCGCAGCGACGAGCCGCTGCTGCAGGCCCTCGACACGCTGCTCGGCGGAGCAGCGCTGGGAGATGCAGGAATCCGCGTTCGCCCCGTCCGGTCGGCGCACCCGGGCACCCGACTGGTGTCGGCCCCGCAGGCGTCCCCGCTGCGGCTGCGTGTGGTGGGGCGACGGGGGCTGCCCCGGGTCCGCAGCGGATTCGTCCAGACCGCTGCCGCGCGCGACCTGGTGGCCGCGGACCTGGCCGCCGACGTCGTACGCCTGCTGTCGGCCCCTGCCCGGCTGCGCGACGCCGGGCAGGACCGCGACGTGCAGCCCGCGGACATCGCGGTGCTCGTGCGGACCAACAGCCAGGGGGCGCTGGTCCGGGACGCGCTGCGCGCGGCCGGGGTGCCCGCCGTCCTCGCCGGCGGGCCGAGCGTCTTCACCACCTCCGCGGCCCGCGACTGGCTCACCCTGCTCGAGGCTCTCGAGCAGCCGCACCGCGTCTGGCGGGCGCACGCCGCCGCCCTGACCAGCCTGCTGGGCTGGTCCCCCGAGCAGCTGGACGCCCGCGGTGAGCGTGCTGCCGACGAGCTCGGCCCGCTGCTGCGCGAGTGGGCCGCGGTCCTCGCGGAGCGCGGGGTGGCCGCCCTCGCCGAGACCGTCTACGCCACGCAGCGCGTTCCCGAGCGGCTGCTCGCCGCCGTGCACGGCGAGCGCGAGCTCACCGACCTGCGCCACGTCGCCCAGGCGCTGCACGCGGCCGCGCAACGCGACCGGCTCGGGCTGCCCGCCCTCGTGGAGGAGCTGCGCCGGCGCATCACGGACGCGGCCGGGGACACGGACGAGGAGCGGACCCGCCGGCTGGAGTCGGACGCCGCGGCGGTACAGGTCGTCACGATCCACCGCAGCAAGGGGCTCGAGTTCCCGGTCGTCTACCTCCCGTTCGGCTGGGACCGGTGGGTCCCCTCGGTGCCGGACCCGCTCCGGCTGCACGACGAGAGCGGCGGCCGGGTGCTCGACGTGGGCGGGCGCACCGGGCCGGGGTGGGGCCGTCGGCGGGCACGGCACGCCGAGGAGGAGTCGGGTGAGGACCTCCGGCTGCTGTACGTCGCCCTGACCCGCGCCCGCTCGCAGGCCGTCCTCTGGTGGGCGCCGTCCTCGAACACCCCCTCGGCCGCCCTGCACCGGCTCCTCTTCGGTGGGCACGCCCCCGGCGACCAGCCACCGGACCCGGTACCGGTGCCCGGCGACGACGACGCCGTGGCCCGGCTGCGCGAGCGGCTCCGGCCGGCCGCAGCGCACCTCTCCCTCGAGGCGGTGCCGCCCGAGCCGGAGGCCACGTCGTGGCGCCCGGCACGACCGAACGCGGCTGCGCTGGAGGCGGCGTCGTTCGACCGTCCTGTGGACACCGCCTGGCGGCGCACGTCCTACAGCGCGTTGACCGCGGCCGCGCACGGCGTCCCGGCCGAGCCACCGCTGTCGCGGGTCGGCAGCGAGGCCGAGGAGCCGGAGAAGGACGACGAGCCGCCGGTGCCGCCGGTCGACTCGGCCCCGCCGGCCCCGGCGGACGCGACCGCGCTCGAGGCGAGGCTGCGCGCGATGCCCTCACCGATGGCGGGGCTGCCGAGCGGCACGGCGTTCGGCACGCTCGTGCACGCCGTCCTGGAGCGGTTCGACGGCGCGGCGCCGGACCTCGAGGCCGAGCTGCGTCGGCTGGCCGGGGAGCAGCTCGCCGCCCGGCCTGTCCGCGGCCTCGACGCCGCCGCCCTCGCCGCGGCGCTGGCCCCGGTCGTGCGGACGCCGCTGGGGCCGCTGGCCGACGGGCTGCGCCTGGCCGACGTGCGCCCCGACGACCGGCTGCCGGAGCTGGACTTCGAGCTGCCGCTCGCCGGGGGCGAGCGCCCGACCGCCGACGTCTCGCTGGGCGACGTCGCGGCCCTTCTGCGCAGGCGGCTGCCGGCCGACGACCTGCTGGCGGCGTACCCGGCGATGCTCGACGCGCCCGAGCTGCGCGGCCAGCCGCTGCGCGGGTTCCTCACCGGCAGCATCGACTCGGTCCTGCGCGTGCACGGCCCGGACGGCCCGCGCTACCTGGTCGTCGACTACAAGACCAACTGGCTCGGCGGCCTCGGCCCGGAGGCGCCCGCGTTGAGCGCCTGGGACTACCGGCCGGACGCGATGGCCGCGGCGATGTGCGCCGCCCACTACCCGCTGCAGGCGCTGCTCTACTCCGTCGCGCTCCACCGCTTCCTGCGCTGGCGGCAGCCGGCGTACTCGCCGGGGCGGCACCTGGGGGGGACGCTCTACCTGTTCCTCCGCGGCATGTGCGGCCCCGGGACCCCGACCGTCGACGGGACCGTGTGCGGCGCGCTCGGCTGGCGGCCTCCTGCCGAGCTCGTCGCCGAGCTGTCCGATCTCCTCGACACCGGAAGCATCGATCGCCGATGAGCATTGCTGCCGGCAGCGCTGTGCCCGACGACACCCTCGACACCGCCGCCGTCGAGCCGTACGACGCGCGGCTCGCCCTGCGCGCCGACGGGGTGCTGCGTACCTTCAACGTCGCCGGAGTCCTGCATGCGGCCGACGTGCACGTCGCCACGACGCTCGGCCGGCTCGGCGGCGAGGAACGGCCGGACGTGCTGCTCGCCGCCGCGCTCGCGGTGCGGGCCGTGCGCCACGGCTCCGTCTGCGTGGACCTCGCGACGGTCCGCCACACCGCGGTCGTCGACGGCGTGGGGCGGGAGGCGGTCGAGGCCCTGCCGTGGCCCGAGCCCGCGACGTGGCTCCCCCGGGTGGCGGACGGCCCGCTCGTCGCGGGGGACGGCAGCCCGGCTGGGGAGGCCGAGGACGCCCGCCCGCTGCGGCTCGACGGCGGGCTGCTCTACCTCGACCGCTACTGGCGGCAGGAGCAGCTCGTACGCCACGAGCTGCGGGCGCGGGAGGAGCTGCCGCCGCCGGAGGTGGACCCCGACCGGTTGGCCGCCGCCGTGGGCCGGCTCTTCCCGGCCGAGCCGGACGGGCGCGGGCTCCAGCACGTCGCCGGCTCGACGGCTGCGCGGCGCTGGGTGACCGTGATCGCCGGTGGGCCGGGCACCGGCAAGACCACCACGGTGGCGCGCGTCCTCGCGCTGCTGCAGGACCTGCACCGGCGGCCCGGGACGGACGGGCTCGCGCTGCGCGTCGCGCTGGCGGCCCCGACGGGCAAGGCGGCCGCGCGGCTCGAGGAGGCGGTGCGGGCGGTCGGGGAGACCTTCACGGGAGCCGACCGGTCGGCGGTCGCGGGCCTCTCCGCGTCCACCCTGCACCGGCTGCTCGGCCGGCGGCGCGACTCGCGCACCCGGTTCCGGCACGACCGGGCGAACCGGCTGCCCTTCGACGTCGTCGTGGTCGACGAGACGTCCATGGTGTCGCTGACGATGATGGCCCGGCTGCTCGAGGCGCTGCGCCCGGACGCCCGTCTCGTGCTGGTCGGCGACCCCGACCAGCTGGCCTCCGTGGAGGCCGGCGCCGTGCTCGGGGACCTGGTCCACCGCTCTGCCGCCGACGGCACCGGCCCGGACAACGTCGTCGTGCTGCGGCACACGTACCGGTTCGGCGGCGGGATCGCGGAGCTCGCGCGCGCGGTGCAGGCCGGCGACGCCGAGACGGCGCTCGGGCTGCTGCGCGCGGGCTCGGAGCAGCTGACCTTCAGCGAGCAGGCCGCCGACGTGCCGCCGTCGGCGGGCGCCGCGGACCGGCTGCGCCGCGACGTCCTGTCCGCGGGCCGCGCGACGGTCGAGGCCGCCCGGCGGGGGGAGGTGGCTGCGGCGCTGCACGCCCTCGACGCGCACCGGCTGCTCTGTGCGCACCGGGAGGGGCCGTACGGCGTCGACCACTGGAGCGGCGTCGTCGAGCGGTGGCTGGTCGAGGCCGTTGCCGGCTACGCGGCCGAGGGTGAGTGGTACGTCGGCCGGCCGCTGCTCGTCACCGCGAACGACTACGAGACCGCGCTCTACAACGGCGACACCGGGGTCGTGGTCCGCGCTGACGGGGACGTCCCCCGCGCGGCCTTCGCCCGCGGCGGCGGGCCCGTGCTCGTCCCGCCGAGCCGGCTGGCCGCAGTCCAGACCGTCCACGCCATGACCGTGCACAAGAGCCAGGGCAGCCAGTTCGACGCCGTGTCCCTGATCCTGCCGCCGCCGGACTCGCCGCTGCTGACCCGCGAGCTGGTCTACACCGCCGTGACCCGGGCCCGCAGCCGGGTCCACGTCCTCGGCAGCGCGGACGCCGTGCGCGCGGCGCTCGCCCGGCCGGTGGCCCGGGCCAGCGGCCTGCGCCGCGGGTGAGGGCGGCCGCGCGAGCCGTCCGGTGGCCCGCCGTTCCCCGGACGGGGGACAGTCCGCGGCTTACACCTTCCCCAGCCTTGCTATTACTCCTAGTATTCGCGCCGTGACCGACTTACGGCCGTCGCTGCAGGAGCGGCGTGAGGGGCTGAAGGCGCAGGCCGCGGCCCTCGTCCGGGCGGAGGAGCGGCTGGCCGCGCTCTGTGCCGAGCCGCTGACGGAGACCTCCTCCGGTGCGCAGCTGGCCCGGCTCGGCGCCCTCGAGGACGAGCGGGACCGGGTGGCCGACCTGCGCGACCGGATCGCGGACGAGTGGGACGCTCTCGCGCTGCTGCGCGACGCGGCTGCCGAGCACCGCGACGTGGTCGCGCTGCAGCGTGAGCGCCGCACTCCGGAGCAGGACGCCGTCGACGGGTTGGCCGCGACCCTGCGACACCTCGCCTCCGTCGAGCGCGACTGGGCGGCGGCCGACCGGCTGGAGGCGCGCCGCGACCGCGAGCGCGCGGCCCGGGACCGGGCTGCCGCGCGGGCCGCCCGGGAGGCGGCGGCGGCTCTGCGGCGGGTGGCCCTGGCCGCAGCCGGCGCCGGTGGCTGCGAGGGCCCCGTGCCGGACGTCTTCCTCGACGTACGCGGCGGCGCCGTCGCGCTGCCCCGCCGCAGGGAGGCCGACGCGCCGGTGCTCAGCGCCCCGGCAGCGGCCGTCCCGCAGCCGGACGCGGCCGACCCGCTGGACCGGTAGCTTCACTCGCGCCCCTCCGCCTACCGGGTCCGCGCGCCCCGGTCCCGTTCGCGTGAATGCGCCATCGAGCCGGTAGGTCCGCCGCGATGCCGCCTTCACGCGAGGAGCCGTTGTGCGAGTGCGGCATTGCTGCAGCCGGTGTCGAGGCGCGGCGGGTCGGTGGTCGGCGTCCGGCGGGTCGCGCTCGTCGGGTCGGTGGTCGGTGGTCGGCGGGTCGGCGCGTGCTGCGTCAGCGCACTGCGCGGGCGGGGCGCGGCCCGGTCGAACGCAGGCTGCCGAGGCGTCCCAGCAGGTCGAACCAGAAGCGCGCGCCGGGCACCAGCGCGAGCCAGCTGAGCAGGAACCCGAGCCCGAGCCGTACGCCGAACCACACGTCGGCGCCCCCGTTGCCCGTCGCGCTGGCCAGCCCGCGGGCCTCCGCCCACGTGCACGCGGTCGCGTCCTCGCCGGCCTGGGCGCGCAGGGCCCGCGCGGTCGCCGTGCAGTCGGCGACGCTGCCCCAGCCGACCGGCAGGCCGGAGCCGCGCAGGCTGCCGATCTCGCGGCGCACCTGCGCGAGGCACTCGTCGGCCTCACCCCCGCAGTCGGACGCGGCCAGCGCTTGCGTGACGACGGCCTCGCGCAGCGCCTGGTCGGTGTAGAGAGCGCGCGCCACCGACACGGTGTTGACGTTGCACAGCACCACGACGAAGAACCCGACGGCGAGCGAGATCCAGCGGACCCGGCGCTTGTACCAGCCGGACACCCGGTCCATGTGGTCGTCGTACCAGTTCTCGACGTTCTCCCGGAAGGCCGCGACGTCGCCCTCGGTGTTCTTCAGCAGCGTCTGCATCGACTGCTTGAACATGGTGCCCTCGGGCAGCGCGCCGACGGCCCGCTCGAGCGCGTCGAACGTCGTACGCCCCTGCTGGTCGGGGATGAGCAGGTCCACCACCGCCTGGGCGAACGACCGGGACGGGGCGTACGACGGCAGCTTGCGCAGCTCGCCCCACCGCCTCGGGGCGGCCTGCGCGAGCTGACCCTTCTGCCCCTGGTTGCGCAGCAGCGGTGACCCGAGCAGGGCGACCGAGACCTGGCGGAGCGCGGCGTCCTCGTCCGACGTCACCGCGGGCGCGGGCTCGGCGAGCGCCTCGGTGTTGTCCAGCGCCTCCGGGCTGCCGGGCGGCGGCGCGCAGGGCAGGGCGTGCTCGATGCCCTCGCGGAAGCCGCGGAACGCGTCGGCCGGCGCGGGCGCGGCGGGCGCCGCGGCCGCCCTGCCGTCGACCAGCGTCCGGATCCCGAGCAGCAGGAAGCGCGCCCGCAGCCCGAGGAACCGCGCGATCCCCTCGGTCACGATCGTCGTGACTGCGGCGGCGACCGCGTAGACGAAGACCAGGCCGACGGCGACGTCGAGCAGCAGGGAGTCCACGCCGCCTCCGTGGTCGCGGGACGAGTACGGTGCGGACCTGGCGTCCGCGCCGGGCACAGCGTCCACCCGACGCACCCGGGACGTCCACCACTTGCCGGGTGCGCCCGCGGCGTCCCGTCCGGTCAGCCGGCGGCGGCCAGCCCGGCCCGCGTGCGCAGCTCCGCGTACACCTCGGCGATCTCGCCCTCCGGCGGCGCCCCGACCGGCGACCGCTGCAGCTCGGGATCGATGAAGGAGCGGTCGAGCTCGGTCTCGAGGGCGTCCTCCAGCTCGCCGAACCCGGTCCCGTCGAGGATCGCCGCGTAGTGGACGAACACCCAGCGCCGACCCTCGCCGCGCTCGCTGTCGGCGAGGTGCAGGCACCGCCGGTAGTTCGACGCCCAGACGGCGAGCGCGCCCTCGAGCCCGAGCCCGAGGTCGCCCTGGTCGGTCATGGTGAGGATGCTGCGCGCCGTCGCGCTCGGGTCGCGGAAGACGCAGACGCGCACGGAGTCGGCCAGCGCGGGGTCCCAGGCCTGCAGGGTCCAGGAGAAGCGCGGGTCCTTGCGCGCGGTCGGCCCGTCGGTCGGCGGCAGCCGCAGGTCGTCCGCGAGCGCCTCGGGACGCGCGACCGGGACGGCGGCCGGCAGCGCGGCGAGCCAGCGCTCTCCCTCCCGCAGCGGCCGTGCCGCGAGCGGCCGCCCGTCCGCGGCACGCAGGACGTCGGTCGTGTAGGGGGCGAGCAACTGCTCGTTGAGCCGGTTGATCCGACCGGACTCGAAGTAGCCCTTGGGGTTCGAGGGGTCGGCGCGCAGCAGGGTGCGGCCGAGGTGGTAGCCGGACCCGGCGAGCAGCCCGCTGAGCAGGCTCGTGCCGCTGCGCCCGCAGCCGAGGACGACGCAGGAACGGGGGGTGGACGGTGCGGACATGGGGCGCACCCTATGAGGTGGCTCCTCCTGCGTCCGCGCATCGGGACGGCCGTCTCACGAGGCCTACGGGAACGGGAACACGGCCGGGCTGCGCAGCCCCTTACGGCCGATCGCCCGGACCCCGAAGACCACGTTGTCCTTGGACAGGTCGATCGTCGCCCGGTTCACCAGGCCGACCTCGATCGCGTGGGTCCACAGCGGCTCGTCGGTCGGCCGCCAGACCACCTCGTAGCCCTCGGTCAGCCCGCTGCCGTCCAGGGCCCAGGTGAGCACCGTGTCGTTGGTCAGGGTGGAGGTGATGACGCGGACGTTCGCCGGCATCCCCGGTGCCTGCGACAGCGACCAGAGCGACGCGAGGTTCACCCGCGCGACCCGCGCGATGTAGTCCCAGTCGCAGAACTCCGGCAGGTCCCCGTACACGACGCCGTTCTCCGTGCGCAGGTCCTGGTGCTGGTGGGCGAAGTCCTCGTTGGGCTCGGTGAAGCGCACGGCCGGGTAGCCCTGCTCCAGGAAGGCGGTGTGGTCACCGCCGCGCAAATAGCGGTCGAGCCGGTAGATCAGCCGGACGGACATCCCGGTGCTCTTGTTCTGAGCCACCTCGGCGATGAACCGGCCCAGCTCGCGGGCGGGCGAGTCGTTCTCGCCACCGATGGAGCGCCGCGTCGACGCCCGGGAGGCGCTCTCGTTCGGCGGGATGCCCTGCACGAAGCAGCGGACGGTGTAGCGCTCGCGCTTGCCGTCGTCGCCGGTGCTCGAGCCGATGATGTCGTTGTTCAGCATCGCCTGGACGTCGACGTTCGCGGCCCGCAGCCGGCTCGCCATGTAGCGCCCGCCGTAGAGGTTCTGCTCCTCGCCGGCGACGGCGACGAACAGGATGGTCGCGTCGGGGTCCTTGGTGGCGAGAACGCGGGCCATCTCCATCACGGCGGCCACACCGGACGCGTCGTCGTTCGCCCCGGGGGAGTCGCTCGTCGCGTCCAGCACGTCGGTGACGCGCGAGTCGTAGTGGCCGGAGACGACGTAGACGCGCTCCGGCTGACGCGAGCCGCGCAGGGTGGCGATGACGTTGCTGATGACCGTGGGCGTGGGGATGCGCGACGCCGGCTGCTGCAGGTAGGACTGCGTCTCGACCGTCATCCGGCCGCCGGACGCGGCGGCGTAGCTGCTGAGCTCGGCGAAGATCCAGTCGCGCGCGGCGCCGATCCCGCGTACCGGGTCGTCCTGCGCGGACAGCGTGTGCCGGGTGCCGAACGACACCAGCTTGCGCACGATCGCCTCGATGCGAGCGGGGTCGATCTCGGCGAGCAGGTCGCGCAGGTCGTTGTCCGGCTTCTGCGGCCGGATCCTCTTGCCGGGCCCGTCGGGCCAGTCGACCGTCGCGCTCCACGGCAGCTCGGGGTCGGGCTCGTCGGCGTGGGCGGCCTGCCCGGGGAGCTGGGTGCCGACCAGCCCGGCAGCGACCGCCGCGGAGCGGGTGAGGAAAGCACGTCGAGACGCCGCTCCCGGGGCGTCGTCCGGCTGCATCTCGTCGTCCGTCCGCGAATCGGGCACAGCGGTCCTCCGCACCTGGCGTGCTGGTGCTCCTCGGGCCGGGAGCGCCCCACCTGACCACAAACGCATTTTTCCGGTCAATAGCTGACCCGGCAGGGAATGTGAATTCTCGGTTTCGGGTCAATCGCCGGCCCGCTGCACGGCGTAGCGTTCTTGGCGGGCCACCGTCCCCGGGACGAAGAAGCCGGAAGCCGCCTTCCCCCACGCGCGCACCGAGGGGTCCTCGTGCGGCAGCCGCTCGGCCGCCCGGGCGTACCCGTCCAGTGCGTGCTTGCCGCCCGTGGTGCTCGGCACGCTGTCGAAGCGCACGGTGGTGAGGTCGCGCCCGGCGCGGTTGGGGCGCCCGTCGAGCGCGGGGACGAGGTCGCCCCGGTCCTCCAGGGCCAGCACGGGGACCCCGTGCCCGGACGGCAGCCGGCCCAGCGGTGACCCGGCCGTCACGACGGCCGCGACGCGGAAGCGACGGCGTACGGCGGGGTCGGCGGCGAGCCCGGCCGCGACGATCCCGCCCTGGCTGTGCCCGACGAGCAGGACGGGGGCGTCGGGCGGGACGCCTGCGGCCTCGAGAGCGGCGACCACGCCGTGGGCGTACGCCGTGGGCCGCCCGCTGACGGCGTGGACGTTGGTCGCCAGGTCGCGCACCCGAGGGCCCGGGCGCAGCGCCCAGGACTCCGTGCCGGGCAGCTCCACGACGTAGCGGACCGTCCCGTCCGGCGCCGTGAGCCGGCGAACGCCGATCTCCCCGGGCGCGGCGCCCGCGGAGCGGCGCTGCCGGCGGCCGACGCCGCGCAGCAGGTCGCCGACCCCACGCGGAGCGACGACGTCGCCGGGCTGGGCACTCCCGCCCGCCGTCAGGGCCGGCCGACCGGCGGGGAGCAGGCCGCGCGGGCTGCGCAGCGCGCCGTCGAACGTCACGGCTCGGGGCCCGGCCCGGCTCCCACGTGGCAGCGGGGCCCAGAGCCCGAGCCCGGCCGCGACCCCGGGGAGGCCGGCGGCGAGCGGCTCCACGAGAGCGGGGTCGGCCAGCCGCTCCAGCCCGCCCGCCCCGCCGAGCGCGAGGGCCGGCGCCGCGACCGGGGCCACGACCGGGAGCGCCGCGCCGACCGCCACCCCGACGCCGTTCAGCGCGGCGTCACGTCCCAGCGCCAGCGCCTCGTCCGCCGCTCTGTAGGCGGCGACCGCAGCCTGGAGCGCCCGGGCGAGCCCTTCGGTCGCGAAGGCCGCCCCACCCAGCCCGTCCGGCCCGGCGGCCGACAGAAGCGCGCCCTCCGCCTCGAGCGCGCTTCCCGGGGACAGCGCGAACGAGGCCGCGAGCGCCGGGTCGACGGCGGCCCGGGCCGCGTCGGCCAGCGCCTCGCGCAGCGTCACCGCACCGGCCCGCAGCATCCCGGCAAGCGCGTGCAGGTCGTCGTAGTGCGCCGACACGCCCCCGGCCCCGCCCGAGACCGCGAAACCCGTGGGGCCCGTTGCGCTCACCGCAGCCTGCCGGTGACCGCGTCGGCGGCGTCCTGCACCGCCCCGGCCGCGGCGCGCACGCCGCCGAGGACCACGGCCGCGATGTCCTCCTCGCGCCGGCGCACCTGGCGGGCGTGCCGGGCCAGTGCGGCGGCCGCGTCGTCCAGCCGGTCGGCTGCGCCGACGAGCGCGCGGGCGTGCTCCTCGGCCCGCTGGCGGAAGCGCGCCGCCGCCGAGGACGCCCACCGCACGCCCGGCACGGCTGCCACCAGCCGGGCGTGCTCACGGCGTACCTCGTCGGCCGCGCGGCCCACCCGCCGCGCGAGGTCGTCGAGCGGCTCACCGAGGGACATCGGGCGCACCGGGCGTGCAGCGGGACGTTCGCATGCCCGGTGACGCTAGGCATTCGGCGCATGCGGCGTGGACGGTCGCCGGCGGTCGGTGGACGGGCGGGGCCCGGGTGGCCGTCCTGTGGACAGGCGGCACTGGTGCTCCCACCGGGCGAGGCGCGCGGCGCCCACTGCCGTCAACGACAGCAGGCGCCGCACGTCCGCGGCGGGCAAGCCCTACGTCGCCGACTCCTCGAGCTTCGCGTACGCCAGCTGCAGCACGTCCGCGGCCGTGACCGCCGTGAGCACCGCCGCCGCCATGCGCGTGGCGCGCGGGGCAGCGACGAGGCCGAAGGCGAAGCCGGTCGCCGCCCACTGCCCGATGCAGAACGGGCAGGTGACCAGCTCCCCGATCGCCTTGCGCGGGCCGGAGCCGCGGACCTCCTCGGCCAGCTCGGCCTCGCCGCTCGTGCCGACGAACCTCGTGAACGGTGCGCGCAGCGGGCTGGTGACCGGGTCCTTCGCGATCAGCCGGGAGAGCTTGTGCGTGGCGACCGACACCAGCGCGAGGTCCGCCGCGGAGACGCGCTCGGGCAGCTGCTTGCCGGTGGCGCGCAGGGCGAGCGCGCCCGCCCCGACCGCGGCGGCGTACGTCCCCATCAGCGCGACGAACGAGCCGAGCGGCCGCTCCTCGCCGCCGGTGTAGGCCGCCTTCTCGGCGTGGATGGTGCGGACGGGCGCGGGCTGCTCGCCCGTCACTTCTCCGCCGCCTGCTCGGCCTGCGCGTAGAGCAGCTGCAGGAAGTCGGACCCCGCGACCGCCGCGAACACCGACGCGACCGCGCGGGTCTGGCGCGGCGCCAGGAAGAGCCCGGTCGTGAACGACGTGGCGATCCACTGGCTGAGGCAGAACGGGCAGGTGAGCAGCTCGCCGAGGGCGCGCAACGGTCCCTCGACGCGCATCTCCTCCTTGAGCTCGCTCGGCCCCGAGACGCCGGCGAACTTCACGAAGGGAGCGCGGATAGGCGAGGTGATCGTGCCCTTGGTGATGACACGGGAAGCCTTGAAGGTCGCCGCCGCCACCAGTGCGATGTCGGCAGCAGAGATCCGCGTATTCCGCTTCCGGGAAGCCGCGAACGTCAGAGCGCCCAGCCCGATGGTCGAGTAGGCGGTGATCAGGGTGGCGTAGGAGCCGAGCGGGCGGTCCTCGCCCTGTGCATAGGCGTGCTTGTGCTCGCGCGCCTTCTCGGTCAGCGAGCTCACGAACGGCGGTTCAGCCACGGAAGAGGCCCCATCTCGGCGAGGTTCGGGAAGGACCGGGCAGCAGGGCCGCTGCCCGGGCGGCGACACCCGACACGAGGGTGGCCGACGTGATTGCGAGGGTCGTGCCGACTCCGACGACCGCGCGCGGCAGGACCGGCGGGACCCACTCGACGGTCCGCGGCTTGGCCTGGCCGTCGAAGACGCCGTGCGCGCCGTGGTCGCCGGGGAGCGGGGCGTACAGGTTGTCCGGGCGGCCCTGCTCCTCCGGCTCGTCGACCTGCTGGGACTCGAGCCCGGACCGGCCGAGGTAGCGGTCGAGCAGCCCGGGCGCGACCTTGTCGCCGAGGATGGTCAGCGCGGTGATGGGCGCGACCCAGTACTCCCGGCGGCTGCCCTCGGCGGCCTTGAGGACGGCCTGCGCGGCGACCTCGGGCTGGTAGATCGGCGGCACCGGCATGGCCTTGCGCGGCATGTAGGACTTGTTCATCCGGAACTGCGGGGTGTTGATCGCGGGCAGCTGGACCATGGTCAGCGTGACGCCGCTCTTGTCGTGCAGCAGCTCGGCGCGCAGCGAGTCGCTCAGCCCCTGGATGGCGTGCTTGGCCCCGCAGTACGCGGACTGGCCGGGGATCCCGCGGTAGGCCAGCGACGAGCCGACCTGCACGATCCGCCCCCGGTCGCGCGGCTTCATCCGCCGCAGGGCGGCCCGGGTGCCGTACGCGGTGCCGAGGTAGGTGACGTCGGTGACCCGGGTGAACTCCTCGTCGGTCATCGACTCGAAGCGGCCGAAGACGGTGACCATCGCGTTGTTGACCCAGACGTCGATCTCGCCCAGCTCGTCCTCGACCCGCTGCGCGGCCGCCTCGACGGCGTCGGCGTCGGCGACGTCGCACTGCACGGCGAGGGCGCGGACGCCCCGGTCCTGCAGCTCCTGCTCGGTCGCCCGCAGCGCGTCCTCACCGCGGGCCAGGACCGCGACGTCGTAGCCGGAGTCGGCGAACGCCCGCGCCGTCGCGCGGCCGACGCCCCCTGTGCCACCGGTGACGACCACCACCCTGCCGCGGCCGCGGCCCTTCCCGTGCTCTGCCATGCTCCGTGGGGTACCCCTGGGCCCGGGAGGGCAAGCCAAGCGGAGCCGACAGGAGCTCTCGGGGGCCGAGCACCAGGAAGGACGACGCATGCCGGAGACCGTCGACGCCATCGTCATCGGGGCGGGGCACAACGGCCTGGTCGCCGCGAACACGCTCGCCGACGCCGGCTGGGACGTGCTGGTGCTCGAGGCCCAGCCGACGCCCGGCGGGGCCGTGCGCAGCGGCGAGGTCGCTGCCGAGGGGTTCACCACCGACCTGTTCAGCTCGTTCTACCCGCTGACCGCCGCGTCGCCGATCATCAAGGCGATGGCGCTGGAGGACTACGGGCTCGTCTGGCGGCACGCGCCGCACGTGCTGGCGCACCCGTTGCGCGACGGGCGGGCGGCCGTGCTGTCCCGGGACCTGGACGAGACGGCGGCCTCGCTCGAGGAGTTCGCGCCGGGCGACGGCGACGCCTGGCGCCGGCTGTTCGAGCAGTGGCTGGACATCAAGGAGCCGCTGCTCAAGGCGCTGTTCACGCCGTTCCCGCCGGTGCGCGGCGGGCTCGGCATCGTGCGCTCGCTGGGCCTGCCGGAGACGCTGCGCTTCGCGCGCTTCGCGGTGACGCCCGTACGCCGCTACTCCGAGGAGCGCTTCTCCGGTGAGGGCGCGGGCCTGCTGCTCGCGGGCAACGCGCTGCACAGTGACCTGTTCCCGGAGGGGCCGGCCAGCGCGCTGTTCGGCTGGCTGCTCTGCATGCTCGGCCAGGACGTCGGCTTCCCGCTTCCCGAGGGCGGGTCGGGCCGGCTCGTCGACGCCATGGTCGAGCGGCTGAACGCGCGGGCCGGGCAGCTGCAGGTGTCGAGCCGGGTGGAGTCGGTGCTGATCCGCGGCGGCCGCGCGGTCGGCGTGCGGACCGCCGGCGGGCAGGAGGTGCTCGCCCGGCGGGCCGTCCTGGCCGACGTGTCCGCCCCGATCCTCTACAAGGAGCTCGTGGGCTACGACCACCTGCCCGCCCGGATGCGTGAGGACCTCGACCGGTTCGAGTGGGACGACGCGACGGTGAAGGTGAACTGGGCGCTGTCCGGGCCGGTCCCGTGGACGGCCCGCGGCTGCGCCGGCGCCGGGACGGTGCACGTCGGGGTCGACTTCGACCAGCTCACCGACTACGCGAGCGACCTCAAGACCGGCCGCGTGCCGACCCACCCGTTCATCCTCTTCGGGCAGACCACGACCGCGGACCCCACCCGGTCGCCGGCGGGCACCGAGTCCGCGTGGGCGTACACCCACCTCTCGCGCCGCGGCCCGCTCGACACCGAGACGGTGGACGCGCACGTGGCCCGGATGGAGCTGACGCTGGAGGAGTACGCCCCCGGCTTCCGCGACCTGGTCGTCGGCCGGCACGTGCAGCGCCCGTCCGACCTGCACGACTCCGACGCCAGCCTGGACGCCGGGGCCATCAACGGCGGGACCTCCGGCCTGCATCAGATGCTCTTCTTCCGGCCGACTCCGGGGCTCGGCCGCCCGGAGACGGTCATCTCGGGGCTCTACCTCGCCTCCAGCTCGGCCCACCCCTCCGGCGGCGTCCACGGCGCGCCGGGCTGGAACGCGGCGCGCGCGGCGCTGTCGGCCAACCGGGGTACGGGACGGCTGGCCGCCAAGGGCGTCGTGGCGGCCACGCGCTACCTCGCCCGGGGGTAGCAGCCGGCCGATAACCGGGTGCCTTTCCCCGGCCCCGCCTGGAAGGCTGGCGCTCCTCGACGGAGGGAGCGGTCATGGTCGGCACCGGCGCGGTCGTGGGGGTCGCCCTCGTGGCGCTCGGCTTGGTCCTGACGCCCGGGCCGAACATGGTCTACCTGGTCTCGCGCTCGGTGCTGCAGGGCCGGCGGGCCGGGATGGTCTCGCTCGCGGGTGTCGCGGCCGGCTTCTGCGTGTACGTGGTGGCCGCCGCCGCGGGGCTGGCCGCCGTGTTCGCGGCCGTGCCGGCGGCGTACACCGTGCTCCGGGTCGCGGGGGCGGGCTACCTGCTGTGGCTGGCCTGGAAGGCGCTGCGCCCGGGCGGGGTGTCGGTGTTCGACCCGGCCCCGCTGCCGCCCGACCCGCCGCGGCGGCTCTTCGCGATGGGCCTGCTGACCAACCTGCTCAACCCCAAGATCGCGGTTCTGTACGTCTCGCTGCTCCCGCAGTTCGTGGACCCGGAGGCCGGCGCCGTGTGGGCGCAGAGCCTCGTCCTCGGCGCCGTGCAGGTGTCGGTCGCGCTGTCGGTCGACGTGCTCATCGTGCTGTCGGCGGCAACGCTCGCGGCGGCGCTACGGGCCCGCCCGGGCTGGCTGCGCGCCCAGCGCTACCTCATGGGCGGGGTGCTCACCGCCCTCGCGGCCCGCATGCTCGCCGACCGGACGCGCCCGGCGGCCGCCTGACGGCCGGCAGCTGAGGTCAGGGGCGCCGGTTCTCGGCCAGCCGCGCCAGGCGCCGCAGGGACTCCTTGTTGCGCGGGGCGATGCTCGCCCAGCGCAGCGGGGCCGGAACGAAGCGGCCGGGCCCCTCGCTGGCGTCCTCGCTCATGGTGACCCGCGTCCCGTCGCCCTCGGGCGCGAGCTCGAGCACCACGTCCGCCTCACCGAGCGGCCAGCCCCGCGCGCGCAGGTGCAGCAGGCGAAGAGGCTCGCACCGGCGGCTGTGCGTCGTGTCGTCGATGGTCAGCGGCCAGGCGCCGACGCTGTGGTGGATGCGGGCGCCCTCCTCGGGCCAGCCGCGGTCGACGTCGCGGATCGCCGAGGTGCCGACGACCCAGTTCGCGTACGCCCAGCCGTCGACCAGGACGGCCCAAACGGCTTCGGGTGACGCCGGGGTGAAGCGCTCGACCGTGACCATGTCGCGACGCCTACCCCGTCAGCGCGGGCCGGAAGCGGGCGGCGTGGGGGGAAGGACGGACGGCGGGCGGGTGGTGGGGGCCGTCTCCGCCGCGGTCTCGCCGCCGCCGGCGTACCCCGCGGTGCCGGTGCGCCGGCCGAGGAAGCCCAGCACGTGGAAGGCGACGACGGCGCCGAGGGAGCCGAGGGCGATGCCGCCGAGCGTGACGTCCCCGGCCGTCCAGGTGTAGTCGGCGATGCCGATGACCAGCGCGACCGCGGCGGTCATGAGGTTGGCGGGGTCCTTGAAGTCGACGCGGGCCTCGACCCAGATGCGGGCGCCGAGGATGCCGATGAGGCCGTAGAGGACGGTCGTCGCGCCGCCGAGCACCCCGGCCGGGATCGTCGCGATCAGCGCGCCGAACTTCGGCGAGAGGCTGAGCAGGATCGCGATGACGCCGGCGACCCAGTACGCCGCGGTCGAGTAGACGCGCGTCGCCGCCATGACGCCGATGTTCTCCGCGTACGTCGTGGTGGCCGACCCGCCGCCGGCACCCGCGAGGGCGGTGGCCGCGCCGTCGGCGACCAGCGCGCGCCCGACGACGTCGTCCATGGGCCGCCCGGTCATGGCCGCGACCGCCTTCACGTGGCCGACGTTCTCGGCGACGAGCACGAGGACGACGGGGAGGAAGAGGCCGACGACCGAGAAGGAGAAGTGCGGGGCGGTGAGCTCGGGCAGGCCGACCCAGTCCGCGGCCCTGACGGGGTCGTAGTCGAGCTCGCCGCGCACGGCGGCCACCGCGTACCCGACGAGGACGCCGAGGAAGATCGACAGCCGCCCGGGCAGGCCGCGAAGGAGGACGCCGAGCAGCAGCACGGCCAGCAGGGTGACGAACGCGGTGACCGGCGCCGCCTCGAAGCTGTTCTTGGCCGTGGGCGCGAGGTTGAGCCCGATGAGGGCCACGATCGAGCCGGTGACGACGGGCGGCATGACGAGGTCGACCCAGCGCGAGCCGACGACCTGCACGATCGCCCCGACCACGGCGAGGCCCACCCCGGCGAGCACGATGCCGCCGAGCGCCTCGGGGATGCCGCCCTCGGCCTTGGAGGCCGTGACCGGGGCGATGAAGGCGAAGCTCGACCCGAGGTAGCTCGGCAGCCGGTTGCCCGTGATGACGAGGAAGAGCAGCGTGCCCAGGCCGGAGAAGAGCAGCGTGGTCGCGGGCGGGAAGCCGGTCAGCAGCGGCACGAGGAACGTCGCGCCGAACATCGCGACGACGTGCTGGGCGCCGATGCCGGTGGTGCGCAGCCAGTCCAGGCGCTCGTCCGGTGCTACGACGTCTCCTGCCGCGACGTGCTTGCCGTCGCCGTGCACGGTCCAGAGCGCCATGGGGCCCACTCCTTGCTCGTCGCTGTGATCTGGTGCGGGCCGGGCGCAGCCGTCAGGCGATGCCGTAGAGCCGGTCGCCCGCGTCGCCGAGGCCGGGCACGATGTAGCCCTTGTCGTTGAGCCGCTCGTCCAGCGCCGCGGTCACGACCGTCACCGGCGTGTCGAGGCCGGCCAGCTCGCTCTCCAGGTGCTCGACGCCCTCGGGGGCGGCCAGCAGGCAGATGCAGACGACGGAGCCGGCGCCGCGCTCGGCCAGGAGGCGTACGGCCGCGGCCAGCGTCCCGCCCGTCGCGAGCATGGGGTCGAGCACGAAGCACTGGCGGCCGGCCAGGTCCTCGGGCAGCCGGGTCGCGTACGTCGAGGCCAGCAGCGTGCCCTCGTCGCGCACCATGCCGAGGAACCCGACCTCGGCGGTGGGCAGCAGCCGCATCATCCCGTCGAGCATCCCGAGCCCGGCGCGCAGGATCGGCACGACGAGGGGCTTGGGCGACGACATCGTGACGCCGGTCGTGGCCGTGACGGGGGTGACGATCTCGAGCGGCTGGACGCCGACCTCGCGCGTCGCCTCGTAGGCGAGGAGGGTGACGAGCTCGTCGGTGAGCAGCCGGAAGGTCGGCGAGGTGGTCTCGCGGTCGCGCAGCACGGTGAGCTTGTGCGCTACCAGCGGGTGGTCGACGACGTGCGTGCGCATGGGCGGAGGCTAGCGACCGCCGGGCGGTGCCCGACAAGGAGGGCGCCCGCCGCGGCCCGGCCCGGCCCGGGCTCCGCGCCCTGCGGCGAAGTGGTGTCCGGTGTCACAATGCCCGAATGAGTGGCAGATGCCGCTTCCCGAAGGACCGCTGTCGTTTCCCGAGCGCCGGAGGCTTCGATGTCGGACGTTGACGCGGGGCCCGGCCTCGGCCTGGACGCGGGCACCGATTTCGCCGTGGCCGCCCACCGCGACGAGGGCGTCTGGCAGGTCGCGCCGCTGCCTGCACGGGCGGCGGAGGACCTCTGCGCGCTGCTCGCCACCCTGCGCCAGCGGCCGCCGGAGGCCGGCCCGCTCGCGTTCGTCGCCGTCGACGACGACTTCTTCGTCGCGGCCCGCGTCGTGCAGGGCAAGACGCGGCTGCTCATCTCCGACGCGACCGCCGCGGTCGAGTGGCCGATCGCCCGTGAAGTGCTCGACACCCTGGGGGTGCCGGTCCCGGAGGACGACGAGGCCCGGCCCGCCGGCGACCTCGGGCTCTTCGCGGACCTGGGGCTGCCCGCCGGTGAGGTGCGCGACCTGTGCGAGGACTTCGACCTCTACCCGGACGAGGTGTGCCGGGAGATGGCCGACCGGCTCGGGTTCGGGCCCCAGTTCGAACGGTCGCTCAGGCCCATGGTCCTCTGAGCCACGCCCAGCTCAGCGGGTTTCCCGCCTCGCGAGCGGGACACGTGTCGGTACGTCCAGCTCTTCTCGGGAGGGAACAGCCTTGCCGTACTTCACCGCGTTGCTCTCGCGCAATGGCGGCGGTCAGTGGCGTGCACGCGACGTCGACGTCGAGGGGCACGAGGACGTCGAGAGCCTGACGGAGGCGGTGCGGACCGCGTCCGGCGGTGACGCGCAGGCGCTGCTGCTGCTCGAGCACGAGGACGAGTGGTTCGCCCTCGCGCGCGTCGACGACGGGGAGGACACCCGCGTGTTCGTGTCCGACCCCGCGGCGGCGGCCGCGTCGCCCTACGGGCCGGCCCTCGGCCTGGACCCCGAGGTCGACGAGGACGACGACCCGTCGGGGGACGCCGACGTCGTGGCCGACGCGGGCATCCCTGCCGAGGAGCTGCTGCGGCTGGCCGGCGAGGACGGCGTGGGGGTGTCCGAGGCCGTTGCCGCCGTCGCTGAGGCGGCGGGCTTCGGCGAGGTCCTCGACGCGATGCGTTGAGCACGCCGGCGGGACGGGCGGCGTACGAGGCCTGGATGCGCCGCGCGCTCGACGAGGCGGCGCTCGCACCCCTGACGGGGGACGTGCCGGTCGGGGCGGTCGTGGTCTCGCCGGCCGGGGACGTCATCGGTGCGGGGCGCAACGCCCGCGAGGCCGACGGCGACCCCACCGCGCACGCCGAGGTGCTCGCCATCCGCGCCGCAGCCCAGGTGGTGGGTGAGTGGCGCCTGTCCGGCTGCACGCTCGTCGTCACCCTCGAGCCCTGCACGATGTGCGCGGGCGCGATCGTGCTGTCGCGGGTGCCCCGGCTGGTCTTCGGCGCCTACGACGAGAAGGCGGGCGCTGTCGGCTCGCTCTGGGACGTCGTACGCGACCGCCGGCTGAACTCGCGGCCCGAGGTCGTGGGCGGCGTCCTCGAGGCCGAGTGCGGCGAGCTGCTGCGCGCCTTCTTCCAGGCCCAGCGGGCGACCGGGCTGCCCCCTGCGGGGATGTCCGAGGTGCCGCCCGAGGTGGGCTGAGCGCGCGCCGTCGGACAGCCGCTATGCTTCTTCGCGGTGGCGTGTCCGAGCGGCCTAAGGAGCACGCCTCGAAAGCGTGTGAGGGGGCAACTCCTCCGTGGGTTCAAATCCCACCGCCACCGCCATGGGCTGCCGTCCTCGGGTCGAGCAGCCGCCGACGGACGTCGGTACGGCCCGGGTCACGTGTCCTGAGGACGCGGGATCCGGGCCTTTCTGTTTCTGCGTACGGCGGGTCGCGGCCGGCCGGGCCTGTCCATCGAGGGGGCCGTCCGGCGCTGCCGTTCGAACGTACGTTCGAGACGTGCGATCCTCGACGGGTGGCCGGCGGCATGGGGTGGAAGCGTGGCCCGACCCTGGCCACGCGGACCGAGGAGGCTCGCGCCGCCTCAGCCCACGGTGGCGCCGTGGCGGTGCGCCCGGTCCACTGCTGGGTCCACGACCCGCCGGGGCATCCGGGCGTCTGGCCCGGCCTGCTCATCGCCCGACAGCGCCGGTCTGCCGGGGGCCGGTGGCGCGGACGGGTCGTCTTCATCGTCAACACACACGACGAGCCCGTGCTCGTCGAGGCCTGGCTCGACTTCGTGTGTCTGCGGCCACTGTGAGCCGTCGGGGCTTGTCGCGTCGTGGCGGTTTCACGGACATGCCGAAGAGCGCACGGCCGTTGTACCGCGTGAAGTACCCGGACGCGCCTCGCCGGTTAGCAAGAACCGCGAGCGAAACCAGGTGCCGTCGAGGCCTGCCACACGTACTCCTCGTGCCCCACCCGGTCGAGCGAGAGCAGAGCCGTGAAATCTCCCAGCGACCTGCTCGAGCACAGGAGCGAGACCCCGCCAGCAGGGGCCGTCGGACCGGCAGTCAACGGCGGCCCGCCACCCCTGTCGTCGAGGGGCTCTAGCTGCTCGATCTCCCACCCAGCATCTTTCGCCACCTTCACGAAGTGAGGTAGCAGCTCCGCGGCCGCTGCTGCTGAGGTGAAGGTGCGAGACGCGACCGGGAT
Organism: Motilibacter aurantiacus; assembly: GCF_011250645.1. Lineage (NCBI taxonomy): Bacteria > Bacillati > Actinomycetota > Actinomycetes > Motilibacterales > Motilibacteraceae > Motilibacter > Motilibacter aurantiacus. The sequence goes on from NZ_JAANNO010000023.1 coordinate 29,897, forward strand.
GTCAGGGTCGTCGGGATCGCAGCCGCCGCCCCGCTCCACAGCGCTTACGCCGTCCGGCAGGTCCTCGAGCACCGGCAGCTCATCCAGCCGCTCGAACTCGTCGGCAGCGTCCCCTTCGCACCCGGTGGCGTTCGATCCGCAGGCACTGAGAACACCTGCGACGGCGACAGCAGCAACAGCGACACCCAGGTGACGGAATAGAACGGGCACGCAAACGACACTAGTCCGCGGTCATGCCGCGGGGAGGGCGACGCCAGTCGGCCTCGACGTTGCGCCGATCGCGACGACTCTGATGGGCAGGTCGTCGATCCTCACTCGCTGGCCACGCCTACCCGGTGAAGGCGGCGACGACGAGGGTCAGTCCTGCGATCTCAAGCACAGCGACTAGAGCCAACCGCACCGAATGCCGCTTCAGCAGTCCTCTGTCCCGATACGCGAGCACCCCGAGGCACACCGCGAACAAGCCGTAGACGAGGCTCGACCAGCCCACCGCGGCCCCCTTGTATCCAGATTGTCGCGAGATGAATCTTGCCCCGGCTGTCTCCCGCTCATGGCTCCTTTCTGTTGTCAAGGTGGCGGCGAGAGGTCAAGCTGTCAGTGCTGCGGTGGGGCTCGGGGTCGGGGTGATCTTGGACAGCTGGCGGCGGGCCGCTGCGGGGCCTGGGCCCGGCATGGCAACGGGCGTAGGGTCGGTTGTGGCGGGTCCGGGAAGTGACTTCTCCGAAGCGCCGGTATCGGGGTTGTAGCCGGCCGCGCTGGAGCCAGTAGACGCCCCCGCTTGTCCTCTCGGGCCCGTCACCTCGTCCTTGCCGTGTTCGCGTTTCTGGTCGTTCACGAGCTGGCGATAGACCACGTCGGAGAGCCGGCGCTTGAGCGCGCGCATCGCCTCCATCGCGCTCTTGCCTTCGGCGCGTTTGCGGTCGAAGTAGCGGCGGCCTTCGGTGTCGTGACGCAGCTGGACGACCGCCATGATGTGCAGCACCCGGTTGATCCGCCGGTTCCCGGCCCGGGACAGCCGGTGCCGGCGCTGGTCCCCAGACGAGGCGTCGATGGGCGCGGTCCGTTCCAGGACGCGAAGTGCCCTTTGGTCGGGAACCGGGACACGTCGCCGATGTCGCCGAGCAGCCGCGCCGTGCCGGACGGGCCGATGCCGTTCAGGTCCAGCAGGCTCGACCCGGTCGCCTTCACCAGCTCGGTCAGCTGGCGCTTCGCGGTCTTGACCCGGGCGTCGATCGCGTCGAGTTCGGCGAGCAGCTCGACCGCGAGCTCGACCCGCGTCGCAGCGACCACATCGGCGGGCTGCACCTCGCTGAGCAGCGCCTTTGCCTGCATAGCGGACAGGAACTTCTTGGCGCCGCCGGGCACCAGCTCGGTGAGGAGGCGGTGCAACCGGCTCACCGTCAACGTCCGAGCGGCTCCGAGCTCGTCGCGCCGGTCCGCGAGCAGGCGCAGCGCGACGGTCTCGTCGTCGACCCGGACCCGCGCCAGCCGTGGAGTGCGTAGCGCTACGACGGCGACCGAGTGCGCGTCGGTCTCGTCGGTCTTGCGGCCCTGCCCGGTGGAGAAGACCCGCGCCCGCGCCGACAGCTTGGCCGGCACGTCGACCACGGGCCCGCCGTCGGCCACCAGTCGCTGGGCGAGGTGGCGGCCGACGCCCTGGCAGCCCTCGACCGCCCACAGCCGGTCAGGCCACGCCCGCCCCGCGGCGAGCAGGTCGCGTTAGCCGTCCCGGTCGGTGCCGAACCTGCCGACGAAAGGCACCGTCTCGTGCTCATCCAGCACTTCGATGGTGGCGGACCGCTTATGCGGGTCCATCCCAATGACAACTCGTCCCACCGCTGATTCCTCTCGCCGAACCGGACTTGAGGTTGCCGACGAGGAGGGCAGCGCTACTTCGAGCGGGACAGACCTTTCTTGAGCCTCACCTCGTCACGGTGACCGGCGGGACGCACGCCATGTGAGAGCCACGCCAACACGTCGCGGGCAGCCGCAGTGAGAGCGACCCCGCCGGACACCTCGACCCAGCCTGGCCGGGCTCGAGCCGTACGTCGACCATAAGTAGCCGCGGTGCGCGCGTAGTTGCGCGTTAACAACCCAGGACGGGACCGCGGGCGGAACCGCCGGCCACCGCCTCGCCTGAAGGGGCTGCGGGCGACCTGTGCACAGTGGGCAGAGCGCTCCAGCTCCAGGCGCATGCCGCGGAGTGCGGTAGCGGAGGGGACTGCCCGGGTTCCCTCGTCTCCTGACCTCTGAGGATCTTCTCCTTGCTGGAAGGGCCGGCGTCGCGCCCACCCCGTTCCCGCCGGAGTTCCGTGGTGACGTCGTCGCGGTCGCTCCCAGCAGCGAGGCGTCAACGGCGCAGGTCATCCACGCTTCGGGCGTTGAGGGGACCGTCCAGTCCTTGGTCCGCGTGACCGGCCCTGGATGCCGGCCTCGGGTTTGAGTCGCGATGGGCTCTTGGCATGACAGCGAGTGCGGTCGTCTCGTCCGCGGTCGTCGTGAAGTAGACCTCGAGCGAGCGGCGTCCGCACGTGCGTGCAGATTCCGGATGCACGTTTGGGCGCGCCGGCGGCGTGGCTGATGAGGGCCTCCCGCGGGCGGCTGGGTGGGCCCCGCCTCACGAGCGCTGGCGGACGGCAGTGGGCAGGGCGTCGGCGTCCTGGAAGAAGGGCAGAAGGGCAGCGGCGACCTGGCCCGGGGCCTCCAGGGCGGCGTAGTGCCCCACGCCCTGCAGTTGGACGGAGCGGACGGTGGAGCCGACGGCTGCGGACAAGGTGGACTCCGTGAAGGCGCCACCGCCGGCCCCTACGGCCAGGACGGGTGCGGTGAGCGGGCGCGTCGCGGCCAGGGCGATGATGTCCGCACCTTCACCCAGCATCGAGCGGTAGAGGCCACTGGCACCCCGGAACCCTCCAGGTCGGGAGTAGGTCCGGGCGAACTCGGCCACGTCATCGGCACTGACCGACCCCGGCACGGCCGTCATGGCAGGGAAGGCGAAGTCACCGAGGAACTCACGCTCCCGCCCGGCGAGCAGCATCTCCGGGATGCCCGGCGCGGCCAGGACCCCGATGTGCCACGCACCTGCGCGGGTGACGTCGGCGAGCGCCTCCAGGCCGAACCCGGCCAGGCCCATCTCGATCGCGGTGAGGCTCAGGACGTCCGCGGGGTGGCAGCTGGCGAACCGGAAGACCGCCCCACCGCTGAGGTCCTGCCCCACGACGTGGACTGGGCCGAGGCCGAGATGCTCGACCAGGGCGTGCAGGTCCCCTGCGGAGGTGGTGCTGTCGTAGTCGCCGGGGCCGTTGTCGGAGTCGCCGAACCCTCTCAGGTCGACGGCGATGACGCGGTGGTGCTGCGCCAGCAGCGGGATGAGCTTGTGGAAGGCCCACCACGTCTCGGGGAAGCCGTGCACCAGCAGGACGGGAGAACCGGTGGCCCCGGCTTGGACGTGATGCAGCCTCGTCCCGTTGACCTCGGCGTGGTGGTGGCTGACCTCGGGGATGGTGGCCGGGGTGACGGCGGACGTGGACATGGCTTCTCCCTATGGACAAGTAGCTTGTCGGATCAGGTTAGACAAGATGCTTGTCGATGTCCAGGGGGTGGCTAGGCTGGACCGGTGTCACGCTCCGGTGCCGACCTGGCCCTCCTCCTGCTAGGGGGGTTCCGCTCTCTGGTGGAGTCCGCTCAGGAGGAGCTCAGCCGGCGCGGGTACGACGACGTGCGACCGGTCCACGACTTCGCGATCCGAGCCATCGCCGCGGGCGCGGACAGCGCCTCGGAGCTGAGCCGGCGTACGTCCGTGACCAAGCAGGCCGCGGCGCAGACGATCAGCGTGCTGCAGGAGCGGGGCTACGTGGTGCGGGAGGCGGATCCCACCGATGCCCGGCGCAAGCGGCTGCGGGTCACCGAGCGGGGCTTCGCCCTCCTCAAGGAGGGGGAAGCGATCTTCGACGAGCTGCGCGAGCAGTGGGCACGGCGGATCGGGAGCGAATCGCTGCGGCAGCTGGAGGCCCAGCTGAGCGAGCTCGTCGGCCCGGCCGCTGTGCGCGTCGATGCACCCGGCTGGGTCGCAACCCAGGACCTCGGCCCGGGAGCGGACATGCCGCAGATTCCCCACCCCGGTGAGTGACCGACCGTCTCGCTCCACCGCTGACCGGCCCGCGCATCGCTCAGCACTCGCCCGTGCCGACGCACGGCTTGTCAGCGGCGCGCGTGCACTCCTCGTCCGGCATGTCCAGCCACGCCGTGGCATGGGGAGCATCGTCCTTGCTCGAGTGCAGGGCCTGGCCTGTCACCACCAGGGCCACCGCGAGCATCACCGACCTCACGCCCCCACAAGTAGCCGCGAATGTGCAGCACGCTGCGGGCCGAGCAATGCCGCGGCCACGATG
>NZ_JAANNO010000024.1 GCF_011250645.1 Motilibacter aurantiacus
CAGACGCTCCTCACGCCCGCCCACACGCACTCACATGCCGCCGTCGCGGCGCGTGCGCCTCGCCCGGTCGTGCTGATGATCGGCAACGTCTGCGGCGGATGAACATACGGGCACCGGTGGACGGAGGCTCTACGCCACCCGCTACACGTTCAGCCCGAGTGCGCGATAGCCGGTGACGGCCGCATCCGCAGAAGGCACCCGAGCGGGATTGTTCGCCGGACGGAGCAAACCGATGGCAGGCCGTCGAAAGCACCCCGGCCTGTCCCTGACATGTGGCGTCACTGTAGGCCGTTCCCCTTCCGGGATGGTGAACGACCACACCCCACCAGGCTTGCAGTGCCGCCCCTTGCTGCTGAAAGGGCCGGCTTCCAGTGGTCGCTACTGAAGGGTGGGCATCGGGTTGGGCGCTTGTCCGGTCAGGCGAGCGACAGTGGCTCTTGCGAGCGCCTGCGCCCAGGGGGTGGGAAGCTCCGAGTTGATGAACTCCCCGCCGCCCCACCGGTCGACGTCGACGATGGTGAGGAGGTCCCCCTGGTTGACGATCACCCGCCACTGAGTGACGGCAGGGCCGTCAGGAAGGGTGTTGCCGCGGTCACGAGTCACCTTGGTGGGCAAGGTGTGGCGCACAACGAGCCACCGCGCGCCCGCGTGTTCGCCGGCGTCGAGCACGCGCACCGCGTGTTCGGGCGTGGTGCAGAGCAGCCGGTCCGTGACCTCCTGCCAGCTCGCGGAGCCCTGGCCGGGCTTCATCTGCACGGTTGTCTGGTGGATCGTCCAGCTGGCGGAGGCGGCGTTCTGGTCCGTACGCAGGGACCGGGCGTCGACGTCGGCGTAGCTGCCGGAGTTGGGAAAGCCGGGCAGCGCGCCGATCAGGGTGCCTGTGGGGGCTTCGGCCCAGCCAGCGCCGAGGTCGGCGGGGGTCAGCTGCAGTGCGCTGAGAGCGCCGGTGCCGGCGCTCAACTGCAGCACGCGGTCAGGTTCGGTCGCCGGAATGTCATACGACGTCGGGTCCGCGCATGCGGTGGGCACAGGCAGCGGCGTCTGCGGGGTCGAGGCGCCGGCGCTCAGCTCAGACTGCGAGGTGCCGCCTCCCTGCGGCGCAGCGCCGGTGGTGACGCTCACTCCGGCCACGATGCTCGCGACCGCGAGTCCTCCGCCCGTAGCGGCGAGCCGTCGCTGTCGGCGGGCCCGGGCCCGGACCAGGGGCGAGATTGCGGCCGGGTGTGCGGCCCGGGCACGGGCCAGCTCCTCGTCGAGGCGGTGGAAGGCGGTTGTCAGATCGGGGTCAGGCACGGGAGGGCTCCTGGGGTGCGGGGTCGGCGAGCAACACGGCGAGCGTGGTCCTGGCGCGGGACAAGCGGGACTTCACGGCGCTTAGCGAGCTGTTCGTCTCGGTGGCGATCCGTGCAAGAGGCAGGTCGTAGAAGTAGTGCAGGACGACCGCCACCCGTTGCGTGTCGGGTAGCTGGCGCAGCGCGGCCACCAGTGCGACGCTGTCCGGCGACACCTCGGGCACCGCCTCAGCGATGTCCTTGCGCAGCCATGCAGCTGCCGCCGTGCGGGTGCGGCGCCAGCGGCTCACAGCGAGCCGCACTGCAACAGTGCGCAGCCACGCCTCGGGCTGATCGACGCGCCCCAGGCTGCGCCGCGCGGCCCAGGCCCGCATGAAGGCCTCGTTGACGACGTCCTGGGCCTCGTTCATGTCCCCGGTCACGGCATAGACAGCGCGCACGAGCCGCGGCGCGCAGGCCGCGTACAGCTGCTCGAACTCTGCTTCGGTCACGTCGCCCGCCAGCCTGCCGGAGGCTGCGTCGCTCGAATGGTCACGTCAAGTAGACGCGGCCCGAGGCCGCAAGGTCGCGCGGGATCTCACGGCGCCCCTCGATACGCCGAACATGCCCCCGTCCGCTCACGGGCGCGTCCGAGAGGCTCCCGGTCGAGGATCGGCATTCGGGCAACAGCTGTGCGCGCCCCGCCCCGTTCGCGCAGCGAGCCGACCCTGTCTCTGGGCTGCACAATCATGCAGAGACGTGACGCACGCGAACTCGCACGCTCATGCCGCGGCGCGGGCGGTGCCAGACTCGAGCGCTCTGGCGCGTTCATCAGCTCGCGACCGTCCGGCTGGGAAGCCGTCTCTGACCTGCCACCTGCCGTCCTGCCGATATCCGCCGGGCTGCCTGGCCGTCGACGGCCGAGCGGGGCGACCCGCAGCGCGTCGTGTGCTGGTTCAGCCGTACACCGTCGCCAGCTGGGCGAGGAGGACGGCGCGGCCGGTCGGGTATCCCGTCCTCGTCGAGCGCGAGGCGTCCCGCTCCCGAGCCCTCGACCGCGGCCCGCGACCTTGTGCGTCGCCCTGTCCTGCGTCGGCACGCCGGCGCATGCTCGTCCCGCGTGCCCGCGCGCCTCCTGTTGCCAGACGTGCGCATCGTCGGCTCATGAGCTGTTCACCGTTCCTTGGCTCGTTGTCGCCGGGGGCGAAGCTTCCCTCCGGCACGCTGCCCGGGCAGACCTGGCGCGAGGATGGCGAGGAAGACCGTGCTGACGCACGTCCGACAGATGACGGCAGTCCTCGTCCTGATGGCGATGGCGCTCACCGGCGCAGCCGAGGTGACGGCTGCACCTCTGACCGTCGCAGCGGGCGCTGCCCCCTTGTCCGAGGCCAGCTTGTCAAAGAGGCTGCTCGCCGCCAAGGCGACTCCCGCGGGCATGCCCGCGGTGCACGCAGTCCCGTCCAACGACCCCGAGGCCGAGTTCGGCGGCGTCGCCGATCTGTGCGCGCTCAAGATGCCTCGCGGGCTCTACGCCGCGGCCGTCACGGGCGCAGCGACCGAGGACAAGATGACGATGGCCTCCGCGTTCAGCTTCCGCACCGCCCGCGACGTCGCCAACGCCGCCACCTCTTGGCGGAAGGCACGCTGCAAGGGCGACCACGTGGTCAAGGCGACACTGAAGGGCATGCCCAAGGGGGCAGTGGCCCTTCGCCTGCAGTCCGGCCGCCAGGTCGTCGGGTACGCAGCTGTCGTCCCCGTCGGGCGCAACGTGGTCACCCATATCGTGGCCGGCTCCCCAGACTCGCCCGCCGCCGAGTTCGCCGCAGCGACCCGACGGCTCACCCGCGCCGTCGGCCCAGCCTGAACCGACCCTCAGGCGCCATAGCCAAGGCTCTCCGACCATCGAGCCGACAACAGCAGCAACGCCGGCCTCACGCTCATGCCGCGGTCAGGGCGCGGGCCGGCCGCTCGTGCCGCAGGCCGGGCGTGGCCTGTCGCCCGCCCGTGCCGGTCTCCGGACGCGGCGTCGCAGTGACGAGCTGGGAATGTGCGGCCGGGCGGTGTCGCTCACGGAATCTGCGGACCAGCCGTGGTGCCGGCGACGGCGCCACGCACCGCGCTGACCCGGAGGCGGTCGCATAGGGCGAGGACCTCGTCGCGCAGGACGTCGGGGGTGATCACCTCGAAGTCCCAGCCAAGCCCCGCCAGCATGCAGGCCATGCCGTCAAGGTGCTCGGCGCGCGTCTCGAGGAGCACGCCGTCGAGGTGCTCGCTCAGCCGTCCCACGCTCGGAGGCAGTCGCTGGCCCGCTTCCGCGAGGGTGGTCCGCAGCACGACGGCGACCTCGTGCGACCACCCGACCGCCGCGATGCCGGACACGACCTGCATCGCCGCGTCGAAGTCGGCTGGCACGACGTAGGAGCCGTCGCCCTGCCTGACTGAAGCGATTCGGTCCAAACGGAACGTCCGCACATCGTCACGGCCGTGATCGTGTCCGGTGGCGTACCACCGACCGGAGTGGAAGACCAGGCCGTAGACGTCGACCTCCCGCTGCGACTCCTGCCCGCCCCAGGCGGTGTAGGCGATCACGACGGTGCGCCGCGCTTGCGCTGCCCAGGCGAGATCGAGCAGCGTGTCGGCGCCGGCGGGAGAGCTGGCGCGCGCCGGGGTCGTGAAGTGCGCGGTCGACAGCAGGCTGTCGAGCCGCTGACTCAGGGGCCGCGGCAGCACACGCGACACCTTGGCCAGCGCGCTCGCCGTCGCCGCGTGGTCGGTGGTGGCGAGCCCCGCGCGTTCCGCGGCCCGCAGGCCCAGGACGACGGCGACGGCCTCATCGTCGGTGAGCATCAGTGGCGGCAGCTTGTAGCCGGGCGAGAGCCGGTAGCCGCCGTACCTGCCCCGCTGCGCCTGGACCGGAACCCCGAGGTCGGCAAGGTGCTCGGCGTAGCGCCGGACAGTCCGCTCGTCGACCCCGAGCCGAGCCGCAAGATCGCCGACCGTGCACTGCCCGCCCGCCTGAAGCAGCTCCAGCATCGCCAGCACGCGTGCGGTGGGGCGGGTCACGGCTCTCCTTGGTGCTGCTTGGCGAGGACGGCGATACCCAGCGCCAATACCGGGCGGAAACTGTCCACAAACCACCCTAGCGTCGAGGTCATGAAAACCACCACCTACGTCCTCGTCCCCGGCTTCTGGCTCGGCGCCTCGGTCTGGCGCCACGTCGCAGACTCGCTGAGCGCACGCGGCCACGTCGTACACGCCGTCGACCTCCCCGGCATGGGCAAGCGCGCACACCTCGCCTCGCCGGAGACCGACCTGACGACCCACATCGACGACGTCGTGCACCTGCTCGAGCAGCACGACTTGCACGACGTCGTGCTCGTCGGCCACAGCTACGGCGCCCTCGTGACGACGGGTGCGGCAGACCGCGTGCCTGAGCGTGTGGCCCGCCTGGTCTACATCGATTCGGGTCCCCTGCCGGACGGCATGGCGCAGGCCGACTTCGAGGGACCCGACGCGCGGGCGGCCAACCAGGATCTCGTCATGACACTCGGCGAGGGCTGGAAGCTCCCACCGCCGCCCTGGGCCGTGCTCGCCGCCGAGGCGTCCGAGGTCGACGACGATGCCGTGGCCGCGCTGGTCGAAGGCTCGCAGCCGCAGCCCTGGCGCACCGCCACCCAGCCGGTCGCACTCACCGGCGCCTGGGAGCGCCTGCCGCGGACGGGCGTGCTGTGCAGCTTCAGCCTCCAGCAAGTGCGGCAGATGGCGCCCTCCGTGCCGATGTTCGCGCACATGGTCGACGGCGACTGGACGTACATCGAGCTGCCGACGTGGCACTGGCCAATGGTGAGCCGACCGGTGGAACTCGCCAAGGTGCTGCAGTCGGTCAGCTGCTAGGCGCTCGCGCCGAGGTGCTCCGCGCGCAGTGGGCTTTCGGGCCCAAGGCGCACGCTCATCCGACCGCGCGTGTCCTGCGTCCCCATTCTCGCCGCTCCGTCCGGTCCTGCGAGCGGGGGCGATGCTGCAAGACTGGTACGGGGCGAAGTCTCCAGAGAAGGCGAGACGCCCGCGCTCTCGCCCTGGCACTGGGCGTCGCGGCCCTCGGGTAGCTGGATGCGCAGACGGAACCGGGAGCAAGCGCGAACGAGTCACGATTCGTCAAGTAAGTCTGCAGCCGGACGGTCGAACACTGCTTCTTGGCCTCGCCAACTGCAACGGCCAGCCGTACGACGTGACCGCGAAGGAGACCGACGAGGACGTCCGGCTCGAGGTCGTGGGCCTCGTGCCGCAGGGCAGCAACCGGGACCACTGCGCGGACGGCGTCACAGTCGTCCTCAAAGCACCCCTGTCCGGCCGGCTCGTCCTCGCCGACCTCAGCGGCACAGAGATAGCCATCAATCTCCCTGTCCCGCTGAGGTGTCGCCTGACGCCTACAGCATCGACGTCCTAATGCAGCCAAGCTCGTGTGGCGGAGGTCAAGCGCTCGCTCATGCCGCGGACCGGAGCGCAGGACTGCTCAGTGAGGCTGCTTGCTGGGCGCCGGCGGACCGGCCGTCAGGCCCACGAGATGGTGCCGACGATCTCGTCTATAGCTGCTGGGTCGAGCCCGCCGGTCGTGTCGTAGGAGTCGAGCATGGTGAGGCGCTGTGGGAACCACCAGCGCCGCCAAGTGAACGTGGTGCCGTCCGGGCACTCGGCCAGCCACTCGCGGTACTCGGCCTGCTCTCCACCGAGATCGCGCTTACCGGACTCGAGGAGCTGGCGCCGGGGGTTCTCGGCGTTGGTGTTGCTCGTCCTGGTGGCTCGTCCGCACGCGGCGGGGATGTCGGCTTTGACCTTGGCGTCGGTGGGGATGTAGCCGAGGGCGCTGTCGGGCGCGGGCGTCACCGGCCCGCCGGTGCTGGCCGCGGATGTGCCCTCGCCGGTGAACCACGCCGCCCCACGGACGGTGATGCCGTTGACGGGGCAGGTGAGCTCCGCGCCTGGGCTGTAGAGGCACATTGCTCCGGTTGTCCAGTCGAACCAGTCGAGCGGGACGGCGAAGGTCACGCCGTGGCCCTGTGCGTCCAGCCGCTTTGTGGTGGGGCCGCCGCCTTCGCCGATCCGAGCGGAAGCAGCGGCCCTGACCGCCTCGGGGGCTCGTGCGTCGGCCTGCAGCAGGAGTTGTGCGTTCACCACTGTCCACGTCTCGTACTCGGCGTACGCATCAGCGGGGTCCAGCGGCCTCCCGTCGTTACCGATCCGGGAGGCCCCGGGCCGGATGCAGGTGAACCCGCTACGGCTAGCTGGCCGACCGTCGAGCTCAGTCCTGGCCGAGTCCCCGTCAAAGAAGCCCCAGCCGCGCTTGGCCGGCGCGAGGTCACGGCAGACCAGGCCGGCGCTCACGCTGAGCTCGACGTGCTTGCCGGTAGCGGTGGCCCTCTGGATCAGCACGCCTCCGGCACACGCGCTGTCCCCGCCTGTGCCGGGCGGGTGGACGCAGGCGGCCTCTGCCCACTCCGGGACCTGGAACCGGCCATCCGGGGACTTCGGAGCCACTGGGTCGACGACCCAGCCCTCCGGGACGCGCAGCGTCACCGCGGCGAACGTCACGTCCTGCACGCCGCCCGCGCTGCCCCGTCCGCCGCCCGCGGTGTCCGCGGGCTCGGTGACCGTCGCAAGGACCCCGACTCCGGTCACGGCCGCGAGCAGGGCGGCGACGGTCGCCGGAACCGCCCACCGCAACCCGCCGGCCCGTCTGCGTTCCCGAGGTGCGCTGCGGGCGCGCTGCAGGACGGCCTCCGCCGGGGGCGTGAGGGGTTTCCAGTCCTCGTCCCGCAGACGGGACGCGGCCCTCGTCAGCTCGTCGCGCATGTAGAGCCTTCCGTCGGGAGGGGCGAGTCAGTCAAGAGAGGTGTGAGCGCCCTGCGGCCGCGGGCCAGCCGTGCCTTGACCGTTCCAGTCGGCACGTCGAGCATGTCCGCGATCTGCTGCACGGACAGGTCCGCGAAGTAGTGCAGGACCAGCGCCTCACGCTGCGTGCGGGGCAACACCGCCAAGGCGTCACGAACGGCTACCGCCTCCTCCGAGGGGCCGGGGGGCGTCGGCCGGCACGCCGTGACGGGCCAGAGCGCGCCAGAACGCCGCGCGCCTCCGCCAATCACTGACGGCGAGCCGCCACCCCACCCGCCGGACCCATGCCGCCGGGTCCCCGTCCTGCAGATGCGGCCACCGACGCCAGGCCTGGGCGTACGCGTCCTGCACGCACTCCTGAGCCCGCGACAGGTCGCCCGTGAGCAGGAACAGGTGCTGCACCATCCGCGGTGCCGTGGCGGCGTAGAACGCCGAGAACCCGGCTGATGAGGCGGCGTCGACAGCGCGCTCGGACTCGCTCACGACCACCCATACGAACACCGCCTGTCCGCCGGTTGCATCACCCACAAGGACCAGCCACGAGCAGAGGTCGCGCTCAGGAGCGTTTCACGGTCATGCCGCCCTCCGAACGCGGCGATCGCCTGGCCGGCCCGCAGCCTGTTACCGACCGTCAGCAGCTGCGAATCGCTCCACGAGCTTTCCTTCGCCTACGGCACGCGCCGCAGACCGACGACCAGCTCAATCCGCGAGCCGCACGCGCATACATCCACGGCACCGAGCGGGCTTAGGCAGCGAGCCCCGTCGCCCACGCTCGCACAGCGCCGGCCACAACCGTGTTCTCCCCTGTGGGGCCGACCACGTGCGCGAGACGGTTCTCCACCAGGAGCGCGGCGACACCGTGCGCGATCGACCAGAGCTCTGCGGCACGGCGGACCAGCCCTGCAGGGTCATGGCCCACGAGCTCGCGGAGCGCGTTCTCGAGACGAGCCTGCACCCGGACCGCGCCCTCGAGCAGCTCCGGGTGTCGGTCCTTGTCGATGCTCGCGGCGAACATCACCTCGAAACGCGCGGTGTCCGCAAGCGCGAAGCCGACATAGGCCTCCGCAAGTGCGACCGTTCTCGCAACCGGATCACCGGGATCAGCGACGCTGTCGAGCGCCTCCTGCAGCTCGGTGAACCCCCTCGTCGCGACCGCAGCCAGCATCGCCTCGCGATCGTCGAAGTGCCGGTAGGGCGCACCGATGGAGACGCCCACCCGACGAGCCGCCTCCGAGACGCTGAAGCCGCGCGCCCCCTTCTCCCGCACGAGTTGCGCCGTCACCTCGAGCAGCGCGCTGCGCAAGTCGCCGTGGTGGTAGGAGCTCTTGGGCATGCGCAGCACTCCGTCCTACTGGGTGTTGAAGTCTCTTACATCCTCGCATAGCCTCTCCCGTGCAAGAGCCTCTTACATTGGAGATGTCGATGGGCGCAGCAGACGGAGCGGTACTAATCGAGGGCGGGCTGGTCCTGGTCGGCGACCCGCTGGAGGCCGACATCCGCCGGGCAGACGTGCTTGTCCAGGACAGCCGGATCGCGGCCGTGGGCACTGGGCTGGCCATCCCCGCGGGTGCTCGGGTGCTCTCCGCCCGGGGCAGGCTGGTCGCGCCGGGGTTCGTCGACACGCACCACCACCTGTGGGAGACGACGATGCGCGGAGCGGCCTCCGAGTGGTCGATCATCGACTTCCTGTGGGGCATGCGCTTCCACCACACCGCTGCGCACACTCCTGAGGACGTCTACGCCGGCAGCTACGCCGCAGCGGTAGCCGCTCTGGATGCGGGCATCACGACCACACTGGACCACATGCACGCGGCGAACTCCCGCGAGCACGCAGAGGAGGGACTCCGCGCCGTCGGGGACTCCGGCATTCGGGCTCGGTGGATGCTCGGGCTCACCACATCCGACCCGCAGGCTCCCAGCTCCGCCGGCCAGCAGGACCGCCGGGACCTCCTCGCATCGCTGAACGAGGCACAGCCCTTCTCTGTCCGACAGCGGGTGATGGTGGGCGTCGCAGCCAACGACCTCGCCTCCGTGCCGTGGGCCCAGACCGTGCAGGAGTACGCGCTCGCCGCCGAGCTCGGGCTCGGGCTGACCGTTCACGCGCGTTCCGTGCCGGGTCCGGGCCTGCCCGCGGAGATCGAGTGGCTGCACCGTGCCCGCCTACTGGGACCTAACCAGGTCTACTCGCACGTCACCGCCGCCTCCGACGACGAGCTGAGAATGCTCTCCGACGCCGGTGCCGCCGTCTCCTCCACGCCGGAGACGGAGTCGCAGATGGGCATGGGCTTCCCCGTCTGGAACCGGGCGCGCCGGCTCGGCGTGGAGGTCGGCCTGGGGACCGACATCCAGGCGAACAACCCTGCCGATCCCTTCCGATGCATGCTGCTCGCGCTCCGACTGGCGACGGTGCAGGAACAGGAGCCGGGACTGCAGGAGTCCGGGCTGCTAAGCCTCTCGGGTCGGCCGGTGAGCCTCGTCGAAGTCCTCCACGTCGCCACCCTCGGCGGCGCGCGGGCTCTGGGCATGGGTGACCGGGTCGGCTCCATCGAGGTCGGGAAGCAGGCCGATCTCCTCATCGTCCGTCAGGACGCACTGCACCACAGTCCCGTCGTTGATCCGATCGCGACCTACGTCCTGCACACCCGCCCCTCCGACGTCGAGACCGTGCTCGTCGACGGCCAGGTGCGCAAGGAGTCCGGGCGGATGAGCGATGGCGCCGACCATCGCGCCCGCGACCTGGTCGTCGCGGCCTGGGCGCGCCTCGAGCCCGTGATCGCGGCCCGGGGCGGGCTGCTGCCTCCCCGGCCCGAGGACCTCCTCCTGCAGCTGGCTCGGACGATGGTGGCGAACGCACCCGCCCTCGACGCCTCCCCGGCATGAGCGGAGCTGGCCTGAGGAGGTGCGGGGGCGGCACGACCACGTCGTCGGACGCCGCCCCGCCCGCGCTGCCCCGGTCCGCATCGTCGCTGCTCGCGGCGGTCTGCGCCGTCACGATCAGTGGCGTCTACCTGCCCCAGGCTCTGCTGTCTCGGATGGCCGAGGACTTGGGGGCCACAGTGAGCGAGATCGGTGTGGCTGCCACGCTCGCGCAACTCGGCTACGCCGTCGGGATCGTCCTGCTCGTGCCGCTCATCGGGCTTGTGCGACCGCGGCTCCTGCTCGCCTCGGTCATGGGCGCCAGCATGGTGACGCTGGGGCTGGCGGCAGCCAGCCCGGGGGTGGGCCTCCTCGCCGTGATGTTCCTGCTGGTGGGGCTGGCCTCGGTGACCCCGCAACTGCTCGTGCCGCTCGTTCCCCTGCTGACCGATCAGGCAGGGGTGCGCAGGCTCCTGGCAGCACTGACCGCCGGCATCGGCCTGGGCATCTTCGGCAGCCGACTGGTGGCAGGGACGCTCGCGCAGGCATGGGGCTGGCGCGCCGTGCCATGGGCCTTCGCCGGCGCCGTCCTGGTGCTCGGCGCCGCGTGTTGGCGGGTCCTCCCCAGTGCGGCGCCGTCCACCCGCTCCCCCTACTCATCAACCATCGCTTCAATGCCACGCGTGGCCGCGACCAGGCCCGTGCTCCGCCAGTCGATGGTCATGCAGGCCGGTGGCTTCTTCGCGCTGAACGCCGTCTGGACGACGGCCGGAGTGCACCTCGTCGCACTCGGCTGGTCAGAGCTCGAGGCCACCGGTCTCGGCGCGGCCGGCGTCGTGGCGGCAGGTCTCACCCCACTGGGCGGCTCGCTGCTGAGCAGGGTCACCCCTCTCCGGCTTCTCGTGGCCGCACTGGGCATGACGTGCGTGGGTGCCTGCGCTGTAGCGCTCTCGGCATGGTCGCCCGTTGCCGTGGTAGCTGGGGTCTTCGTGATGACCCTCGGCGCCCTGTGGGCACAGGTCGCCCACCAGGTGCGGTTCTTCGCCGAGAACCCCACCGACCGCGCCAGCGCGAACATCGCCTTCATGGCGGCCGCCTTCACCGGCGGAGCGCTCGGGGCGCTCTGCGCGACCGCGGTGTACGACGCCGGAGGAATGTCAGGCGTCGCCATGCTCGCCGCGGGTGCCGTGCTTGCGGCGCTGGGACTCAGAAGAGTTGTCGGGCCACGAGCGACAGCCGACGCGACCTGATCATCTCGTCGCCCTCGGACCACTGCGGGTGCTCACAGTGACGCTCGCGGACCGGCCCCCGAACCCGCTTCCGGAACGAGTGCCCTGGTGTCGGCGTATCCAGGTGCTCCTCGACGAGGTCGACGAGACGGTTGAGTGCTGCGATCACGGGGCCTCCTCCGGTGTCCACTGTGACCGGACGCAGCGTCCGAGCGCCCGACAATCGCGGTCGGATGCAGTCGGTCGAGCCGGGCGCACTCCCGGCAGCGCGTGGGTCGCACCGGGACACCCGTGCCCGCTCCATCAGCGATGGTGCACGCCCGGTGACGCCTTGCCGTGGCCGGGAGGCGTGGGAAGCCCGAATCCTCCACTGCTCTCAGATACTGATCGGGACCCACCGGAGACACATCGGCCATCACGCACATGAGGCGGCCTCTGCGGCAGCGCCGCGCACCAGCACGGTGGAGGCATCGGCTCATAACCGGAGGTCTGCCCAGCCGGCCTCACTAGAGTTCGTGCGTGCGGGTGAACGTGCTGGGCAACGTCGAGGCGGTCGGCCGCGACGGCCCGATCTCGCTCGGGGTCCGCAAGCAGCGCGCCCTGCTCTGCGCCCTGGCCCTGCACCGCGGCCACCTGGTCTCGGCGGACGCGCTCATCGACCTGCTGTGGGGCGACGACGCGCCGGATCGGGCCCAGCACACTCTGCAGACCTACCTCAGTGGGCTGCGCAAGGCCCTCGAGCCCGTCCGCGGGCGCGGCGCGACGCCAACGGTGATCCGTACGGTCGGCGGTGGCTACCTGCTCGACGTCCCACCCGAGGCGCTCGACAGCGCCCGCTTCCAGGAGAGCGTCCGGCGCGCGCAGGCCCGGCTCGGGCCGGGCGCCGCGGCCGCTATCCCGCAGGTCGACCCGCAGGCCGCCCGGGACGCCGCCGGGCTGCTCGACGACGCGCTCGCGCTGTGGCGAGGCGAGCCGTACCTCGAGCTGGCCGACGCCGCCGCCCCTGAGCGTGCACGGCTGCAGGAGCTCGCCCTGGCGGCGCGCGAGCTGCAGGCGGTGGCGCGGATCGCGTTGGGGGACGCTCAGCGCGTCGCCGCTGACCTGGAGGTCGACGCCGCCGCCAACCCGTACCGCGAGCGGCTCCGGGTGCTGCAGGCGCTGGCGCTCGTACGTTCCGGGCGCCAGGCCGAGGCGCTGGAGGTGCTGCGGGCCGTCCGAGAGCTGCTCGCCGACGAGCTCGGCATCGACGCCGCGCCCGAGCTGGCGCAGCTCGAGACCGCGATCCTGCGGCAGGACCCCAGGCTCGCACCGCCCGCTCCCCCCGCGTCGGCGTCGACGCCGACGTCGGCCTCGGCGACACGCGACGCCCTCGGCCCCGCGCCGTCGCTGCCGCGCCGATTGACCCAGCTCCTCGGCCGCGACGGCGCCGTCGACGAGCTCGCCGGCCTGGTACGCGGCGGCTCGACGCCGCTGCTCACGCTGGTCGGCCCGGGTGGCGCGGGGAAGACGAGGCTGGCGCTGGCTTTGGGGGCGGCCGCGGGCGACGCCTTTCCCGACGGCGTCTGGTGGGTGGACCTCTCCGCGGTCGTCGACCCGCTCCTGGTGCTGCCCACGGTGGCGCGTGCTCTCGGCCTCGCGCCCGAGGAGGGCGGGGCCGTGCCCGCGCTGCTGGTGGAGCACCTGCGCACTGCGAGGGCGCTGCTGCTGCTGGACAACCTCGAGCAGGTCGTGTCCTGCGGAAACTCGATCGTCGAGCTGCTGACCGCTTGCCCATCCGTCGCGGTGGTGGCCACCAGCCGCGTCCCCCTCCGCGTCCAGGGCGAGCAGCGCTGGCCCGTGCCACCGCTGGAGCTTCCCGAGGGCGACGACGTCCTGTCCGGGGACCGGGCGCCGTCGGCGGAGCTGCTGCTGCAGCGGACCCGCGCGGTCGACCCCGCGTACGTCATCGACGACCCTGTGTCCTTTGCCGCCCTGTGCCGGCGGCTGGGCGGCTCACCGCTCTCCCTGGAGCTGGCCGCCCCATGGCTCGCCGTGCTGGCGCCCGGCGACCTGCTGGCCCAGCTCGAGTCATCGCTGGAGGTGCTCGTCGACGGGCCGGCGGACCTTCCCGAGCGGCAGCGGACCCTGCGCGCCACCGTGGCCTGGAGCGTCGGCCTGCTGCCGCCGGCTGCCCGCGACGCGCTGGCGGCCTTGGGCGTGCTGCGCGGCGGGGGTGACCTCACCGCCGCGACGGCGGTCCTCGGCCGGCCTGCGCTGGCGACGGTGTCCACGCTGGTCGACCACAGCCTGCTGCGGCTGCAGCGCGACGGCCGGACGACCCGCATCACCTTCGACGAGTCGGTGCGCGAGTACGCCCTGGAGCTGCTGGCGGGGTCGGGCGAGGAGGAGCCCGTGCGGCAGCGGCACGCGGAGCACTACGCGAAGGTCGTCACCGACGCGTCGAAAGGCCTGCTGGGGACGGAGCAGGCGGCCTGGCTGCGCCGGCTGGAGGAGGAGACGGCCAACATCGACGCCGCCCTCGAGCACCTGCGTTCCAGCGGAAGCGCAATGCGTGCATTGGAGCTCGCCCTCGGCATGGTCGGCTACTGGTGGCGACGTGGCTACCTGCGCCAGGGACGGCGGATGATCCTGGAGACCCTCGCATCCGCCGACGCCGCAGGGAACCACCCGGACCGGCGCAGCTGGGCGGTCGCGCAGGGCCGTGCGCGGCAGGGCTCGGGCCTGCTGGCCATGGCCATCGGGGACCGGCTGTCGGCCCGCGACGACCTCGAGCGCGCCGTGCACCTGTTCCGCTCGTTGGGCGAGGACGACGCCGACGGACTCGCCGGCCTGGCCCGCGCGCTTCCGCACCTGGCCCGCGTCGTACGCGAGAGCGAGGACGACACGGCAGCGGCCGAGCAGCTGCTCGACGAGGCCGAGCGCATCTGCCGTCGTCTCGACGCGTGGCTCGACCTGGCCTGGGTGCTCCGCTACCGGGCCCACTACCTCGCCCTCGCCGGCGGCGACCTGGAGGGCGCCGAGAGCCTGCACACCGAAGCCCTCCACCTCGCGCAGCAGCGTGAGGACACCTGGGCGGTGGCCATCGCCTGGCTCGACCTCGGGGAGGTCGCGCGGGCCCGCGGCGACGTCGGCGTGGCCACGAGGCGCACCCGCGAGGCGTTGCGGTTGTTCTCCGCCCTCGACGACCGGTGGTACGTCACCGGCTGCCTGCACAACCTGGGCCAGCTGGCCCTCGCCCAGGGCGAGGCCGAGCAGGCCTGGGCGCTCTTCGAGGAGGCGGGGACGGCGTGCAGCCGGCTCGGCAACGGTCGCGGGGTGGCCGAGTGCCTGGCGGGCTCCGCGGCCACCGCCCTGGCCCTGGGCCGCTCCGACGAGGCCCGCCGGCTGCTCGCGCAGGCCGACGACCGGCTGCTCGCCCTCGGGACCCACCTGGACCGTACCGACCAGGTCGTGCGCGACCGCACCGCCCGGCGCCTCGCGGAGCTGGAGGCCTCCGGCTGACCCGGGCCCTCGGGGCATGTCGAGAGCACCTTCGCCAGCCGGGGTCGGCGGTAGCGTGTGGGCACCCGGGGCGGCGGTCGAGCCGGCCCTCGACGCCGAGAGCGTGGGTGGTGCCCGTGACCGCCCTCCCACGCCGCGCGCGCCTGCTGCTGGCGGCAGGCACGGTGGGGCTCCTGCTCCCCGCGTGCACCGGGGAGCCGCCGCAGCTCGAGTCGTCGTGGGCCTCCCCTGCCCCCGTGGAGGCCGGCGGGCAGGGTCATCAGCCCGAGCACCGCGGAGGCACTCTCCGCCTCGTCGCGCGGGCGGCAGCGGGAACCCTGGACCCGCAGGTCAACTACACGCCGCAGTACTGGCAGCTCTTCGCGGCGACGTACGACGGGCTGCTCGCGTTCCGCAAGGTCGACGGCGAGGGCTCGCTGGACGTGGTCCCGAACCTCGCCACCGCCATGCCGACGGTGGCCGACGGCGGGCGCACCTACACCTTCGAGCTGCGCCGCGG
This sequence comes from Motilibacter aurantiacus, assembly GCF_011250645.1. Lineage (NCBI taxonomy): Bacteria > Bacillati > Actinomycetota > Actinomycetes > Motilibacterales > Motilibacteraceae > Motilibacter > Motilibacter aurantiacus. Next base: position 15,246 of record NZ_JAANNO010000024.1, read on the forward strand.
GATCAGGTTCTCGACCGGCGAGCCGGTGACGACGCGGGACGTGGTCGCCTCGTTCCGACGCATCTTCACGGTGTCCAGCCCCACCGCCGGCACGTTCTACGCCGGCATCGTCGGCGCGGACGCCTGCCTGCGCAAGCCGGACACCTGCCAGCTACCCGGGGTCACGGGCGACGAGGCGACGCGCAGGGTCACGATCACCCTCGTCGCGCCCGACAGCCAGTTCACGCAGAAGCTGGCCGTGCCGCACGCGTCCGTCCTGCCTGCCGACTCGCCACCTCACGACGCGGGCACCACCCCGCTGCCGACCACCGGCCCGTACACGTTCTCTGCCTACGACCCCCGGCGGAAGCTCGAGCTCGTCCGCAACCCGCACTTCTCGGTCTGGTCCGCGGACGCCCAGCCCGAGGGCTACCCCGACGCCATCGACTACACGTTCGGGCTCAGCGTCCAGGCGGGGATCACCGCCGTGCTGAACGGGGACGCCGACTGGAGCTATGACCCTCCGCCCGCCGACCGGCTTCCCGAGCTGGGCAGCGAGTTCGCGCAGAACGTGCGCGTCAACCCGCTGATGGCGATGTGGTACCTGGCCATGAACACGCGACTGGCCCCCTTCGACGACGTCCGCGTCCGGCAGGCCGTCAACCTCGCCGTCGACAGAGGCGCGGTCGCGCAGTTGTACGGCGGCAGCAACGTCGCGTCGCCCGTCTGCACGATCCTGCCGCCCGGCTTCCCCGGCCACGAGGAGCACTGCGCCTACAGCGCGGGCGGTACCCGGGCCTGGACCGGCCCCGACCTCGCCCGCGGCAGGGAGCTCGTGGCCGCGTCCGGCACGACGGGCCGCACGGTGACGCTCCTGGTCCCGGACGACGAGGTCAGCCGCTCCATCGGGGAGTACGTGCGCAGCGTCCTGGCCGACCTCGGCTTCGCCGCGCGGATGCAGCCGATGTCGGCGGACCTGCAGACCACGTACATCCAGAACACCGACAACGCGGTCCAGGTCAGCCTGACGAGCTGGTACGCCGACTACCCCGCCGCATCGGACTTCCTCGACGTGCTCTTCTCGTGTGCGTCGTTCCGGCCGGGCAGCAACACGAGCATCAACGTCTCCGGCTACTGCGACCCGGAGACGGACGCCGCCATGGCGGAGGCGAAGCGGGCCGAGCAGAGCGACCCGGGGGCGGCCCACGCGAAGTGGGCGCGCATCGACCGGAGAGTGATGTCCGCGGCGCCCGTGGCCCCGCTCATCACGCCGAAGCTCGTGGACGTGCTGTCCTCCCGCGTCGGCAACTACCGCTTCAGCCGTCAGTCCCGGCTGCTCCTCAGCCAGCTCTGGGTGCAGTGACCCGCGCTTCGACGGTCCCTCGGCGCACTGCCTGGGCGGCCGCGGTCGTGCTCGCGGTGATCGTCCTCGCCTGTCTCGCTGCGCCGCTGTACGCCGGGCACGTCGCACACACCGACGCCTTCGCCTCGAACGTCAGCGGCAGCACCGTCGTCGACGGGCAGGTCGTGCCCGTCCTGCAGCCGATGACGGAGGGCCTCGGCCTCGGGGTCGTCCCCATCGGGCCCACGGGGGACCCGCGCCACTACCTGCTGGGCGCTGACGGGCAGGGGCGCGACGTCGCCGCCCGGCTGCTCTTCGGCGGGCGGCTCAGCCTGGGGATCGCAGCCGGCGCGACCGTCCTGTGCGCGGTGATCGCCGTGCCACTGGGGCTGCTCGCCGGCTACGTCGGTGGCGCGCTGGACGCGATCGTCTCGCGAGCGCTCGACCTCGTCTGGGCGTTCCCGGTCTACCTGCTGACGGTCTCGCTGTCCGTGGTGCTGCTCGCCGGCGAGGCGCGTCTCGGGCCCGTGCACCTGGGCGCCGGCAGCTTGGCCGTGCCCGTCGCCGTCATCGCCCTGGGCTACGTCCCGTACGTCGCACTGCCCCTGCGCGCGCAGGCCCGAGCGGTGCGGGAGACGGACTACGTACGCCTCGCGCGTGCGCTCGGGGCGTCCCACCTGCACGTCCTCCGGAGGCATCTGCTGCCGGCTGCCTTGCCGTCGCTGGTGGCCGTCCTGCCCGTCCTGGCCGCGCTGAGCCTGCTCGCCGAGGCGGCACTGTCGTTCCTGTCGGTCGGGGTGCAGTCGCCGCGCGCGAGCTGGGGAACCGTCCTCAACGACGGGCTCGCCCTGCTCTACACGCGCCCGGCGGTGACGGTCGCGCCCGGGCTGCTGATCGTCTCGACCGCCGTCTGCCTGAACCTGCTCGCCGACGCGGCGAGGAATGCCGCTGACCCGTCCCGGCCGGGCCCGGCGGTCGCCTCTCGCGTCGAGCACGGCTGATGCTCGCCTTCCTCGCGCGCCGGGCCGCGGCAGCGGGGTTCGTGCTGTTCTGCCTGAGCGTGCTGGTCTTCCTGCTCTTCTTCGCGACACCCGGGGTCGACCCCGCCGCCCGGTTCGCCGGACGGGGTGCTTCGCCGGAGACCCTCCGACAGGTACGCGAGGCCCTCGGCCTCGACGACCCGCTCCCGATGCGCTACGTCCACCTGATGGACTCCTTGCTCGTCGAGCAGGACCTGGCCTCCTACGCGAGCCCCGGCCTGCTGGTCGCACCGCAGATCGCGAAGGCGGTCCCGGTCACGCTCTCGCTGGTGCTGGGGGCGACGGCGGTCTGGTGGCTCCTCGCCCTCGCGCTGGGCATGCTGTCCGCGGTGCGCCGAGGAGGCGCCCTCGACCCGCTGCTCAACGTCGCGTCCGTCGTGGCGCTCAGCATCCCGGTCTACTGGCTGGGCGCCGTCACCCTGCTGCTGACACAAGGAAGCCTGCGGCGCAACGGCTTCTCCTGGCTCCCACCTCCGGGATACGTGCCGCTGACCTCCGCGCCGGGCCAGTGGTTCCTGCACCTGGCCCTCCCCTGGGCCGTCCTGGGCCTTGCGTACGCGGGCATCTCGGCCCGCCTGCTGCGCAACTCCCTGGGCGACGCCTTGGGCGCGCCCCACGTCACGGCCGCCCGGGCACGCGGCGTCCCTCCGGGTCGGCTGCTCACCCGACATGCGCTCCGGGGCGCCCTGCGGCCGGTCCTGCCCCAGGTCGGGCTCGATCTCGGGGCGTTGCTGGGCGGCGGCACCCTGCTCACCGAAGTGGCCTTCGGCCTCCCCGGCGTGGGGCGGCTGACCTACGAGGGGCTGCAGCAGCTCGACCTGCCCGTGATCCTCGGGTGCGTACTGCTCTACGCACTCCTCGTCGTCACGGTCAATGCGGGCGTCGACCTGCTGCAGGCCTGGCTCGACCCACGGGTGCGGCTGTGAGCCGACAGCACACGCGGGGGAAGCCGTCACCGGTCCAGGACACGGCAGGCATCGCTCAGTGCAGGGTGATCTCGACCCCTCCGAGCTGGGAGTAGTGGTTCCATCCGGCGGCCGGGCCTGCTGCCACCGAGGCGGTGGACAGGCCGGGCGCTGCGGACGACCCTGCGCCTCCGCCTGAGGCGGGGCGGGGGCCGGCGGCACCACCGGTGGCGCCGCCACCTCCAGCCCCACCCGAGGACGCGGTGGCGTCCATGCCGTGGGTGCCGACGGCGGCGTCCCGGAGGCCTCCGGCCTGCCCGCCGGTCGCGGCGGCAGGGGTGTCGTCCACCGCGCCCGTGCCGGACTCGCCGGCGTACGGGCCCGCCGGGCTGGGACCGCCGCGTCCGCCGTTGGGGTACCAGGTGCCGATGAGGCGAGCCGGGTCGGGCTGGCCCTGCGTGCCGTACGACCCGCCGCCGCCGCCGGCCACGAGCAGCACGCGGCCACCGGAGTCGGTGATGACGGTCGCGCCACCGCCGCCGGCCGCAGGGTTCTTCGAGCCACCGCCGGCGCCTTCGCCGCCCCCGTAGCCGCCCACGCTCCAGCCGCCGTGCGCTGTCTTGTCGATGCCGCTCTGACCGTTGCCGCCCACGGCGATGGTCAGCACCTCTCCGGTGCTCACCGGGAGCACGCCGGTGACCTGCGCGCCCACGGGCGCCACCGATCGCCTAGGGGTCGACGGGCCGCTCCACCCGTCGTCGGACACCGTGAGGAGGGGATAGCCACCGGCGCCGCCGACGGCCGACACGTCGAGCTCACTGATGCCGGCGGGGATGGTGAACGTCTCCGTGTGGCCGGAGTACGCGAAGGACTTGCCGAACTGGATGTCGTAGGTGTGCGTCGGGTTGTAGCCGCCCTCGGTCCTGGTGAGCACCCGGTACTGGCCCTGCGTGGCCGACCCCCTGGCAACGTTCGGCCCGACTGCGGGGACGTAGCCGTCGAGTGTGAAGACCACTCCGGACCGGGCGCCCTGGTAGACCACGTCGATGCTGGGGTCGCTGGCGGCGTAGACGTCGATCGTCTCGACCTGGCCCGCCGCGAGGTCGGTCGGCTGTTGCTGCCAGTGGACTCCCATCCGTCATGGGACTTGCTCAACAGCTTGAGCGGCTCCCCTGTCGAGTTCGTGATGCGCATGTGCAGCCGGGAGGCCTTGTCCGCGGCCTGTGCGGCCGGGGCTCCTGCGGCGGCCGCCCCGGACACGGTGCCGAGCAGGGTGACGAGGGCGAGGGAACGGGTGAAGCGCACGACGGCCTCCAAGGCCTGGGTCTGGGTGGAGAGATGGCAGAAGTGGGCTGCCCCCGGCCTGTGCTGGCCGGGGGCAGCCGGTGGAGCGGGGCGGGACTACCTGGTGCGCAGGTTGAACGTGGCCGTGGGGCTGTAGCCGCCGCCGA
>NZ_JAANNO010000025.1 GCF_011250645.1 Motilibacter aurantiacus
CAGACGCCCTGTCATCGGCAAGAGCGGACGCCTGCCGGCGGTGCCTGAGGACGGGATGGTCGTTGCCGTGGAGGGACGATCGCACCGTCAGGTTTACAGAATGACGCTTACCGGCTCGTTCCGACGCCTTTGAGCGGGTCGCGTCCGGGCGGCGGCTGATGCGGGGGGTATCGGCGGGGAGGGCCTGGGGTGGGTGTTCGTGTCCCATGCGGGGCGGACACGGCAGTCCCACTCGCGGTCTCAATCGCATCCGCAGGACTAGCCATTGTGACGCTCCAGCCGAGCACGGCACGCTATTGCTACACGTTGCGCCCCCGGCGACATGATGAGCGCTGCGCACGCAGCTGCAACATCCGCCTTGCCGTTCTTCTACGGCTTTACGCAGTAGTCAAGGTAATCGGCGCTTGCGAGTGCGCCGGTCAAAGCCTGGGGCTTCCAAGTCATGTCGCGCCGAGCGCGGCTGCTGGTACTCCTTCGCCCCAACGCTGGACAGTCCGCGGGCTAGACGTGCCTCTCGCACCGGGAGGCTAGCTTCCAGACGCCGCCACCTCCACACTGGTCAGGTGCACACGCAGACGTTGCAACCAGCTTCCCCCGGCTCCCTCAACGACGCGGCCTGGCTCACCAGCCTCGTGATGCCGACCCCCTTCATCAACGGCTTATCTATACCTGGGTTTGCAGCCACCGCTCGATTGCTGCACCCGGCCAGCGACGCGAATGGGGTCCCTGCAACGTGGGCTCAAGTAGCCAACCAGACAGGCCGCCCTCTGCATCCGGACAGCACTTGGGACGAGGTATCCGGCACCGTGCACGCCCGCCGCACCGTCCACAGCGATTGGCCTGGTGGGGAGCCCGATCTCGGCGAGCTGGGCGAGAATGGCTGGGACGCGCTGCTGGACCACCTAACGGACTGGGCTGGATCTGACGCTTCATGCGTAGCGGCCATCGATGCAGAGCTGCCCTGGGTGAGCGGGACCGTCGGCTTCTACGGCGACCCTCAGCACGTCGAACCACCGCAAGGGCCAGCTTTTCCTACAGAAGTGCTAAGCACAGCGCCCCGGGTCCAGCTCCTGCGGACTTGCATGCTGATGACCGGCCCATTGACGGCCGTGCGCAGCCTCGGGCGGACCTGGCACTACCGAGATCAGTGCTGGTTTGAACGTCACGGGCCGACCGGTCTCTGGCCGGCCGACCGTTCCTGGCTCGTGCTTACCGATATCGACGCCGATCACACCGTCCTGGCCGGGCCGCTCGAACTCATTGACGCCGTCACCGCCGACAATCGGCTTGAAACTCGGCCGTAGGCATTTTCTGGAGGACGTATAAAAGTCGTGCGATTAGCGAGGAGAGTTCACCCCGGTGGTCGGCCGGACCCGCGTGACGTGTCGTTGTCCTTGCGCTACCGCCTACAGCTAGTGCGGCCACCACACCGGGTCGATCTTCATCAGCCAATCCTTGAGGGCGAACCAGACCGTTGTTGAGGGCCGGCCCCGCAAGCACTACCCCTAAGGGGGCTCTTGGAAGCCTCCACGGTCGATAGCCCTCGCCCGCGGCTCACGGGCGAGGGCCATCTGTCAGACGCGCTCGGGCAGTCTCATCACCCAGCTGGCCGTGGCTTCCGTGAAGTCGCCGTGGTTCTCAACCAACCATGTAGCTTGCACAGCTAGGTGAGTGAAATCTTTGGGTAACGGACTGAGCCGAACCATCGATTGCGCGCCCTGCGATGTCACAAGGCAACTGAAGGCCTGAGCTTGCTCACTGTTGCATTGAGCGTTCCGAGAGCCTCGTTCAATTGGTAGTCCAGCGTCATCAACGCCCTTGAACAGAAACACATCCACCCCTTCGGGGGGTACCGATGAGTTTATGACCAAGCCTGGAACATCGGTTGGAGGTATCTGAGCGAGGCGAGTTGGCGGTTCCATGTCTGGTCCGAGCCCTAGGCCGGACCACCCAGTGGCGCGGACGAGCGTCGCACGGCGCCCATCAGGTAACACCGCAGCTGCCGCGCTTCCGGCCCAGCCGCGCCACGACGACACGGTCGAGCTGGACGGGGCGGTGCGGCCGTGACCGAGGCGGAGGGCTTCGGCGACGTCGCGGAGCTCGGGCCGCCGCCCCCGGCCGATCTGACCGAGGCCGGCCGCCGGATCGTCCAGCTCGAGGCGGCCCTGGAGTACGTGACCGAGCTGCTGGCCGCGAGCGCTGAGGGAGCGGTCCCCGCCCCTGCCGGCAGCGCTGGCGGGGCCGGTGAGGACGAGGAGTGGGAGCCCTACTACGGGTCCTTGGAGGAGTGGGTCACCGACCTGTTCGTCGTCGCGTTCCCGCGGAACGTGGGCCAGCAGCACAAGTGGTGCCCGCAGTGGTGGGACCACGCCGAGGCGATCATGCGCCTGGAGGTCCTGTGGCGCAGCTGGGAGGGCGCCCGGCTCGACCCGGTCAACGGGATGGCGGCCTGGATGGCTCAGCAGCTCGACCATCACCTGCCGATCCTGCTCAGCCCGGACGGGCCGTTCGGGCAGTGCACGTCGGAGCGCCACTTGGCGTACGAGCCGTTGCCGGTGAAGCCGTCGCCTCCCGGCTGGTTCACCGACCCGGACGGCGAGGACGACGCCGAGCCGACCGACCGCGTCGCCTGACGCCCAGGTCCCCAGCAGGGCCCCCACTCGACCGAGTGGGGGCCCTTCGCTGTCACTTGCCAAGTTGGAAAGTTGCTGCTTCACTTTCCACATCGGAAAGACAGACGAGGGGAAGCGATGAGCAACGAGAGCGTGACGCCCGGCGACCACGGCCGGGTCGGCGTGGGACCTGTGGCACGCGACGGTCGACGGCCTGCCCGCGACTCGTCCTGTCGACGAGCTGGCTCGTGAGGTCCGCGCCGAGCTCGAGGGACGGCCTCGGCGCTTCTGGCAGCGCGAGCGGCCCGTGGCCGGCGGCGACGTGCGCCGGGAGGCACTGGCCCGCTACAACGCCCAGCCTCGCGTCCTGGCGCTGCGCGCCGCGTTCGGCGAGGCCGTCGACGTCGCCCGGCCCGACGGCCGGCTGAGCCCGGACGAGGTGCCGCGGGAGGCGTACGTCGAGATCGCCACCCTCGGAGCGTTCTGCGGGACCTCGCTCCTGCGGGACGGGAGCTGGCTCCAGCGGCCGTTCGCCCTCGGCGTCGGCTGGGAGGCCGAGCTGGCGTGGCTCCGGGTGGAGGGCCGATGGGCTGAGGAGGCCAGCCCGGACACGATGGTCAGTGCGGTCGACGTGCACTTCTAAGAGCTGCCGGACGGGGGACGTGCTGTGTAGGACGAGCCGGGCAGGGCCGGCACGGAGCTGGCCCTGCCCGCGACGTCAGCCCTTGCCTAGACGGAACAGGCTCAGGACGCCGACGAAGATGCCCAGCGCCAACCCGACGCTGGGATAGATCACGCCGACAGTGGTGAGCAACCCCGCGACGAGGATGGCCAGCAAAGCCCTCCTTGACGCAAGGGCAGCGAGCAGACGAACGACACGCGCGAGACTGGCTCTCATTTTTCGGCCAGCCTGCCGAGCACGTGTAGCCCCTGGGGCTACGGTTGACACAAGTGCCTCCTTAGTTCTGTCCCAACTGGGCGGCACAAGAACGGCTCCCGGTTGCCGCCGGGGGCCGTTCGCACGTTCGCGGACGGCCACGCTGTTCTTGCTCCGTGTGCGACGCTACGGGCAGGCCGGTCGGCACAGCCCGCGACACGCCGGGCTCAATACCAAACGGGCGACGTGCATGCCTGTACGGTTTCTGTCCAGCTTCCCGGCTGCAGGTCGACACGTTGCGAGTGTCGGCAGCTGGGCTCCGACGTCTCACAGGCGGCCCGCCGGCTCAGTCGAGTGCCCCGCATTGCCCCTGCCGGGCTGCCGGGGCGCGCCCGGCAGCCCGGCACGGCCATCCGAGCAGGAAGGCCATCTCGGCCCGCTCCTCGGCGCCGGCCAACGTGCCCTCGTCGCGAAAGCGGTCGAGCATGAGGCGTCCCCAGATCTCCACCATGTCGGCTGAGAGCGCCTGGGCGGGAAGACCCGCCGCGGTAGCGGGGTCGTCGAACAGGTGCGTGCGCCACGGTTGGACGTGAGCGTCCATCTCCGCCTGCTCGAGCGTCGCCACGGTCAACAGGCCCTCGAGGGACGTGCGCTCGCGCCTCGGCACGCCCGCGCTCTGATCGCTGCTGGCCTGCTGTCGACACCAGGCAGGTGGCTCGGGACGCAGTTCAACCAGCGCTGGGCGACCTGGCCGAGCGTGGGCGCACTGGGAGCGGCACGGCGAAGCGGCGATGGGCGTGACGAGGACCCTGTGGGAGCGTTGACACTTCCCTGAACCGACCGGCTTGGGGACGATGGTCGCTCTGACCGCCCGCGGAGGGGCTGATGAGCGAGAAGCGCAAGTACCGGGTGTTCACCCCGGATCAGAAGGCCGAGATCGTGCTGGCCGGGCTGCGCGGCGACCGGACGGTGCGAGACGTGTGCCGCGAGTACGAGATCGCCGAGACGCTGTACTACCAGTGGCGCGACCGGCTCCTCGAGGGCGGAAAGACCGCCTTGGCAACCCCCAAGACCCCTGGGGTACCGGGCCCGAGCTCTCGCCATGATCTCCGAAGCCGCACAGCGAAGGGCCTACATCACCCTCGCCTCCCAGGGCGGGGTCGAAGCTGGGCCTTCAGGGCCGCCGGAGTCACAACCACGCTGGGCGCAGCCGTTGCCCTCTTGGAATCCCATGGAACAAGTCTCGAGCGTCTAGCGCGCGGGTCCCGGCTACCGCTACCGCAAGTCGCCGACGTTGTGGCAGCCGGAGCGAGAGCCGGTCACGGCTGCAGCTGCCGCCGATTTAAGCCGGCCGCATCGCCTCACGTTCAGGCCGCGGTGCCCTCGTCTGGTCCATCAGTACGCGTGTCCCCGTCGTGCGTGACGACCCGATCTGGCGGCAACCGACGAAGGATCTGCCCCGGTCCTGGGGCGGAGCAGGCAACCGCAGCTGAGGCAGACCGGGCAGCTTGCGAAACCGTCACGCCGCAGAACGAGAGGTCCCCGTAGGAGGTCCTCATGCACTAGCGTCCTGTCTGCTACCGGTTGACATGAGGCGAGAGCCAGACGAAGGGGGAAGCGTGCAGCGCACTGACATCAGCTTGACGGAGTACACAACGAGGCACGGGCGGTCTCGGTTCAACATGCGACGAGCAGTAGCCGTGTCCGCCGCTGTGGGCGCAGTGACCGCAGTGCTTGCGGGCGGACAGCTCCTAAGTGGTCAGGCATCACAGCCCACTTCAGCCGCTGCCCCGGTAGCTACTGCCAGTGCCGCGCCGACGGTCGCGGCCTCTTACGACCCGCTCACCACCGGAGAACGGTTCGATCCCGTAGCCCTGGTTGCAGCGTCCGGACTCGAAGTGCCCAGCGGATGGACAGTGAGCACTGTAATGGTCACGTGCCCCGCCGGCGCTGCGTCTCACGTTGATTGCAGTACAACGGGCGTGCCGGGCATGGTGGCGCAGGGTGTGCCAGCAGCCCGGACGGCGAGCACCGTAGTGCAACAGGCGGCGTGCATTCAGCCGGCTGAGGCGACGGACAAGCTTTGTCGCGAGGGGCGAACGGTTTACATTCCGCGGCTCAGCAAGTAGTCCTGGAGTCAGTTCACGGGTTGACATCACCAGCCCTCGACCTTCTCAACTGCGCACTGCGTACTGGAGATCGCATGAATCGTCGACGTTCATATATAGCTGCAAGCCTGAGCGCCTTCACCTTTCTCGGTTTTGCAGGAGCCCCCTCGGCACTAGGGGCCACTGTCACTCTCCGGTCCAACTGTCAGGGCGGGACCTACGGTCAAGACCTCGCCCAGATCTACTGCTCGTATCCACCAGCCGGCCAAAACTGGCAGTGCTTCCGTGTCTACGCCACCTGGACCGTAACCGCCGGCAACTACGACTGGGAAGGCGGCGGCGATTGGCGTCGCAATGCGGGCGGAACGTGGAGTGGGATCCAGGGATACAACGGAAGCATCACGTTCCGTACCGTAACCGACCAGCAGACAGGGGCTAGCTCCTACTGCTAGTGCGACGTTCTGGCGAACGTCAAGAACTTCGAGGGTGCTTCACCTGCCCCAGCCCCGTTCGACTCTTCTTTTGCGGGGTGCTCGCAGCCGGGCGGCTTCGAGCACCCCGCTTCTCGACGCTCCTGCACCTACGCAGAAATCCCAATGACTTGAGGGTTCCACCAGATCGGGCGTCCCAGTGGCACCAACGCCGTCCGTAATCCCGGGGCGGGGTGTGACCGGCGGTTCTGATTCGATTAGGTGCTAGGAGTCGACACCTCAAGGAAGCGAGGCTACTTGGTCAACTGGGTGGTAGCGCGAAGCCGAGAGCGCAACCTGTTCGACCGGTGGCTCTGGCTCTGGCAGCTCGGTCATCGTCGCTAGTGCCGACGAGTGCACCCGCTTCGGCAAGAGCGGATGTCCGCGCGTGTGCCGTGGCACGAGATCGTCACCAGCATGAAGGGCTACTCGCAGCGGTCAACTAGTTAGGTTTACGTAATATCGGTTATCGGTCATGGGCGTCATGTTCAACAGGGGGTTCCGGGAGGGGCAAGCTCGCTGGTCTGTCCGAGGCTGCACAGCGACCAGCCGGCGGGGAGCTCGACGGCGGCCGTCGGCTGCTGTTCAGCCACGGCACCGAGCGCTACGGCGGGCCCGGCGACTACCCCGGCACCTCCGCCTGGGCCGTCCTGGACCCGCGGACAGGCCGGGCCGTCCCGACCAGGCTCCGACGGCCCTACCCGCTCGCCACCCTCGACGGCGACCGTGGCCTGCTCGGGTTCGAGGTCTGCCAGCTCATCACCGGCACGTGCACCCCATCGACCCTCACCGACGACAAGGGCGTCAACGGCCCGATCTACCGCCAGATCCAGCACCCCGATCAGCGCGCTGCGCACCAGCAGTGGGCTGTCCGGGTGCAGCACCTCGGCGACCGAGTCGATCAACCCGGCATGGCGCGCCTGCTGCGCGGCCTGCAGCACCCGTGGGACCTGCTCCGCTCCGGTGGACTACGCACGCTACGCGTGCAGCACCACCGGGCCGCGGTAGCGGGCAGTGCGCGGTGCGTTCCAGCACCAGTCGGCCGCCATGAGGATCGCCCACGCCTACGGCTGCAGCACTCTCACACCCTTCAGACCGTCGAGGCCCGCCGCGCCAGGTGCCAGCCCCAAGAGCGGTTCGGTCGCCCTGCAGCGTGCGATATGGCGGGTCAGTCGGCTGAATCCCGAACTCGTGACCGAGCTGCCTGCACGAGAGTCCGATAGTCCTCGCGCAGTGAATCGGGCAGCACAGCCTCAAGCAACGCCTCCAGGTCCCAGAGCACCCGCTGCTCGGCCTGATCTTCGAAGCCGACCGGAGCTTCGGCCGCTGACGATCGCGCAAGCCACTCGAGGAGTACAAGCGCTTGATCCCGCGTCAACACGACCTGGATGTCATCAGCCACCGCCGAGGCTCCCGTTCTTGAGTACGTTGCCAAGTTGATCCGAGCTTAAGCGCCAGCCGCTGACGAACTCCCCGTTCCGCGAGATGACGTTCAGCGCCGAAGACGGATCGAGGTAGTGCACCACCGACTCCCCGCGGTACGTCCCGGGTACGACTCTCGTGCTAGGCCTGTTCATGTGCTGGTGCAACGCGGAGCTGAATCTCGCCGCGTTCGATTTGCTGTAATTCCCGGCGACACCGAAGTCCGCAGCGTGCTTGAACTTGGCCTGCAGCTGTCGCGATGACCTCAACAAGACCTGACTGGTCTCAATTCTCGATGTCGCAGCGGTAGCGCCACCCCCTGTGACTGCTGCTTGTGCGAGGACTCCGCCGACGATGCCGCTGTAGTACCAGCCGTCTTTAGTGATGTAGCACTCGGCGCCGGGTGAGAGGACGTTGCGTAGGTCGGAGGTGAGGCCGCCGCTGGCTCCGTCGCCGATGCCGATGAGGGCTGAGCTGACGCCCTGGCCGATGCCGCTTTCGAGGCCGCTCGCGATCACGTCAGCGACGGGGTTGCTGACGGCGGCGTCGATGATGCCGGCGCCGCGACAGCGGCCGTCGCTGCGGCTTCCGGTGAGGCAGAAGAGGCCGAGTGGGTCGGTGCTGAGGAGGGGGTCGCCTTCGGTGTAGCCGTATGGGTTGAGGGTGGTGCCTTCGAGGGGGTCGCGGGTGATGAACTGCGCGGTGACGGGGTCGTAGTAGCGGGCGCGCAGGTAGATCAGCCCTGTGGCGTCGGTGTACTCGCCTGCGTAGCCGAATCGGGTGATCGCTGCCGCCGTGTTGCCGGGGTTGGGGTTGCCGTAGGCGTCGTAACTGGCGCGACCTTCCAGGCTGCCGGCTGCGCTCGTGACGGCGCGGACCGAGCCGTTCAGCTCGCCGTGAAGATAGTGAGCCGTATCGGTCGCGGTGTCTATCTGCTCGAGCGGTGTGGACGACAGCCCGTACACGTACTCGTGATCGGCATCGCTGAGCAGAGTGGGCACGTCGCGGTTGCGGTCCCAAACGTAAATCTCGACCTGCGCGGAGGGCCCGCTGCCCGCTGTCGTGGTGGCCCGTAGCCCGTCCGCCGAGTAGGTGTGGCTGTAGGCGCCGTCCGTGGCGGTGTGGGCGGTGAGCTGGTTGGCCGCGTTGTAGGTGTAGTGGAGCTGGCCGTCCGGCCCCGTGGTGGCGGTTCGGTTGCCGCGCTGGTCGTAGGTGTAGGTGGTGTCGCCGGCTTCGGTGTGTGTCGCGACCAGCTGGCCGCTGGCAGTGAAGTCCTGCGTGCCTGCCGCGGTGCTTGTGAGGTGGCCAGCTGCGCTGGTGGTGTAGGTCGTGTCTGTCGCGGCGGCCGGTGTGCTCGTCGCGCTCGCCAGCTGCCCGAGGGCGTCGTAGCCGTAGGAGCGGGTGGCGGGAGCGGTGCTCGCCTCTCCGGCTTCGGTAGCGGATGCGAGCAGCCCACTGGGGCTGTAGGCGTAGCTGAAGCTGGCGAGGCTGGCCGAGTTCGGGCCGGTGATGGTCAGCGCGGTGGCTTGGCCAGCCGGGTCGTAGACGTAACCGGTGACCACGCCGTTGGGGTGGGTAAGGGACTTGGTGAGGCCGTCCACCGTCCAGGTGTAGGTCGTGATGCGCCCGGAGCCGTCGTTGACCGAGCTGAGCTGGCCGGCGCTGTCGTAGGCGTAGCTCACGACGCGGCCCGAGGGGTAGGTGATAGCTGTCGTCCGCCCGGCGTTGTCGTGCGCATAGCGCACGTTCTGGCCGGGATGGTCCACGGCGGTGAGCTGGCCGTCCGGGTTGTAGACGTAGGAGGTGGTGCCGGTGCCGTCGACCCTGGTGACGAGCTGTCCGGCAGCGTCGTAGCTGAGGCTGACGTCGGGGGTGGTGTCGCTGTAGTCCGTGCTCAGGAGCCGGTTGGCGGCGTCGTAGGCGTTTGTCGTCTGGGCGCCATCTGCCGCCGTAGTGGCCTTGAGGTTGCCGGCCAGGTCATAGGTGAAGGAGGTGCTCCGGCCATCGGCGTCGGTGGAGGCGACGCGCTTGCCGTCTGCGTCGTAGGCGTGGGTGGTGCTGCTACCGGCGCCGTCCGTGTAGGAGAGCTCGTTGCCGGCCGAGTCGTACGCCCACGCCACGGTGGTGCCATCGTTACGGGTCTGGGTGATGACCCTGCCCGCGCGGTCGTACGTGAGCCGCGTGACGCGGCCCTCCGAGTCGGTCACCCGGGTCTGCCGGCCGGCAGCGTCGTACCGGTAGGCCGTCGTCTTGCCGTTGGGGTCGGTGGAGGTGAGGAGCTGCCCGGCCTTGTCGTAGGTCGCGGTCGACGCAGCCCCGCTGGGCAGCTCGGTACGCGTAGCGTTGCCGTCCGCGTCATAGCTGAAGCGGGTGACGCGACCGAGCTCGTCCGTGATCGAGGACTTGCGGCCCAGTGCGTCGTACGCGGTGGTGGTGGTCTCACCGAGCTCGTTGGTCGAGGTGGTGACGTTGCCGTCCCCGTCGTAGGCGTAGCTGATCGCTCCGCCGTCGGGCTGTACGGCGGACGTGAGCTGGCCGGCGAGGTCGAAGTCGTTCTCGGTCACGCGGTCGAGGGCGTCGGTGACCGTCGTGATGTTGCCGTCGGCGTCGTAGGTGGTTGCCGTCGTGTTCCCGAGGGGGTCGGTGACCGTCGTTACGCGGTCAAGTGCGTCGTAGGTGTAGGTCGTGGTGAACCCGGGCGCGCCACCGCTGCCGCGGGGGTCGGTGGAGCTGACCAGCCTGCCGACATGGTCGTAGGTGGCCGTGCTGCGAGCGCCGGTTGGCGTGATCACTGCGGTGCGATGGCCGGCAGCGTCGTACTCGAACCGAGTGCGGTAGGCCTCCGGGTCGGCGCCGTCTACCGCTCCTCGGGGGTCGACGGTCGACGAGATGGTGCCGTTGGCGTTGACAGTAGAGCGGGTCACCTTGCCCGTAGGGTCGGTGACGGAGAGCTGGTTGCCTCGGCTGTCGAAAGTCGCAGTCGAGACCGCCCCGCTCGGGTCGACCGTGCGGATGACGTCGCCGAGTTCGTCGTAGGACCAGGTGGTGGTGCGCCCCAGCGGGTCGGTGGCGCTCACCCGGTTGCTTTGGGCGTCGTAGCCGTAGGAGGTGACGCCACCCCCGGGGGCTGTGGCTCTGGTGATGTTGCCGGCGACGTCGTAGGCGTAGCGCCACGTGGCCTCGGCGCTCGTCCCCGTGCCCTTGGTCTCACTGGCCAGCACGCCGTCCGTGTACCGCTCGACAGTGACTGCGCCGGAGGGGCTGGTCACCGTCACGGTGCCATTGTCGTAGGCGAACGTCGTCGTCCGCCCGAGCGGGTCTGACTGAGAGACGGCGCGCCCAGCCGAGTCGTAAACGGTGGTGACCACACCCCCACTGGGAAGGGTCTTGCTCGTCAGACGATGCGCGCTGTCATACCCGTACGTCGTGTGCTGGCCGAGCGCATCGGCGGCATCGACAAGATGGCCAGCTGCGTCGTACGTGTAGTCGACGTGGCGGCCGGCAGAGTCCGCGACCCGGCTGATCCGGCCTGCCTCCCACGACACCTGCAGATACCGCCCATGCGCGTCGCTCACCCCGTCCAGACGGCCCCGCACGTAGCTCAACGTCAACGCGTTCCCGTTGAGGTCACGCAAGATCAAGAGCCGGCCACTCGCATCGAACGTGAAGACCTGACGCGACCGCCGCGTGAACGTGAGAGAGCCGTCCGAGTTGCGGACCAGCCTGGCGACGACTCGCGGAGGCGCCGAGTAGCTCCCGTCCGCGCGCCGGTCGAAAGCGACCGTGCTGCCGTTCTCCTCACGCACCGTCACAACGTCGGAGTCGGCCAGCGAAGCACCGGTACCAGCCAGGGACATCGCGTAGGAGTGCGTCCACCCCCGTCCCAGCGGCCCGTCATCAGCGCCCGCGCTCGAGGAATACGTCCGCGTCCACGCCAAGGAAGGCCCGACCCCCGTCAGAGACAGGTCCGACACCGACTCGAAGAGCTCACCCGTCGACGTGTTGATCGGGTCACAGTGACAACGCTGCGGCACATTAGTGCTCGGACTACCACCCGCCCGCCGCTCACCCGGAGCCGGCGCCAACACCGGCAGATCATCGATCCGCAGGATCTTGTCCGACTGAATGTCGGCCAAGTGGATGCGTCCTCGCGCTGTCGCCAAGCCTCTGACGTGCCTCATGCCGTACGCGATGTTCAGCAGGCTTCCGTCGGCCTTCGCCATCCTCGCGAGCGGGTACTGCGGCTCTTTGGAGTAATCGAGGGTCCCGTCAGGGTTCTTGGGTCGCACTAATGCGCCCGCGGTGTAGAGGTACGCGCCTGCTGAGGCGATGTAGGCGGGAAGGCTCTCCCCGTTAAGCCAACCAGTTGCGTCGGTCAGTTCTTGAGTGCGGAGGTCGAATCGGCGGATCTGCCGATCACTCGTCCATGGACGCTGGACGAGGAGCCACAGCGCCTCTTCGTCGGCAGCAAGGTCGAGGACGGTGCCGTTGATCGGAGCAGTGAGCTCTTCAATTGCGGCGTTCATCGGGTCGATCTTTAGAAGCCTTCCAGCGCTAGCCGCGTAGAGGAATCCGCCAGGACCAACCGTGAGGCCGGTCATCTCCCGGAAAGCAACCTCAAAGTTGAGCGCTGGAATGGTCGATGTGGCTCCGCTCGCGAGGTCCACGCGGCGAAGTACCACCCTAGGGGTGGCTTCAATTGCCGAGGCGTTCGACGCGGAATACTCGAGCGTGTACAGGTAGTGCCCGTCCGTCGTAAGCTCAAGAATGCCGCAGAACTGAACCTCTGCCGCGACGGCGGAGTCCTTGATGAAACAGGGGCGGCTCTGTGGCCGCTGCCCTACGAGCACCGAGGTCTCGCCCGTGGACGCCTGCACTCTGGAGATTGCGTAGGTCGTCGCCACGTACATGGCGTCCTTGACAGTGACGAGGGCACTTGGGTTCTCGAAGCCCGCAGTCATCGCTGTTCCTGGGGAGGACTCCTCGACTCCGGAGCCGGCGAAGACGGTAGGAAGGCCTGGTCCTTGCGCGAGGGTGGTGGTGGCTTCGGGCTGCTGGGCGGCGGGCAG
>NZ_JAANNO010000026.1 GCF_011250645.1 Motilibacter aurantiacus
GTCGACAACGGCGCCTTCACCGCCTACTCCACGCCGTTCACCGTCTCGGCGCCGGGCGCGCACACCGTCCGCTTCCGCGCCACGGACGTGGCGGGCAACGTCTCCCAGGTCGGCTCCACCAGCTTCACGATCGTGGCCCCGACGCCCACCGACACGACGGCTCCGACGACGGCCATGACGCAGAGCCCGGCCGCCCCCAACGGCCAGGACGGCTACTACACGTCGTCCGTCACGGTGACGCTGGCGGCGACGGACAACCAGGGTGGCAGCGGGGTCGACCGCATCGAGTACAAGCTCGACGGGGCGGCCAACTGGACGACGTACACCGGGGCGATCACCATGAGCGCGGACGGCCAGCGCACGCTGGTCTACCGGGCCGTGGACAAGGCCGGCAACGCCGAGGCCGACAAGTCGCTCAGCCTCCGCATCGACGCGACGGGCCCCGTCATCACGGTCACCGGCCTCGTCGACGGCTCCAGCTACGACCAGTCGCGCTCCGCCACGGTGTCGTTCTCGGCGACCGACGCCGGCTCCGGTGCCGGCTCGACGACGGCCACGCTGGACGGCGCGGCCTTCACCTCGGGCACGACGGTGAGCTTCGCGGACCTGTCGCTCGGGTCGCACACGCTGGTGGTCACCTCCCGCGACGCTGCCGGCAACGACAGCACCACGACCATCCGCTTCACCGTCACGGCCGTGCCCACCGGCACGACCCTGGCTTCGCTGCAGGCGGACATGAACGGCTTCGTGGCGGCCGAGCGGCTGAGCCCGCGGGTCGCGGCCAGCCTCGAGGACCGGCTGTCGCGCGCCGCGACGGCCGCCGAGCGGGGCAGTGAGAAGTCGGTCATCCGCTTCCTGCAGGAGTTCATGGCTCGTGCGAACAACCAGATCAAGGGCGACGCGGACGACTACGCCGTCCGCGACGAGCTGATCGCCGCGGCCCGCGAGCTGATCGCGGAGTACGAGGCGCTCGACGAGGAGGAGGGCTTCTAGCCTGGAGCCTGCCCGACTCACTGCACTGCCGGAAGGCGCCGTCCCGTTCAGGGGCGGCGCCTTCCGTTCGTTGTGCGCTGTGGGCGAAGGGGGCTTCCGCCGGGCCGTGCCGGGGACGACGGTCACGCCATGGACGGGCCGTCGTACGACTCGGTGGGTGAGGACGCGCTGCGCCGTCTGGTCGTGGCCTCGCATCCGGCGGTCCTTCGGGATCCGTTGCTGCACCCGCTCTCCGGGAGCGGGCACGTCGACCACGTCGACCATCTGACCGCGTTCCTGGAAGAGGTCTTCGGCGGGCCGCCGCGCACGGAGGAGCTGGGAGGGTTCTCGAGGCTCGCGCCACACCGGGGCAAGCGCATCACCGAGGAGCAGCGGCGGCGCTTCGTCGAGCTGTTCCTCCGCGCGGCCGACGTCAGCGGGTTCCCGGACGACCCGCGGGCCCGGGCCGCGCTGCACGACTACCTCGAGTTCGGGACCGAGGTCGCGGTGCAGAACTCCCACGCGGCTGGCAGCCAGCGAGGGACTGCACCCGTGCCAGGAGGTCCCGCACTGGGACTGGTGAGCCCTCACCGCCTCGTCCCACCAGGGCACGGCCGGGCCCTGCGCCGTCTGCCGCGAGGGCCCGCTCCGTCCTACGCGTCAGCCCTCCGTGGTGCCCCGCTCGCGCAGCCACGCGATGGCCGCCTGCGCCCTCGCGACCACCGGGCACGGGTCGCGCGCTCCGCGGCGTCGCCCCGGACCTGGATCCGGCCCGGTCGAACTGCTCGAGGCATCCGGCTGCCCACGGTAATCGCCGGAGAACAACTTGCGCATAGAGCTTCATAGAAGCTCGATGCGCGAGTTGTCGGTCATCCGGTGTACTCGGCCACCACGTCGAGAACCCACACGACACCGAACCTGTCCCGCAGCATGCCGTAGAGCGGCGCCCACGGGGAGGGGGCGAGCTCCTCGACCACCGTCGCCCCCTCCGCGAGCCGCTTCCAGTGGTCGGTGATCTCGTCCGTGGAGGTGCCGCGGACCGAGACGAAGAACGAGTTCTCCCCACGGTCCCACGGCAGCCGGCCCGGGACGTCGTACGCCATCACGGAGAAGCCGTCCTCGGTGCGGACCTGCCCCCAGAGGACCCGGTCGGACTCCGCCGGGTCCTCGACCCGCTGCGCGTCGGCGTACGTGAAGATCGCCAGGTCGCCCCCGAACACGGAGCGGTAGAACTCCAGGGCGGCCCGGGCGTCGCCTCGGAAGTTCAGGTGGGTCGTCGTGGTCACGGTCATGACGGGCTCCTCGCCTCGGGTACGCGGTTCGTGCGGCGGGCTGAGCGCCGGCCGCACCGACGACGCTAGGGCGCACTCGTGCCACTTCCTGGCCTCAATTGCCGGACACTGGACGGATGGCCGTGACGAGTGCCCGCACCCTGCGCCTGCTGTCGCTGCTGCAGTCACGTCGGCACTGGCCCGGTGACGACCTCGCCGACCGGCTCGGGGTCTCGATCCGGACGCTGCGCCGGGACATCGAGCGGCTGCGCGAGCTGGGCTATCCCGTGCAGGCCCAGCGTGGCGTCGACGGCGGGTACGCACTGGCGCCCGGGGCGGCGCTTCCCCCGCTGGTGCTCGACGACGACGAGGCGGTCGCGCTGGCCGTCGGGCTGTCCGCCGCGGCTGCGACGGGGGTCGACGGGCTGGCCGAGCCCTCCGTCCGCGCGCTCGCCAAGGTCGTGCCCGTCATGCCCACCCGGCTACGGCGCCGGGTAGACGCGCTGCGCACCGTGACGGTCCGCGGGTCCTGGGCGGCGGAGTCCCCACCCGGGTCGGGGGTGGACCCTGCGGTGCTCGCGGTCGTCGCCCTCGCATGCCGGGACGCCGAGCGGCTCGCGTTCGGCTACGCGTCCGCGAACGGGGCCCGGAGCGAACGCGAGGTGGAGCCGTTCCGCCTGGTGCCCCTCGGGCGCCGCTGGTACCTGGTCGCGTGGGACCCCGCCCGGAGCGACTGGCGGGTGTTCCAGCTCGACCGGCTGAGCGCTCCACGCACGACCGGCGGCAGGTTCGCGCCCCGCAGGCTGCCCGCCGCGGATGCCGCCGAGTTCGTCCGCGAGCGCGTGAGCGGCGGGGCGGAGCGGTACGAGGTGGAGGCCGTCGTGGACGCGCCGGCGGAGGCCGTGCGACGACGCTTCCGCTGGTGGCTGTCGGTCGAGGACCTGGGGGAGGGGCGGTGCCGTGTCCGGCTCGACGTCGACGACCTGACCTGGGCGGCGGTTGCGCTGGGGCTGGTCGGGGCGGGGTTCGAGGTGCTGCGCCCACCCGAGCTGCGCGGCGCCCTGCGCGACATGGCCGCGCGCTTCGCGGCCGCCGCCGGGCGGTGAAGGCGTCAGTCGGCGGCCGCCTCGCCGCGCCGCCTCCGCTCCTGCTCCTCGAGGATCCTGTCCACGCACGCCACTGCGTCCCACCAGCGCTCGGACGTGGGCTCCCGCCGCCACGCCTTCGCGGCCGCAACGGCGCGGTCGTACAGCCCGCGCTCGAGGCCCTGCCCCCGTCGCGCGGCCTCCTCGCGGTCGGCGACCAGGTGGTTGAGCAGCATGGCCACGTCACCATAGGACGCGTTCGTGAGGGTGCGTGCCCGGAAGTAGCCGAGGTTGTCCTGCCAGCGGCGACGGTGCCACGCGGCGCTGTCGGGCCGGGGGAGGAACGCGGGCAACGGCGGCAGGGGCACGCGTCATCCTTGCAGCGGCGGCCGGGCGAGGGAACTAGGGTGGGACGGTGATGGAGCAGCGACTGAGCCTCGTCACGCTGGGCGTACGCGACCTGGCCCGCGCCAAGCGGTTCTACGACGCGTTGGGCTGGCGTGGCCAGGAGGCTCAGGAGACGGTGTTCTACCAGGCCGGCGGCATCGCGGTCGTGCTGTGGAGCAGGGCGGCGCTGGCCGCCGACAGCGGGCTGGAGGATGCGCCGATGCCGGCCTTCGGAGGGATAGTGCTGGCGCACAACGTACGGTCGCGCAGGCAGGTCGACGACATCCTGGCGAGCGTCGAGGCCGCGGGAGGGCGCGTCACCAAGCCGGCGCAGGAGACCTTCTACGGCGGCTACGCCGGCTCGTTCGTCGACCCCGATGGCCACCCGTGGGAGGTGGCGCACAACCCCGGTTTCGGTCTCGCCGAGGACGGCGCGCTCGTGCTGCCGGACCTGTCCGCCGGCTGACCGTCCCGCCCGAGGGCGGCTCAGACGCCCGACTCGGCGGGCAGCCGGCCCGAGCGCACGGCGGCGAGCAGCGCCGCATGGTCGGCCTCGGCCCGGTCGGCGTAGCCCGCCGCGAAGGTGGTCAGGGCGAGGTCGAGCTCGTCGGACTTGCCGACGTAGGCCGCGAGCACCCGAGGGTCGAGCGTCCGGGCATGGGCACGGGCGAGCAGCGCGCCACACAGCCGCGCGTAGTCGTCGAGCTGGTGTCCGCGCAACGTCACCGGGTCGATGCTGCCCTTCATGTCGCGGAAGGTGCGGACCAGGAACGGCCGCCCGGAGACGGTGGCCCAGCCGAGCAGCGGGTCCGAGGCGGTCTGCATGGCCCGCTGGCCCAGGACGACCCGCCGCCCGTCGTGGCCCGGGCCCGGCTCGCACGCCGGGTCGGCCACGTGGACGCTGCTCCGCGCTTCCTTGACCTGCAGGACGAGCGCGTCGTCCTCCCCGTTGCCGTGCAGCAGCACGACGTAGGCGCGGGTTCCCACGCTGCCCACCCCGACCACCCGGAAGGCGACGTCCGCGACCGTGAACCGGGCCAGCAGCGTCCTGCGCTCGGCCGGCAGCGTCTCGAGGTAGCCGCGCAGGCCGTCCTCGACGGCGCGCTCGTCGACGCCGACGACCTGGGTGAGGACGGGCGGCTGCTCGACGAACCGCCACCCGTCGTTCTGCACCCGCTGGGTGAAGCGCGCGGCGACCTTCGCCGAGCCGTTGCCGACCGCCTTGTCCCGCACCCGGTCGAGCGTCCCGGCGAGGTCGTCGACGTCCGCAGCCGCCAGCACCTGGGCAAGGTCGAAGGTCCACGCCTGCAGGAAGGGGAGCTTGGCCAGCGTCCGAGCCGTCTGCCGGTACGCCCGGGCCGCGTCGTAGGCCGCCTGCCGGCAGGTGTCCTCGGGTGCGCCGGCCTCGCGCCCGGCCACGACGACCGATACGGCCAGCCGCTTGAGGTCGTACTCCCACGGCCCGACGACGGTCTCGTCGAAGTCGTTGACGTCCAGCACGAGCCGGCGCTCCGGCGACGCGTAGAAGCCGACGTTCGATAGGTGCGCGTCCCCGCAGATCTGCGCCGTCAGGCCGCTGACCGGGCTGCCGGCCAGGTCGTGGGCCATCACGGCCGCGGCGCCGCGCAGGAAGGCGAAGGGGCTCGCGGCCATGCGCCCCACCCGCAGGGGGACGAGGTGCGCGAGCCGCCCGTCGTTCGCCCGCTCGACGAGCTCGACCGGGTCCCTGTCCGCGCGCAGCGGTGCCGCGTGGGCGGAGCGGGACACCGCGCGCCGCGCCGCCTTGCCCCGCGCCCGGGCCTCCGCCTGGCCCGACCACACCGCCTCGGGCGCGGCGAGGGCACGTCGGGGAGTGCCGCCGGAGGTACGCGGCGAAGGAACGGTGGCGGTGATGGTCACGTCGAGCTCTCCCCGGAAGTGGTCTGCGGCGGACAGAGGAGTCTCTGTGGCGGCCTGATACACCCCTACTCGCCGGTGATGGCGCGCAGCACGTTGAGCCGTGCCGCGCGGCGCGCCGGCCACAGCGCGGCGAGCACGCCCACGACTCCGGCGAGCAGCAGGAAGACCAGCAGGCTCGCGTACGGGACCGACAGCTCGCTGATCCCCTCGCTCTCCAGCACCTGCTGCAGCAGGACGCCGAACACGAGCCCCAGGCCGAGCCCGAGCAGCGCGCCGAAGAACGCGATGACCACGCTCTCGTAGACCACCATCCTGCGCAGCTGCCGGCGGCTCATCCCGATCGCGCGCAGCAGCCCGATCTCCCGCGTCCGCTCGATGACGGACAGCGCCAGGGTGTTCACGATGCCGAGCACAGCGATGATGATCGCCAGTGCGAGCAAGCCGTAGATCATGTAGAGCAGCTGGTTCACCTGGTCCTTGTTGCTCTTCTTGAACTCCTCCTGGTCCTGCAGCTGGAGGGTCGGGTACTGGCCGATCGCCCGTTCCAGGGCGGCCGTCGTAGCCGTCGGGTCGGCGCCGGCGGCCAGGTTGACCGAGAGGAACTGGTCGCGGTTGCCGCCACCGAGCCGGTCCCAGACCTCGAGGGGGACGTTGTAGGGGCCGAGGCCCGGGTTCTCCTCGACGATCGCGCCGACCGTCAGGTCGGCGGACCTGCCGGTCGGGAACTGGACCTGCAGCTGCTGGCCCAGGGCGATCCCCACGGCCTCGGCCTCCCGGTCGGTCACCATGACCTCGCCGCGTCCCAGCGCGGAGCTGTCCCCGGACACGAACGTCAGCTTCAGGGCCCGCTCCAGGCCCTCGGCGTCCACCCCCGCCACCTGCTCGGTGCTGCCGTCGACCCGGGCGTTGCCGAACCGCTCCCGCACGACCTGCTCGACCCCCGGCACCTGCTTCAGCTGGGTGGCGAGGTCGCCGCTGAAAGCGGTGCCGGCCGCGTCCTGAACCACGTAGTCCGCGCCCACCGCGTCGTCGACCAGCTTGTCGACGGAGGCGTTCGCCGAGGCGGCGAAGACACCGAAGCCCGTCACGAGGGCGAGGCCGATCATCAGCGCCGACGCCGTGGCGGCGGTGCGCCGTGGGTTGCGCCGGGCGTTCTCGCTGCTGAGGCGGCCGACGTTGCTGCGCCGGAACGGGCGCCCCAGCAGCGCGACGACCGGGATGCCGATCACCGGCGCGAGCGCGATGACGCCCACGAGCGTCAGCAGGACCCCGAGGCCGAGGTACGTCGCGCTGGCCCCGCCGCTCGCGGTCACCGCGCCGACCATGGCCGCGACGCCGAGAGCGGTCAGCACCGCGCCGACGATCGCGCGCACCCGCAGCGCCCCGGAGCCGAGGGCGACGTCGTCGCGCAGCGCGGCCACCGGCGCGACTCTCGACGCGCGGCGGGCCGGGGCGTACGACGCGGCGAGCGTCACGAGCAGCCCGACCGCGACACAGACGACCACCGTGCGTGGCGCGAACACCAGCCCCACGGCACCGAGGTCGAGGCCGATGGAGCTGAAGAGCGCCTTCAGCCCCGCCGCGATGCCCGTGCCGAGCGCCAGCCCGATCGCGGACCCGACGAGGCCGACGACGGCGGCCTCGAGCAGCACCGACCGCGTGACCTGACGCCGGCTGGCCCCGATCGCCCGCAGCAGCGCCAGCTCGCGGGTGCGCTGCGCCACGATCATGGAGAAGGTGTTGACGATGATGAAGGACCCGACGAAGAGCGCGACGCCGGCGAAGGCGAGCAGGGCGGTGTTGATGAAGCCGAGCCCCTGCTTGATGTCGGAGGACACCTTGTCGCTCTGCTCCTGCCGGGTGAGGACCTCGTACGTCCCCGCTCCCAGCGCCGCGTCGACCCGTCGCTTGAGCTCCTCGTCCGAGATCCCGTCGGCCGCGTACGCGGAGACGGTCGTGTAGGTGTCGGGGTCGGGGAGCAACGACTGCGCCGTGGCCGGGTCGAAGGCGGTCAGGGTGGCACCGGCGAGGTTGCCCGAGGTGCCGAACGTGAAGACGCCGAC
Organism: Motilibacter aurantiacus; assembly: GCF_011250645.1. NCBI lineage: Bacteria > Bacillati > Actinomycetota > Actinomycetes > Motilibacterales > Motilibacteraceae > Motilibacter > Motilibacter aurantiacus. The sequence continues at coordinate 7,678 of NZ_JAANNO010000026.1, forward strand.
GAGGGTGGCCTCCTGCCGCGGCCCCTGCGGCATGAGGAGCGTGACCGTGTCGCCGATGGAGAGATTGCCCTTGTCCGCCGCGACACTGTCCACCGCCACCTCGCCGCGGCGCTGCGGCCCACGCCCCTCGGTGAGGGCGAGGGGGGAGCGCGAGCTGCCCGACCAGTCGAGCCCGAGTCCCGGGGCCCCCTGGGTGCCGAGCACCTGGCCGTCCTCGTCCAGGATGTAGACCCCGTCGACCGAGACGTCGCCCGTGGCCTCCGCGACGCCCTCGACCGATCGGACCGTCTCCAGCGTGGCCTCGGGGACGGTGAGGACGGGGGCTTGTCCTCCGGTGAACGTGTCGGTCTCGAAGGCGGCGCGGGGGTTGACGGTGACGTCCGCGCTCGCCTGCTCGAACAGGTCGTCGAAGGACTTGCTGATCGTGTCGGTGAAGATGAAGGAGCCGGCCACCATCGCGGTGCCGAGCACGACGGCGACCGCGGAGAGGGCGAGGC
>NZ_JAANNO010000027.1 GCF_011250645.1 Motilibacter aurantiacus
CGCCTGAAGCAGTCTTGTCTCACCGAGCTTGACACCCTCCGTCGCGCCAGCGACTCGTGCGGTCCACGCGCCGATCATGCCTGAGCACCGCATCGCAGGTGGCCGGCACGACCACCCGCTCGTGCCGCCGGTCGCGTCTACGCGCCTGCCGCGACGCAGGTATCGCCCCGTCCAAGGTAGGGAGCCCGTCGACCCAGATCACCTCGTCACGCCGACCCCTTCCCCACCCGCGGCCGTCGCGCTCGGCCTCGGCCCCGTGCTCCCCGGCAGCACGACAGCCAGTTAAGCCGGGCATACCGGACAGTTATCTGAGACAAGTGGCCGCTATCTAGCTTCCGCGGCATGTCGACAACGTGCCCGCCTAGCGCCTACTTGAGAACGGCCCAGCGGTGTGACGCAGCCGTGAGAACGCTGCGTGGCCTCAAGCTGCGAATGTTGAGCTCACAACTTGCGCGCCGAGCGGATGCTTCCGTGCGCGTGTGCTCCCACGGACCACTCTCCGCAAGCAGCCGGGCGCTCATAGGCGAGGCAGCTCCGCCGCAAGATCCAGCTCGACCGGACCCCGCCGGGTAGCGACGTGCGCGCTACAGCAGCGGCGCGACAAGGACCTATGGGTGTCCCTGCATTGATCCAGCGCAAGAGCGGACGGAAGTGCGGAGTCGGCTATTCTTCTCCGATCACGAACTCGCTCTCACTCAAAACGGGTAGGCTGCAAAGAGTTTCTCCTGGTGCTCCCGGAACTTGCGCCGTGCGTAGTTCAGGTCCAAGTCATAGAGACCCATGGACCTCGACGGGAAACCCATCTGAGAGATGTTCTGAACGCACCGCATGGCCAGATGTTCGTCGGTGTAGGACGCGGCAGCGCATGAGGCAGCTACGACCACAGCTGCACCGTCAGGTGAAATCGTAAATTCATCTCCATCCCAGCCAGCAAGACCGTTCAGACGCCGCCTGTGTAGGAGCGAGGCCATGCCAGCAAGCAGTTGTCGCGAAAGATCGGGTGACGCGAGTTCAGTGGTTGGTCGTTCCCCTCGCGGATAGTAGCCGATCCTGTCTAGGTAAGCATCACTCACTCCCGCGACGACGTGAACCCTAGCGACTGGAGGGAGCCCCATGTCATCGATCGCCCCGAGCAAAGAGGAAAAGAGTTCGTCATCGCCGGCGTCGCGTAGCAGGTCTCGTATACGGGTATCACCAGCACCGCGACCGTCTCTGAAACGGCGCATCATCCACTGAGTGATGGGTTCCGTCACGCGCATGTTCTGCAGCGCAGCTGCCTTAGCGAGCGTCTCCAGCTCGTCGAGGCCCTGCGAGGTGGGCTTGCCCTCCAACTTGGGCGCCAGGTTGAGCGCGGACACTCGGACCGCCAGTCCCGAGTTGAGGCGGTGTCGCCCCCAGCCTGCTACTGGTACAGCGGGATTCGACCAGTAGGACTCCTGAACACGAAGTCGGCTCACAGCTGATTCGAGTTTTTCGGCTTCTGCAAGGACCTCAGCGAGATCGGCTTCACCCGTCAACGACTTTGCCTGCAACACCAGCTGGTCAGCGCGTTGCGCAGCAAGAATCTGTCCTTGTCTGCTCAGGAGGTCCTTTTGCTGCTCCTGCAGCGCCACTGCCGCGCGCGCACTAGCACTCGTGAGGTGATACAGCAGAACCGGTATGGCGGCCGTCACCACGAGCGTCGCGACTGCAACAACGAAACTCCACCAGGCTGCCGAGTTCTCGAAATGCCCTCTGATCTCATCGGGCTCAAGCGCTCCAACTACGCCCACCGCCACAACCGAGAACACGCAGGCAACTACGGCAATCCTAGACGTCGGCTGTTTCTTGTTCATTTCATTTGTTCCAGTCTCTGGTAAGCAGATCGCGACGCGGACGCGCGGCTGTGGCAACTTTCAGGGCGGACATTGCCGAGCGTCAGGCCGCCGTCTAGACTGCGAGCACGCGCGCATAGGTTCCCTTGCGTACCGCGTCCGGTTACTAGTATCCCTCTAGCTGTTGCCTTGAATGCGGAACAGACCCCCGGGAGGCGGCGGACAACGTGGCTTAGCCCGGGTCTGACGGCTTCACTCGGCAGCTGTCCAGGCGGAAGGTCAAGCGTTCCACGCCTGCTGCTTGGCGACCTCCGATACCGGTTCCTGGTCACTTAGCCGCATTCCCAAGCGATCGGCAGCTGACCTTACTACGTCGGTAGGCCACAACTCGGGGTTCCGCAGGATTTCCTGCGCCTGACCGTATCGGATTTTGATAAGTCGTGTTGAGTCGAGCGTCCCTTCTGGCACGTCCGCCCGTCCACCTCTCAACTGGTCGACATTCAGCTTGCCCTCGAGGATAGCCAGGGCGCGGGTCAGGACTCCGGCAATCTCACTCCCTGAGCCCCAAAGTCGACCGGCGTCGCGCGCTATGTAGGGCGCCAGTTGTTGTCTTGTACCATCCCCGCTCGCCGTCCATAGAAGCACAGCAAGACGAGGTGAGGGTTCGATGAGGCGCAACCTGAGCGCGTCTCCTAATCGAAGGGTTCGAGCGTACGGACTCAGCCTCGCGGCGCGAGAGACAGCTGCGGCGACCAGGGCCCAATCCCTATGGTCGAGTCGCTCGACCAAGTCGTTCAAGGTGTCGGTAGACGCCCCCACAGCCTCACTGGACGCAACCTGAAGGATGGAGGTCAGGAAGCTCATTGTTGAGAGGCGATGCACACAAGCGGACGCCTCGATACTCCACCAGACTCCGTCCGTCTTGTTCTCGATCGCCTCACGCCGCCAGCGTCCTACACTTCGCCAAGCGGCATTCTCCGACAGGTCCGGCTTAGCGGAAAGCTCCGCTATCACCCCGTCTGGAGCAGCTAGGACGGCCTCCCGGAGCGGCCAGCAATCACCCCCCCAAACGCCCTCGTAGGTATCCAGGCATTGCTCCCAAGATCTCGACTCCTGAAGGTCACCCCACGCGTGTGCTTCATCGAAAGCGCTGACGAGTTCGTGCCAGTAGCTCGCCTGCCCATCCGCAACTGAAGAGGCACGCGCGTCTCGGTCAGATGCCTTGTCCGTTGAGAAGAGGCCTCCCTCAGTCCGTACGGAGGGACCCTTCGCCTGGCGGGCGTAGAAGCGGTCAACGCTCGACGCCGCTAACAGGCGAGCATACGGTCCGTTGCTGGCCTCTAGGACGCGCTGCCGGAGGACGTAGCCATCTTTGAGCTCGGCGAAGCAACGCAGAACGAGTTCGTCGTCAACCACGTCGCTGGCGGACGCGAGAAGTAGGTCCAGGAGGGACATGTTCTGGTTCAGCTGACTCGCGTTGGCGGTGAGTCGTCTTCTTCGTTCCTCATTGTCAGCTGTGAGGCCCCTCAAGGCAGTTCCAGCGAGAAGCCACACCCCGGCTTCGGCTTCTGCTGCCGCGGCCCACCAGGCGCGTACAACGTTCCTCGTTTCCCCCCAGTGATCGAGAATTTGAACTACCGCGGCGATTGTGTGCTCGTCGTTGTGCTCCAGCAACCGCCGTGTGAGAAAGTCGACAGCTTGTTTGCGCCCAGCCCGTTCATGGAACCTAAGCAGTGACTCATCCTGCTGAATCAGTCCATCGACCGCGAGCACCGGTCCGGAGCCTTCAAGGACAACCCTCACCATGTCGTCAACGACAAGCTGTACCTGCCCCCCTAAAACCTGATCATCAAGGAACAGTTTCGCTGCGATCCTGCTGATTGGGTGCTCCCCGATGTATCGGTCCTGCTGCAGCTCTTTGAGCATATAAATGAGTGCAGGCACCTCCCCTGACGAGAGCTTCCCGGCGAAGAACCTCATTACGTTCGACCAGAACGGTCTACGAATCAGTGCCGTCAGACACGCCATGCGGTTGTTCTTATTCGTGTCACTGGGCAGCGTGTCGTACAAGTGCTCGGCCGCGAAATACTCGCGCAGAGGCTGCACCTCGAACTGAAACTCCTGAGAGTCAAGCTCACGCTGCACGAGGCACAAGACCCTCGTTGTAACGGACTTGAAGAGTTCGTCCACGAACTGCGCATCACGGCCACGAGGCAGGAGGTACTCCGTAAGCAGTGCCTTCAGTTCGACGAGTCCAATCGCACCCTTAGATTGCCCCAACTCAACTTGTGTGTGTATGCGCCAGGCCAGAAGTTTGTGAAAAGCAATGATCAGATCCTTGTGTTCAGCCACGATCTGCGACTTTGACTCGCGGTCCATGAACACGTCGATGTACCTGTCGTACAGAGCCGTTCGCTTCTCCGGCAGTACCGCCCTCCGCTGCATCAGATGAAGAAGAATTGCGAGCTGCATCGGGTTGCCGGCCAGGTCAACGACGTGGGGCATCGTGATGCTCTCGGTGAAGGTGCGGCGCAAGTCAGCGATCTCTGCGGAATCTAGTCGTGACTGAGCAACCCATCGCTCAAGGTACTTCATCCGCAACGCCGGCGTGAGTGAGCTCAAGAAGAGAGCCTGGAAGTGAGGGTCGCGCCACATCGGGCGCCCTACGCTCCCGGGCCGGGTAGCTACTATGAGCTGAGCGTCCAGCGCATTCGCCCTCATGCGAACACTCGTTGCCCTGATCTCGTCAGCGATCTCATCTCGTTCGTCAGCGTCAGCAACTTCATCAAGGCCGTCGAAAGCGAGAAGGACTGCCCTGGTAGTTACCAGGACGCTAAGCTGCCTGACTGAGAAATCTCGGCCACTAGCCTGCGCAAGCATAATCGCCATGAACGATTCGAGGGAGGCGTTCGGCTGCGAACTTTCGGGTCTACGGGGCACTTTCGGGTGAACGCCGGCAGGGTGCCCCAACAGCTCTCTGCGCCAAGCGGCATAGTCCGTAAGCTCGACCTTGATAGGCAGACGCGCAACCTCAGTCACTGGGCTGAGGTCTGCTGCAATCGGCGAATACTCGTCCCGGGCGAGTATCCTGGCGCGATAGAATTGGCAGAGGAACTGCAGCAGCGTCGTCTTCCCCTGCCCCGGTCCTCCGACGAGCACTGCGGAACCAGCCCAGTTCGGGTGTAGGAGCGCCTGCGCAGCACCTGCCTTGCCAAGTCCGAAGGGCTCGGTACGGACCTCGATGGGAGGTGGCCGCGTGGCGCCGTTACGCTTCAAGGGTGGCCTAGGGCGCGGATTTATATCGCGCAGGAAGGCTTCCACCTCGGTTCCCGGTCGACCGACGACGGGCACATCGACGAACAGACTCTCAACAGTCACACCTGTCAGCTCCACTTGGCGGAACCGCACTTCGTTGTCTCTGACGTAGTGCGCAGCAAGAGCCAAGCGCGCGACTTCTTCTACTTCGTCCTCTCCCTTGCCTTGTCGAACAACGCCGCCGCAGTACTCGCGAGCCCAGGCCTGACCAAACACGGCCAGCACGACAGCAGGCATGTTCCGCAGCCGCGTAGACACGGCTTCAGCTCCCCAAAGATCTACCTGGAGGCGCCCTCTGTACTCGTCTTTCAGGAGGGCGAGTGCGTCGATCATAGCCGTGTCATTGTCAACTGCGACGGAAGTCACCACTACGAAACGGCGCGCGTTGAACCGGGAGGACTTCCTTCCTGCGTCGTTGTCCGGAGCGCCCGCATATTCGCGGACAGCATCGCGTAGATCTGCGACCCCAAACCGCTTGTATCGCTTGACCTGATACATGACCCGTGTGCCGTCTTCTTCTTCCTCGAAAATGTCGAGGCCGAACTGCCGTTGGCCAGATCGTCCATAGAAATGCACTGAGGAGCGCTCGTGTGTCGCGACCAACTCTGCGACGACTCGCTCGAAGACTTCTGGCTCGATGGCATTCAGAGGCAGGAGATGAGGATTTCTAGTAGGAATATCCAGCTGTCGTTGCGAAAGCCGCTTGCGTAACCGTTGTAATGTGACTTCCCTTCCGTTGTCCGGGTCATTTATGAGAGCGGCACGAGGATGATCTTGCTGCCGTACCTGTCTCTCCCTAGACATCCGGACCTGTCCTCCTCGAGGCGGCCAGGCAGAGGGTGCTGCCTGCTGGTCTCGGCAAACTACCCGAGAGAGCCGGTCGCTCGCAGCCTGGTCTAGGCGACGACAGCAACCAGCAGAGAGTCAGGTGCACCTGTGCCGGCTTGGTGCCGAGTCACTCCAGGGCACAGACCCTCACGCAGTGCCCCCCCCCCCCCCCCCCCCCCCCCCCCCCCCCCCCCCCCNCCCGCGAGCGGAGCGCAGTCTCTCGTGAGGCGCTGAGCCCGGCCCCCGCATCTAATGGGAGACCAATCCCTTGCGGGGGCCGGGCGCGCCGAGGGAGCGACCAGTTGCTCAACCTCGGCGTGTGTGGGAGCTCTCCGGGCGGGCCGGCAGCTCTGCTGGTTTCGCTGACGCGGACGAAGCCGCGCAGACACACCATTCTTTCTGCATAGACTCGCGGCACCCACCGCGTTGTGCATCTCGCAGCTTTGCGATCGTGCTTCCCGCGAGCTGCGGCCGGGATCTCCAGACTCCTCGGCTTGGCTGCTGGCGAAGAAGCGGCACGATCGAGATCGTCGCCTCCTGCAGGAGTTGCTTATCCTTCTCGGGCAGTGCGCCAAATGCGTATCGTACCCATTGCGCGCCTTCCCGTGATCTCCAGCCGAGTCTCTTGCCGGCCTCTTCCCAGCTGCTCGCACCTGCGATGCGGCTCAGAGTGAGGGAGACAACGGCACGTAGGAGGTCAACCCCAGGACGGCGGTGATTACGGAGAGCAGGAGGTATTGCGCAGGGCCACGAGATCTGCGGCACGTCGTCACTGTCCCAGTCTGTGAGAGCTAGTTGAAGCTGCCCCGGCCCAGGTCCCAGTCGACGTCGAAGTCGTGTGAAGGTACGTCCCGTTCGCTGCGATGCCCTGTGCGTCAGGCTGAGGTGAGACACCCCGGGTAGGTG
>NZ_JAANNO010000028.1 GCF_011250645.1 Motilibacter aurantiacus
TCTCGCCGAAGGCGCCCGCGGCCAGCGGGCGCCCGAGCTCGCGCTCCCACCGGTCGAGGTCCTCGCAGGCGTAGGCGTAGACCGCCTGGTCCGGCCCGCCGTGGTGCTTGCCGTTGCAGACGGCGTCGCCCGCCAGGCCCCCTCCCGCGACAGGTGCCGCGACCTGCACGGGACCGCTGACCGGCCGCTTGTCGATGCCCGACATCCGGCCACGGGCCCCGATCGGCCGGGGCACGCCCACGTTGACCGAGCTGACGAGCGCCATGGGCCGAACTCTACGTTCGGCGCGCGCCTTGACCCTGCCGTTGCGGAAGGCTCTAGCGTCCCGAGCGCGCGAGCAGGCAGAGGGCTGCGCTGCGCGGGGACGAGGAGGCGTACGTGGGGCACGAGCAGCCCGGCCGGCCGGTCGGCGAGGTCGCACGGCTGGCCGGGGTCAGCGTCCGGGCGCTGCGCCACTACGACGCGGTCGGGGTGCTGCGGCCGAGCGGACGGACGGCGGCGGGCTACCGGGTGTACGACGCGGACGACATCGCCCGGCTGCAGGGGGTCCTGGCCTACCGCGCGCTGGGCGTCCCCCTGCGTGAGATCCCGGCGCTGCTGGACGACCCGGGCGGGCGCCTGGGTGCGCTCCGCCGCCAGCACCGCCTCCTGCAGGAGCGCATCGAGGAGCTCCACGCCGTCGCGCGCACGATCGAGAAGACGATGGAGGCACACGAGATGGGGATCCGGTTGACCCCGGAGGAGATGCTCGAGGTGTTCGGCGACGCCGACCCGACCGAGCACGCGACGGAGGCCGAGGAGCGCTGGGGCGACACCGACGCGTACCGGGAGTCGCGACGGCGCACGTCGGAGTACTCGAAGGAGGACTGGCTACGCGCGCAGGAGGAGGCCGCCCGGGTCGAGGCCCGCTACGCGGCGGCGTACGACCGTGGCCTGGCGAGCGACGGCCCGGAGGCGGTCGCAGCGGCGGAGGCCCACCGTGCGCACATCTCCCGTTGGTTCTACGAGTGCAGCCACGAGATGCACTCCGACTTGGGGGAGATGTACATCAGTGATCCCCGCTTCACCGAACACTACGACCGCATCCGGCCGGGCCTGGCCCGCTGGGTCCGGGACGCGATCGACGCCAACGCCCGCGGAGCCGCGGCGGAGGCACCGGTGCGCACCTGACGCCGGTCAGTGCAGCTGGCAGACGTCGATGACCCGACGGGCGGCACCGCCGCCCTCCTCGAGGGCGAGGTCGATCGCCCGCTCGACGTCGAGGTCGTCGAGCAGGGCCCGGTCGACCTCCTGCGCGGCGCTGCGCGAGCCGCCGGGATGGCTCGCCGCGGCGTACAGGGCCTCGAGCCGGCCGGCCGCGCTCTGCAGGGCCGCGGGCTCGTACTCCCACGCCTCCCGCCACGGCCGGTCCAGGCAGAGCAGCCGGATGACGGCGGGGGAGACGGTCTCGAGCAGGTCCTCGACGAGGACGAGGTTGCCCGTGGACTTCGCCATCTTGGCACCCGCGTAGGACACGATGCCCGGGCGCATCCAGGCCCGGGCGAACGGCGCGACGCCCGTGGCCGCCTCGCCGAGCAGGGCCTCGACCGCGTGGTGCGGGAAGCGCAGGTCCGCCCCGCCCGCGTGCAGGTCCACCCCGGACCCGTACGACGAGAGCACCATCGCGGTGCACTGCGCGTGCCAGCCCGGGCGGCCGGGCCCCCAGCGGCTGGGCCAGCTCGCTCCCGCGCCCTCGTCGGTCGCGCCGCGCCAGACCACGACGTCGAGCGGGTGCTCCTTGGCCGGGTCGTCGGGCTGGTCGCCGTACTCGGCCGCGAGCCGGAGCGCCTCGTCCGGGTCGACCCCGGCGCGGGCCGCGGCGGCGGCGGCGCGCGCGTAGACGGTGCCCTCCCGCTCGTACGCGGCACCGCGCAGCAGCAGCGCCTGGACGAGCTGGATCACCTGGGCGACCGCCTGGCGAGCGGTCGGCTCACGGTCGGGCAGGCGTACGCGCAGCGTCTCCATGGTTCGGTCGAAGGCGAAGCGCTGCCGGCTGGCCAGCTGGTCGTAGGGCTCGTCGCGGCGCCGGGCCTCGGCGAGCAGGCTCTCGTCGACGTCGGTGACGTTGCGGGTCAGCTCGACCGCGGACCCGGTCGCCCGCAGCACGCGCGCGGCGAGGTCGGACCAGAGGAAGGTCGAGGCGTGGCCGAGGTGGGTCACGGCGTAGGGCGTGATGCCGCAGACGTAGACCCGTACGCGGCCGACGGTGGGCAGGGGCTCGCCCCCGAGGCGCAGCGGGAGCGGGGGGAACTCGGTCAGCCGGGTCACTCCCGCATCGTGCCATCTCCCCGCCACGGGGGCGGCGGCCCGGCCCGCGCTTCCGCCGTCCGCGTCGGGGGGGCCGAACGACCGGCGTCAGCAGAGCGTTCCAAAGAGTCACCTCTGCCGCGTTTGTCCCAGTGGGCGCACCGGGTAGCCGCAGTGTCTAGAGCGGGAGCACCGGATGCGCTATCGCCCCGGTGCTCCCGGCTCGGCAAGCCAGGGGACGCCACGACGCGCCGACGCCGGGCCGCACCTCCTCGCCCGACCGACCAGAGACAGGAAGCGACGATGGCGCAGCAGACAGGGCACCGTGACCGGCTCGAGGTCCACCACGCGCCCGACCAGCCCGGTGCGGACGCCGAGAAGCCCACCGACATCCCCGCCGCCGGCTGGAAGCAGATCGTCAAGCGGGCCTGGGCCGAGACGAAGGAGGACAACGTCCCCCTCATGGCCGCCGGGGTGGCGTTCTACGCCTTCCTCGCGATCTTCCCGGCGCTCATCGCGGCCATCTCGATCTACGGCCTGGTCGCGGACCCCTCGCAGGTGCAGCAGCAGGTCGAGGACCTCGCGAGCGGCCTGCCGGAGGAGTCCAGGACGCTCATCTCCGAGCAGCTGAGCAGCATCGCGGGAACCAGCGGCGGAGCGCTCTCCGTCGGCCTCGCCGTCAGCATCCTCGGCGCCCTGTGGTCCGCGAGCGGCGGCATGGGCAACCTGATCAAGGCCGTCAACCTGGCGTACGACGAGAAGGAGACGCGCGGCTTCGTCAAGCTGCGCGCCCTCTCGCTCGCCCTCACGCTCGGCGCGATCGTCTTCGTGCTGGTCGCGGTGGCCCTCATCGCCGTCGTCCCCGGCGTCCTGGAGTCGGTGGGGCTCGGCGCGGTCGCGACCGTCGGCGTCCAGGCGATCCGCTGGGTGGGGCTCGTGCTCGCGGTGATGGTCGCGCTGGCCATCGTCTACCGGTACGCCCCCGACCGCGACAACCCGAAGTTCGCCTGGGCGAGCCTCGGGGCGGTCGTCGCGGGGATCCTGTGGATCGTCGGGTCGGTGGGGTTCTCGTTCTACGCCAGCAACTTCGGCAGCTACAGCAAGACCTACGGCGCCCTCGCCGGCGTCATCATCCTGCTGATGTGGCTGTTCCTGACCTCGTTCATCGTGCTGTTCGGCGCCGAGATCAACGCCGAGACCGAGCGGCAGACGGCGAAGGACACGACGCAGGGCCCGGAGAAGCCGATGGGCGAGCGCCGCGCGACGGCCGCCGACACCGTCGCCCGCGACGCGGGCTGACCTGGGGCGCAGCCAGGAGGGCGGGGGGCCGACAGGGCCCGGACGCACGGTGGGGCCGGCGCGTGCTGCGCCGGCCCCACCGTGCGTCCGTGACCGGTCAGCGGTTGCGCCCGCGCCACGCCTCGCGCCACGAGAGCGCCGCTCCGGTACGCAGCACCGCCCCTTCGTAGAGCTTGGCCGCGACGCCCGCGAGCGCGACGATCGCCGCGATCATCAGCACGATCGCCAGGCCGACCTCCCACGCGGCGACGTCCCCGGCGGCCGTACGGGGCGGGTTCACCAGCACCGAGAACGGCGGCACGATCGCGAGCACGCGGGCGAGCGGCTCGTCCGGGCTGCTGCTCGCCCAGATCGCGGCGAAGAAGCTGCCGAGGATGACGAGAGTCATCGGGGTCGTGACGTTCTGCAGGTCCTCCTGCCGGCTGACCCGGGCGGCGGCAGCGGCGAACGCGGTGGCGTAGAACGCGAAGCCCAGGAGGAACCAGGCGAGCACCAGGGCCATCGGGGTGATGACCTCACCGCCGAGGTCGACCGCTCCCGTCGCCACCGCCACGGCGACTCCGATCACCCCCAGCACGAGCAGTTGCACGAGCCCCAGCAGGCCGATGCCGAGGATCTTGCCGGCCAGCAGCGCGCGCGGTGGCACCGTCGCGAGCAGCACCTCGACGACCCGGCTGGACTTCTCCTCGACCACGCCGAGGGCGACCCAGAAGCCGTACCCGAAGACCTGGCCGTAGAGCAGCAGCGTGCCGACGAAGGCGATGCCCTGGCGGCGCTCCGCGTCCTCGTCCGGCGGGTCGAGCGCTTCGATGCGCAGCGGCGCCACGTCGAGCGCCGCCCGCACCTGGCCTGGGTCGATGCCGGCCTGCCGGAGGCGCTCCTCGCCGACCAGGCCCGCGGAGGCCTGCTCGAGCAGGGCACGCAGCGTCCCCTCCAGCTCTTCCTTCACCACCGCCTGCCCCGGCGCGGTCAGCGCGGCGTCGAGGTCCCCGTCCTGCACCAGGGTGCGGGCCTCCTCCGGGGTGACCTCGCGAATGCTCACCTCCACGTCCAGTGCCGCCGCCTGGGCCTGCAACGTCGTCGCCGCGGCCGCCGCATCCGGGCCGAGGCCGACGTCATAGCTCTCGTCGTCACCGCCCACGAGGGTGGAGATGACCGTCACCGCGACCAGGATGAGCAGGGTCACCGCGGTGGAGACCAGGAACGACCGGTCGCGCCCGCGCTCGACGAACTCGCGCCGCGCGACGAGCCTGACCGCCCCCGCGGTGGACAGGTCGGAGGCCTGGACGGGGCGGCTCGACGGGGTGGCGCTCATGCGGCCACCGCCTCTCGGAACAGGTCGACGAGCGTCCGCTCCAGGGGCCGGAACTCGCGGACCCGACCGGCGCGGCGCGCCGCGTCGAGCACCAGCTGGTCGTCGACGTCCGCCGCGAGCTCGAGGACCACCGCTCCCGCCGTGCCCTCGAGGGGGCGTACGCCCGGCAGGCCCGTGGCCCAGCCCACCGGAGCGTCCACGTCCACGCGGAGCCGACGCGCCCCACCGCGCGAGCGCAGCTCGTCGACGGGGCCGACCGCCACCATGCGCCCGTCCTTGATGATCCCGACGCTGTCGCACAGCCGCTCGACCAGCTCGAGCTGGTGGCTCGAGAAGACGACCGGCACCCCCGCGTCGACCCGGGCGCGCAGGGCTGCGGCCAGCACGTCCACGCCCACGGGGTCCAGGCCGCTGAAGGGCTCGTCGAGGACCAGCAGGTCCGGCTCGTGGACGAGCGCGGCGGCCAGCTGGACGCGCTGCTGGTTGCCCAGCGACAGCGCCTCGACCTTGTCACCGGCGCGGTCGGCGATGCCCAGCTGCTCGAGCAGCGTGTCGGCCGAGGCCTCGGC
>NZ_JAANNO010000029.1 GCF_011250645.1 Motilibacter aurantiacus
GCCTCGCCCTCTCCGCGGTCGCCGTCGTGCTCGGCACCGCGTTCGTGGCCGGCTCGTTCATGTTCACCGACACCCTGCGCAAGACGTTCGACGACATCTTCACCGAGACCAGCGCGGACGTAACGGTCTCGCCCACGGCGGCCTTCGAGGGGGCCGACACCGGCGCCGGTGCGCGCACGCTGCCTCCCGAGCTGGTCGAGCAGGTGCGCGCCGTCCCCGGCGTCCGGGAGGCGTACGGCGACCTCTGGGTCGAGGGCGTGCGCATGCTCGACGCGGAGGGCGAGGTGATCGGGAGCGCGGGGCCGCCCGGGGCCGGCGTGATCTGGTACACCGCCGAAGGGTCGAGCGCGAAGCTCGTGGAGGGCCGGGCGCCGCAGGGGGACGGCGAGGTCGTCGTCGACTCGTACGCAGCGGACAAGGGCGACCTGACCATCGGGTCGCGCATCGGGCTGGTCCTCCCCCAGGGCCCGCAGCGCGAGATGACGGTCGTGGGCATCGCCAGCTACAGCTCCAACGGCAGCCTCGGCGGCGCGACGATCGCCGCCTTCGACGACCCCACGGCCAAGGAGCTGCTGCTCGGCAAGGACGCCTACAGCGCGGTGGCGGTGTACCACGGCGACGACGTGACCGACGAGCAGCTGCGTGACCGGGTGGCACAGGCGGTAGGCAGCGACTACACGGTGCGCACCCGCGAGGAGCAGGCGGAGGAGACCGCGTCCGGCATCGAGGAGGCGCTCGGCTTCCTCAACTACCTGCTGCTCGCCTTCGCGGGGGTGGCCCTCTTCGTCGGCTCGTTCATCATCTTCAACACCTTCTCGATGATCGTCGCCCAGCGCACCCGCGAGCTGGCGATGCTGCGAGCCATCGGCGCGAGCCGCGGGCAGGTGACCCGTTCGGTGCTGCTGGAGGCCGCGGTGGTCGGCCTGGTCGGCTCCGTGCTCGGCCTGGCGGTCGGTGCAGGCATCGCCTCCCTGCTCGCCGCGCTCTTCGGCGCGATCGGCCTCGAGATCGGCGGGGGGCTCGTGCTGGCGCCGCGCACGGTCGTGACCGCCGTGGTGCTCGGCGTGGTCGTCACGCTGGTGGCCTCGCTGGTGCCGGCCCGCCGCGCGGCGCGGGTCGCGCCCGTGGCGGCGCTGCGCGACGGTGTGGCGCTGGGCTCGACCTCGCTGCGCGTGCGCTCCGTCGTCGGCACTCTGCTCACCGCGGCCGGCGTCCTCGCCCTGGTCTCCGGCGCGCTCTCCGACGACGCCGGCAACGCGGCCTCGCTCGTCGGCCTCGGCGCCCTCGTGGCGCTCGTCGGCATGATCGCCCTCGCACCCGTCGTGAGCGGCCCGCTGCTCCGCCTGCTCGGCGTGCCGGCAGCGCGGCGGGGCGCGGTCGGCCGGCTCAGCGTCGAGAACACCCGGCGCAACCCGCGGCGGACCGCGGCCACGGCCTCGGCGCTGATGATCGGGCTCACTTTGGTGACGTCGTTCGGGGTCCTGGCCTCGTCGGCGAACGCGTCCATCGACCGGCTCGTGGACCGCGGGCTCCGGGCGGACTTCATCGCGTACCAGAACACGGACGGCGCCTTCTCCTCGGAGGTCGCGGCCGCGATGAGCGGCGTCGAGGGGGTCGAGCGGGTCGTGCGCGAGCGCTACAGCAACGCCCAGGTGAACGGGGAAGGCACGTTCGTGTCCGGGCTCGACGCGGAGGCCTTCACCGACTCGCTGCGGGTGACGCTCGTGAGCGGCGAGCTCGACGCGCTGTCCCGCGGGGAGATCGTGGGTACGCAGCCGGCCGCCGAGCGGGCCGGCGTGCGCGTCGGCGACTCCGTCGAGGTCCTCCTGCCCTCGGGGCAGAGCGCGTCCCTGCGGGTCGGCGCGATCCTGGAGGACGCGGAGTTCCTCAGCCAGTGGTCGATCCCGATGGCCACCTGGGAGCGGTTGGGCGGCACCGGCAGCGACAGCTTCCTCTACCTGACCGTCGCTCCCGGAGCATCGGTCGACGAGGTCGGCCCGCGGCTCGACGCGGCCACCGCGGCGTTCCCGAACCTCAACGTGTACGACCGGGAGGAGTTCAAGGACGAGAACCGCGAGCAGATCAACCTGCTGCTCTACATGATCTATGCGCTGCTCGCGCTGGCGCTGGTCATCGCGGTGCTCGGCATCGTCAACACGCTCGCGCTGTCCGTGACCGAGCGGACCCGGGAGATCGGCCTGCTGCGGGCGGTGGGGATGAGCCGCAGGCAGCTGCGCCGGATGGTGCGTACCGAGTCGGTCATCATCGCGATCCTCGGCTCGCTGCTCGGCATCGTCCTGGGGCTCGCCTTCGGCACCTCGCTGCAGCAGGCCCTCGCCGACGACGGCATCTCCCAGCTGGCGGTGCCGGTCGTGCAGCTGGCCGTGTTCCTGGTCGCCGCGGCGGGCGTGGGCGTCCTGGCCGCGTTGTGGCCGGCCCGGCGGGCCGCGCGGATGGACGTGCTGCAGGCGGTCACCGCGGAGTAGGGACCCGGGGACCGGTCAGGCCCTCCTCCCCCGTAGGGAGGAGGGCCGACCCGTCCCAAGGACGAGGCGGACCGTCACCGGGTGGGCCTAGCGTCACAGCCGGACGTCCCTGACCACCTGCATCCCGACTCGACCCTGGAGCCCGAAGTGACCACTGCTGTCGACTCGACCGTCGCGGCCCGCACCGTCGGCCTGTCGAAGGTCTACGGCGGCGGCGACACGCGTGTCGTCGCACTGGACGCCGTCTCGGTGTCCTTCGGCCGCGGTGAGTTCACGGCGATCATGGGGCCGTCGGGGTCGGGCAAGTCCACGCTCATGCACTGCGCCGCCGGCCTGGACACGGCCTCCGCCGGGACCGTGCACATCGGGGACGTGGAGCTGACCGGCCTGAACGACAAGGCGCTGACGAGGCTGCGGCGGGACAAGATCGGCTTCATCTTCCAGTCGTTCAACCTGCTGCCGACCCTGACGGCGCTGGAGAACATCACGCTGCCGATGGACATCGCCGGCCGCAAGCCGGACAAGGCCTG
>NZ_JAANNO010000030.1 GCF_011250645.1 Motilibacter aurantiacus
GCGTGCCATCTCCGCGTTCGACAGGCCGCGGGCGAGCAGCTCGAGCGCGTCCCGCTCCCGCGCCGTGAGCGCCTCCGCGCCCGGAGGCGTGACCGGCGGCACGGGCCTGCTGCGCACGAAGTCCGCCAGCAGCCGGCGGGTCACGGTCGGGGCGAGCAACGCCTCCCCGGCGGCGACCACGCGCACGGCGGCGACGAGCTCGTCGCGCCCGACGTCCTTGAGGAGGAAGCCGCTGGCGCCGGCGCTGAGCGCGTCGTACACGTAGTCGTCGAGGTCGAACGTCGTCAGCACGAGCACCTTCACCCCGGGGGCGGTGGCCGCGATCTCGCGCGTCGCGGCGATGCCGTCGGTGCCGGGCATCCGGATGTCCATGAGCACGACGTCGGGGGCGGTGGCCCGGGCCAGCGCCGCGGCGGCCGCGCCGTCGGCGGCCTCCCCGACGACCTCGATGTCCTCCTGCGCCTCCAGGATCATCCCGAACCCGGCCCGCACCAGCCCCTGGTCGTCGGCCAGCACGACGCGGATCACGTCGCCCCACGCACGTCGGCGAGCGGCAGCTCCGCCCGTACGGCCCAGCCGCCCCCGTCCCGCGGCCCCGCCACCAGGGTGCCGCCGACGACGGCGACCCGCTCACGCATCGCGACCAGCCCGAGCCCCGCGCCCCCGCGGGGTGCGGGCACCTCGCGCCCCGGGCCCGCGTCGGTCACCTCGAGCCCCAGCGCCGCCGGCGCGTACGCGACCCGGACCACCGCGCGGGTCGGCCCGGCGTGGCGGACGGCGTTGGTCAGCGCCTCCTGCACGAGCCGGTAGGCCGACAGCTCGACCGCGGGGGGCAGCGGGCGAACGTCCCCCACCACCTCGAGCCGGACGTCGAGCCCCGCGCCGCGCGCCCGCTCCAGGAGCTCGCCGACCCGGTCCAGGCCGGGCTGCGGCGCCAGTGGCGCGGCCGGGCCGTCGTCGCTGCGCAGGACGCCGAGCAGGCGGCGCATCTCGGTGAGCGCGGCCTTGCCCGTGGCGCTGATCGAGTCGAAGGCCGCGGCCGCCCGGGCCGGGTCCCGGTCCACGACGACGGGCCCCGCCTCCGCCTGCACGACCATCAGCGAGACGTGGTGGGCCACGACGTCGTGCAGCTCGCGGGCGATGCGGTTGCGCTCCGCGGTCACGGCGGCGGCGGCCTCGGCAGCGCGTGCCCGCTCCAGCTGCGCGGCGCGCTCCTCCAGCCGGTCCGCCCGCTCCCGGCGGCCTCGGGCGCTGTCCCCGAGCAGCCAGGCGCTCGAGAAGAGCAGGTAGTTCACCAGGACGTCCTGCGCGTCCGCGCTGGAGTCGAGGAGGACCGCCACCCCGATCGCGGTCGTCGCGATCGCTCCCGCGGTGACGGACAGGCGCCGGGAGGCGTACGCCGCGGCGGTGTAGAGCCCGACGAGCCCCGCCGCCTGCACGGGCGGGTCGGGCAGGCTCGAGAGGCCCACCGCGAGGGAGAAAGCGCCGGTGAGGCCGGACGTGACGAACGGGAAGCGCCGGCGCCACACGAGCGGGAGGGCGCTGCCGATCGCCAGCGCATAGCCCCACCAGGGGTAGCTGTCGCAGTCGCAGTCGGGGTTGTGCAGGGCCGGCTGCAGCAGCAGCACCAGGGCCACGACGGCGACGCCGACGTCGGCGAGCAGCTCGCGTCGGGGCGCCTGGGGGCTCACCCCGAGATCGTGGCATCCCGACGGTCTTGGCCGCCTCCCCCGCGCGAGGGAGGCCGGTCGCTACGCCCCCGGCTCCCCCGCGTCCTCCTCCGGCTCGAAGCTGGACGCCGAGGCGGGGTCCAGGCCGATGCCGATGCCGGAGTCCCCGAGGGGGGCCTGCTCCTGCGGGTCGGCGCCGGACTCGAGC
>NZ_JAANNO010000031.1 GCF_011250645.1 Motilibacter aurantiacus
GCCCTGATCCACCGGCCTGAGGTGGGTGGTGGTGCGTGGCGAACAGCGAGAATGCCCTTCTGAGCAGGGAGGATGTCGATTGCGACATCGTCATCCCACTGCTCACGAAGGGCATCTCGTAAGTGAAAGCCTGCCACAGCATCGTGCCTGTCTTCGATGAGGCGAACCTCGTGTCGGCCGCCGGGCTGGTGCCCGTGCTCGAGCTGGCCGGACGGGCCGGCCTGGACGGCCTCCTCGCCGAGCACCTGAGCGTGCCGAGCCCGAATGCGGTCGACAAGTCCCGCAGCGTGATCGCGGGGATGCTCGCTGGCGCGGACAGCATCGATGACCTGGACCTGCTGCGCGCCGGTGGTATGGCCCGGGTCGTCGCGGGGGTGCGAGCCCCGTCGACGTTGGGCACGTTCCTGCGCACGTTCACCCACGGCCACGTCCAGCAGATCGACAAGATCACTGGCTGTGTCCTGGCAGGCCTGACCAGGCAGGTCTCGGGGCTGCTCGCCGGCGGACGCGCCGAGAACGGCATGGTGTTCGTCGACGTGGACGACACCATCCGCGAAGTCCACGGCTATGCCAAGCAGGCCGCCGGGTTCGGGTACTCGAAGGTGCGGGGCCTGAACGTGCAGCTCGCCACGGTGTCCACCCCCACCGCGGCGCCGGTGATCGCCCGGGCCCGGCTGCGACGAGGGAACGTGATCTCCCACGCCGGCGCACCGCGGCTGATCGCCCAGGCGGTGAACACCGCCCGAGCCGCCGGGGCGCGCGGGCAGGTGATGGTCCGCGCGGACTCGGCCTACTACCTGCGGGACGTGCTCGCCGCAGCGGTGCGCCATGACGCGTGGTTCTCCGTCACCGCGCGGATGAACCCGGCCGTGGTCAAGGCCATCGCCTCCATCGGCGAGGACGCGTGGGCCCCGATCACCTACCCCACCGCGGTCTTCGACGCCCAGGTCGGCGCCTGGGTCTCCGACGCCCAGGTCGCCGAGATCGAGTTCACCGCGTTCACGTCCCTGCCCAAGGCCAAGCAGGTCCACTGCCGCCTGGTCGTGCGTCGCGTCCGGCGCCTGCAACCACGCGCCTCCGACGGGTCGGTGCAGGGCGAGCTGTTCGCGGACTGGCGTCACCACGCGTTCGTGACGAACTCGACCCTGAGCACCATCGAGGCCGATCAACGCCACCGCGGCCACGCGATCATCGAGCAGGTCATCGCCGAGCTCAAGGACGGGCCCCTGGCCCACCTGCCCTCGGGCCACTACGCCGCCAACGCCGCCTGGGTCGCCTTCGCCGCCCTCGCCTTCAACCTCGCCCGCGCCGCGAGCATCGCCGCCGGCATGGCCACCGCACGGTGGGCGACCCTGCGCCGACGCATCATCACCGTCCCCGCCCGCCTCGCTGCCACCGGACGCCGCCTGGTGATGCACCTACCAACACGCTGGCCCTGGGCACCGGCCTGGGCTGCGCTCTGGGACGTCGCGACCGGACCACCGCGACCCGTCACGACCTGACCACCGGCCCCAACGGGCCCAACCGGAGAACCAGTGGAAGCGCCGGCACAGACCGGCAGCTCCACCACGCCCTCCACCCCAACGACGTCCGACGACCCCGAGAATCGCACCCGACCGAAGACGACCGGTGGATCAGGGCTCAGTCCGACGAGCCCTGATTAACCCTCGGATCACCGGACGATCGGTCTACCGCGGGACCGACC
>NZ_JAANNO010000032.1 GCF_011250645.1 Motilibacter aurantiacus
TTACCGGCTCATCGCAATCGAGGGTGTAGTCGCTGTCTGAAGCCGCCGGTCTCGAGCAGGCTGCGGGCGATGTAGTGGGCGAGGTTGCGGAAGCCGAGGGCGGTGCCGCGTAGGTGTTCGAGCCTTCCGTTGATGGCCTCGGTGGGGCCGTTGGAGGTGCCGGGGCGGTCGAAGTAGGCCAGGACGTCCGTGGCGCGCTTCTGCAGGGTCCGGCCCAGCCTGGTGAGTTCGTTCAGTGAGGTCGGGACGCCTCGGCTGAGGGAGTCGATCACCTTGGTCATCATCGCTTTGCCGGTGGGGCGGTCGGGGTGGCGGTAGGCGGCGATCACGGCTTGGTAGACGCCCCAGGTGACCTCGACGGCGAGGTGCTCGGGGTTGGCGAACAGCGCGTCGATCCGCGCGCGTTGGCGGTCGGTGAGCAGGTCCGCGCCGGTGTGCAGGGTCCGCCGCGCCTTGTAGAGCGGGTCCCCGGCGCGTCCGCGGTGACCGTGCAGGTCCTGCTGGATCCGCCGCCGGCACCGGTCCAACGCGTCCCCGGCCAGGCGCGCGACGTGGAAGGGGTCCATGACCGCTGTCGCTTTGGGGAGCTCTTCGGTGGTGGCGGTCTTGAACCCGGTGAACCCGTCCATCGCCACGACCTCCAGGCCCTGGCGCCAGGTNNNNCCCGTCCCGGAAGGCGTCCGGCCGGGCGGCGAGCCAGGTCTTGAACGCCTGCTTGGACCGGCCCGGCACCATGTCCAGCAACCGCGCGGACCCGGTGCCGTCCCTGACAGGGGTGAGGTCGATGATCACGGTGACGTACTTGTCGCCAGCGCGGGTGTGGCGCCACACGTGCTCATCGACACCGAGCACCGTGACCCCCTCGAACCGGGACGGGTCGTTGATCAGCACCCGGCGCCCCTCGGCCAGGACCGCGGTGTTCGCGGTGTGCCAGGACACCCCCAGCGCCTCAGCGACCCGAGCCACGGACAGGTGCGCCACGACCAGACCCTGCAACGCCCACGCCAGCGCCCGACGCGACAGCTTCGACCGCGGCTGGGCCGCAGCGGTCATGTCCTGCCGCCACACGTGCCCGCAGCCAGTGCACCGGTACCGGCGGACCGTGACCTCCAACGTCGTGGGCCGCCACCCGAACGGCTCGTGCGCCAACCGCCGCACCACCGAGTCCCGCGGCGCGCCCTCGCACCCGCACCGCCGGCACCACCGGTCCGGCTCCAGCACCCGGCACGCCAGGACCACCCGGTCCGGCTCCACGCGTTGCCCGACCACCTCCAGGCCGAGCTCGTCCAGGCCGGCGAACGTGGTCAGGTCAGGGGCAGCGAAGGTAGCGTCAAGCACGTCGAGGTCTTCCAGATGAGCGGCGTAGGAACCTTCATCCTCGGGAGACCTCGACCTCTACCCGGACACCGACGCGCCGACCACCCTCACCCCCCGCCTACACCCTCATCTGCGAAGAGCCCGCAA
>NZ_JAANNO010000033.1 GCF_011250645.1 Motilibacter aurantiacus
GCCTGACCGGCGCGATCTTCCACAGCGACCACGGGTCGGTCACCGGACTCAACCGGTCGTCGCAACACCTTGATCGTGGAGGTCTTCATGGGGCGGCAACCGGGGTGGCTGGTCACGCAGACGGGGCGGCCTGCGATGAGGTCGCCTGGGCGTCCGCCGATCCGAAGGGATCTCGAGCGGGCGTTCTGGGTCAAGATCGCTGCAGGGATGACCAGCGAGGACGCCGGCGTGGCTGTCGGCGTGTCGGGACCGGTCGGATCGCGGTGGTTCCGTGAACGTGGCGGCATGCCCTTGATCAGTCTGGATCGGCCCTCCGGTCGATACCTGTCGTTCGCCGAGCGCGAGGAGATCGCGCTGATGCGGGCCCGGGACGCGGGAGTGCGTGAGATCGCCCGCACGCTGGGCCGTGACCCGTCGACGATCTCCCGAGAGCTGCGTCGCAACGCCGCCACCCGCGGGGGCAAGCTCGACTATCGAGCGGGGGTGGCGCAGTGGAAGGCCGAGCTGGCGGCCCGGCGGTCCACGCCCGCGAAGCTCGTCGTGAACACCCGACTGCGGGACTACGTCCAGGAACGGCTCTCGGGACACGTGCGCCGTCCCGACGGTGTTGCCGTCACCGGGCCGCAGCCGGCCCCGTGGAAGGGCCGGAACAAGCCCAGACGCCAGGACCGGCGATGGACGCTGGCGTGGAGCCCGGAGCAGATCGCCCATCGCCTGCCGATCGACTTCCCCGATGATGAGTCCATGCGGATCAGCCACGAGGCGATCTACCAGGCGCTCTACGTGGAGAGTCGGGGCGCGCTCAAGCGTGAGCTCGTCACGTGCCTGCGCACGGGGAGGGCGTTGCGGGTGCCGCGGTCACGGGCGCGAGCCAAGCCGGGCGCACACGTGAGCGCCGAGGTGATGATCAGCGAGCGGCCCGCCGAGGTCCAGGACAGGGCGGTCCCCGGGCACTGGGAAGGGGACCTGATCATCGGGTTGGAGCGCTCGGCGATCGGCACCGTCGTTGAACGGACCACCAGGTTCACGATGCTCGTCCACCTGCCCCGAGAAGACGGCTACGGCCTGGCAGCTCGGGTGAAGAACGGGCCCGCACTGGGCGGCTACGGCGCAGTTTCGATGAAGAGAGCACTGGCCACGGCGATGGCCTTGATGCCCGAGCAACTGCGTCGATCACTGACCTGGGACCGCGGCAAGGAGCTGTCCGCCCACGCCGCCTTCCGCGTCGAGACCGGCATCCCGGTCTACTTCGCCGACCCGCACAGCCCCTGGCAGCGCGGCACGAACGAGAACACCAACGGTCTCCTTCGCCAGTACTTCCCCAAAGGCACCAACCTCTCGCGGTGGAGCGCCGACGACCTCGCCGCCGTGGCCAACGCCCTCAACAGCCGACCACGCAAGACCCTCGGCTGGCGAACACCCGCCGAGGCCATGGACGAGCAT
>NZ_JAANNO010000034.1 GCF_011250645.1 Motilibacter aurantiacus
CGTCCTTGAGCTCGGCGATGACCTGCTCGATGATCGCGTGGTCGCGGTGGTGCTGGTCGGCCTCGACCGTGCTCAGGGTCGAGTTCGTGACGAACGCGTGGTGGCGCCAGTCGGCGAACAGCTCGCCCTGGATGCTGCCGTCCGAGGCTCGGGGTTGGTGGCGCCGGACGCGGCGCACGACCAGCCGGCAGGTGATCTGCTGGGCCGTGGGCAGGGACGTGAACGCGGTGAACTCGACCTCGGCGACCTGGGCGTCGGAGACCCACCCGCCGATCTGGTCGTCGAAGACCGCGTTCGGGTAGTGGATCGGGGTCCAGGCGTCCTCGTCGATGGCGGCGATGGCCTTGACGACGGCGGGGTTCATCCGGGCGGTCACCGAGAACCAGGCGTCGTGGCGGACCGCGGTGGCCAGGAACGCGCGCAGGTAGTAGGCCGAGTCGGCCCGGACCAGCACTTGCCCGCCCGCGCCGGCGGCGCGGGCGGTGGTGACCGCTTGGGCCGCCAGCCGCGCCGACCCGGCGTGGGAGGCGATGTTGCCTCGGCGCAGCCGGGCGCGGACCACCACCGGCGCGCACGTGGGTGTCGATGCCGTGGCGAGCTGGACGTTCAGGCCGCGGACCCGGGAGTAGCCGAACCCGGCGCCCTGCTTGGCGTAGCCGTGGACGGCGCGGATCGTGTCGTCGACGTCGATGAACACCATGCCGCCGGCGCCGCGTCCCCCGGCGAGCAGGCCCGGGACCTGCCCGGCCAGCCCGGCCAGCAGCGCGGCGGAGATCTTGTCGACCTGCTGGACGTGACCGTGGGTGAACGAGCGCAGGAACGTGCCCAACGTCGAGGGCGCCCGCACCCCGGGCACGACCCGGGCCATCCCACCCGAGCGCAGCAGGTCCAGGTCATCGATGCTGTCCGCGCCCGCGAGCATCCCCGCCACAACGCTGCGCGACTTGTCGACCGCATTCGGGCTCGGCACGCTCAGATGCCCGGCGAGCAGGGCCTCCATGCCGGCCCGCCCCGCCAGCTCGAGCACGGGCACCAGGCCCGCAGCCGACACGAGATTCGGGTCATCGAAGACCGGCACGATGCTGTGGCAGGCTTTCACTTACGAGATGCCCTT
>NZ_JAANNO010000035.1 GCF_011250645.1 Motilibacter aurantiacus
CAGGGGGCTGGTCAGGTACTCATTGCCGATGACGCCGGGGTTGAGGGTCAGGGCGCCCGTGATCGCCACGTCTCCGGCGAACCGGATGCCGCCCGGCTCCACGCTGATCCCTGACTGGCGCAGGATGGCGTGCCGTTGGTCGTTGAGCTGGGTCTCCAGTCTCCGAATGGAAGCGAGGAGTGCGGCGAGTCCCTGCGGGTTGGCGGGGTAGTCCTCGGTGCGGCCCAGGGGTGTCCAGTCGTCCATGTTTCATCGCTTCCTTCGGTCGGTCTCGGTCAGGCCGCCGTACACGCCGGCCTCCTTCGGGTATGCGGTGCCGTACTCGCCACAGGCGGCCAGGGCCGGACACGTCTGGCAGAGCCGGGCGGCTAGCTGCTGATCTGCCGGGGTGTCGGATGTCCACACGGCCCGCTCGGGGATCGGGACGGCCCGGCAGGGCGACGGGTAGCCGGTGTCGGCCAGGTGCTCGAGGTGGGCCAGGAGCTCGGCGCGGGCCTCGCCCCGGGTGGCGGTCATGCTGCGGCCTCGCACGTCGGGTGGACGGGGTACGTGACCTTGTCGATGGGCCAGTCGCAGACGATGCAGCGAAACGCGAATGCCGGCCAGAGGTGAAAGTCCTGGTCAGCGCGTCGAGTGACGCTAGTGACGCGCCTGCGGTATGACTTCCCATGTGTGCGCGCGTAGGGGGAACCCTGAACTGCGTCACTTGCGTCACTAGGGCGTCTCGTCACCATGACGAACCGCCGTCCTCGGCAGGCTCGGCGTCCTCCGATGCCAGGCCGATGCCCGTGCGGACGCGGGTGCCACCCGTCCGGCGCTGCACGGGGTGACCGCGACGGTCGAGCGCGTCTCCGAAGGCTCGTTTGCTGCCCGGATCGGTGCCGTCCTCGGCGGCCCAGCGCTGCCAGCGGTCGAACAGGTCCGCGACGGTGGCGAACATGTGGGGGTTGAGGATGCAGCACTCGGTGATGAAGCGT
>NZ_JAANNO010000036.1 GCF_011250645.1 Motilibacter aurantiacus
GCGAGGGTGGTGGTGGCTTCGGGCTGCTGGGCGGCGGGCAGCGGGTCGGCCGAGGTGACCTTCAACAGCTTGCGGGTCCAGCTAGTGCCGAGGAACACAGCCTGGCCGTGGACACCGAGCCCATAGACATACGGGAGCCACGCGTCGGTGCCAACACCCTCGCGCACGCCGTCACCAGAGCCCGCCACCGACACCACTGCACCGTCGGACTTCGTCAACCGCCGCAGCACCGTGCTGCCGTTCAAGCCCTGCGTGAAGTACAGGTAGTCACCCGCCGAAACGACTCTGCGTGCCTCTTGAGTCGCGGGCACGTTAGTGATGGCCTTGGTGGTCAGGTGAAGGCGCTTGAGGCCGGCATAGGTCGAGACCCACAACGTGTCCGCGTCAGCGGCGATGCCCTGCACCGAGCTGTCGAGAGAGGCAAAGGTCTCCCAACTGCCGTTCGCCACGTCCACCACGCGCACGGTCTGTCCGACCGATGCGAACAGCTGCCCGCCAGGGCCGACAGTAAGGGCGTTGACGTAGTCGTAGCCGCTCTGCACCACGGTCGACGTCGCACCATCGGCGAGGGACGTCCGCCGTAACGTGTAAGCGGCACTCGACGACTCGCCGGTGTAGAGGTAGTGGCCGTCCGAGGCAATCTGCGTCACCCCGCAGAACCGTGCGTCAGCCCCCCTGACCGCGTTCGTCGGCCAGCACTCTCCCGAGGGCGCCTGTGCCGTGCCGGCGAGCATGTCCGTCTGCCCCGTCGCCGGGTCCACCCGCGCGATCCCGTAGTAGGCGGCGACATACAACTTGCCGCCCACCGCCACCGACGCCCCGGACATCAACGACTCCGACGTCCCGAACTCCACCACCCGGCCAGGAGCCTGGGCG
>NZ_JAANNO010000037.1 GCF_011250645.1 Motilibacter aurantiacus
TCGCAGGTACCCTAACTTCGGTTCAGGGGCGGGGACGGGTAGGGGAGCGTCGTGCCGTGGGTGAAGCGGCCCTGTAAGGGAGCCGTGGACGCGGCACGAGTGAGAATTCAGGCATGAGTAGCGAAAGCAGGGTGAGAATCCCTGCCGCCGGATGACCAAGGGTTCCTGGGCCAGGCTGTTCCGCCCAGGGTGAGTCGGGACCTAAGGCGAGGCCGACAGGCGTAGTCGATGGACAACGGGTTGATATTCCCGTACCCGTCGTGACGCGCCCATGCTGAGGCCGGGGATGCTAAGCCCCTGAAGCCCTTCCTGCTTTCGGGCGGGTTGGTGTGGAGGCGGCGGACCGATCCGGTAGTAGGCAAGCGATGGGGTGACGCAGGAAGGTAGGCCAGCCCGGGCGGTGGTTGTCCCGGGGTAAGGGTGTAGGGCGAGCCGTAGGTAAATCCGCGGCTCTTGTGCCTGAGACCTGATGCCGAGCCAATTGTGGCGAAGTGGCTGATCCTATGCTGCCGAGAAAAGCCTCTAGCGAGTGTCGCGGCGGCCCGTACCCCAAACCGACACAGGTGGTCAGGTAGAGAATACCAAGGCGATCGAGCGAACCGTGGTCAAGGAACTCGGCAAAATGCCCCCGTAACTTCGGGAGAAGGGGGGCCATGTCTGGTGACGGCATTCACTGCCTGAGCTGGGTGTGGCCGCAGAGACCAGCGAGAAGCGACTGTTTACTAAAAACACAGGTCCGTGCGAAGTCGCAAGACGATGTATACGGACTGACGCCTGCCCGGTGCTGGAACG
>NZ_JAANNO010000038.1 GCF_011250645.1 Motilibacter aurantiacus
GGTAGAACTGCTGGTCAGACGCTTGCGAGCCTACACGGAGAGGAACCGAGAGGCAGTCGCGTCCCGGATAGTGGTGTAGCGCTGGGGCCGTGGTCGTCGTAGACGACGACGCGGTCACCGCGTGATCCTTCGAGTGAACCTCTCACAGCACCCTCGAACGGAGCATCACGATGACCGCACCTCGCATTGTCGACCCTGCCGCCGTCCTGGGCCAGGCCCTGACCGACGCCTCGCCGGACCTCATGCGTCACCTGCTCTCCACGGTGATCAACAGCTTGCTGTCGGCGGAGGCCGACGCGGTCTGCGGCGCCGAGTGGGGCCAGCCCTCGGCCGATCGGGTCAACCGACGCAACGGTTACCGGCACCGGGACCTGGACACCCGGGTCGGCACGATCGACGTCGCCGTCCCCAAGCTGCGCACCGGGTCCTACTTCCCCGAGTGGCTGCTGGAGCGGCGCAAGCGCGCCGAGGCCGCCCTGATCAGCGTCGTGGCGACCTGCTACCTGCTCGGGGTGAGCACCCGGCGGATGGACAAGCTCGTGCAGTCCCTGGGGATCACCTCGCTGTCCAAGTCGCAGGTCTCGCGGATGGCCGAAGACCTCGACGCCCAGGTCGAGGCGTTCCGCACCCGCTCCCTGGCCGAGGCCGGCCCGTTCACGTTCCTCGCCGCGGACGCCTTGATGATGAAGGTCCGGGAGGGCGGACGCGTGGTCAACGCCGCCGTGCTGGTGGCGACCGGCGTCAACGGTGACGGGCAC
>NZ_JAANNO010000039.1 GCF_011250645.1 Motilibacter aurantiacus
CCCGGGGTGTCTCACCTCAGCCTGACGCACAGGGCTGACCTCGCTCGAGTGCCTGGGAGCCGGGCATCTCGATGCTGGAGTAGTGGACGAAGCAGCCACCCGTTACGTCAGGTGAGTCAATCACTCCCCAGCCTTCTTCACCGTTGAACTCCCTCACGGACCCGACGCTGTCCATCCGCAGATGGTGCCAAATCGCCGACTCTTCCTTGCTGCGCACGCGCCCCGCGGCACGGACGGATGCCGGCCGCACTCCGTCGGCGGCATGTCCGCGCATGCTCGGTGGAAGACAGTGACCGTGGATCAGGATCAGGATCATGATTGGCGCGACCCGTTGTCTGATGTGCTGCCAGTGCCGCCGCTCGTGAGCGCTCTGGACGCGGAAGTGCTCGCGCTCGTGAAGGCCGAGCCAGGGCCGAGCGTCCTACTCCGTTACGAGAGCGGTCGGCGCCCCGGCGGCGGTTGGGTGTCCGGCTGGGGGTGGACTCTGAAAGCGGAGGGGCGCCGGCACGGCGAGGTTCGCCTTTGGTACGACGAGCTCGACGAGGACCTCACCTTGAGCGCCGGCAAACGCTGGCATGAGTGGAGCGCCGTCCAGTGCAACGAGGACACCACCCGGACCGCCCAAGAGGCGGCGAGGCGCCTCAAGGAACTCCTCCACGACGCCTAGAAGCCGAACCCTGACGCGCGCGATCGGCGGCATGACCGGATGAATCTCGTGTGAAGCCCGCAGCCGTCGTCTCCAGCCGAACGAC
>NZ_JAANNO010000040.1 GCF_011250645.1 Motilibacter aurantiacus
CGTCGCCGCGACGGTGGCAGCGGCCGCCGACACGGAGCTGCCGAACGTCACGATCCTGGACGCCGGCGGGACCATCGTCTCCTCCGCCGTCGGGCGCAGCCGCTGGCAGTCGTACGGGGGTCCGCGCGTCACCATCAGGGACATCAAGGAGCGCATCAGCCCCGAGATCGACACGGTGGCCGACGTGACGATCAAGGACACCGGCATCCTCGGGAGCTCCGCGGCGACGACCGCGGCCGAGCTGCTGAAGCTGACGCGGATGACCGACGCGGAGCTGGCCAAGCCGGACGTCGACGCGGTCGTCATCAACACCGGCACGAACATCATGGAGGAGCTGGCCTACTGGTCGGACCTGACGGTGCGCAGCCAGAAGCCGGTCGTCTTCACCGGGGCCATGCGCCAGCAGAACACGTTCTCCTTCGACGGGCTGGCCAACCTCTTCAACGCCATCACGCTGGCCGCCAGCCAGAAGACGACGTGCTTCGGCACGGTGCTGCTGATGAACGACATGTTCTTCGCGGCCCGAGAGGTGACCAAGACCGACGCCGTCCGCACCGACACCTTCGAGGGCGGCCGGCTCGGCGCGCTCGGGATGGTGGACGAGCTCAAGGTGCGCACCCTGCACGCCCCCGCGCGCGTGCAGCACTGCGGGACTCCCGGCTGGGCGACGCCGTTCGATCTCACCGGCATCGAGGCCGACGACCTCGCGAAGGCCGAGGTCGTCTACGCCTACCTGGAGGCCGACG
>NZ_JAANNO010000041.1:0-150 GCF_011250645.1 Motilibacter aurantiacus
CGTCGCGGCACCCTCGAGGGTGCCCACGCCCACGGTGCGCTGCGCCGCGGCGGAGGCGGGCGCCGCCGGGTCGGCCAGGACGCCGATCGCGGAGGCGGCGACGAGCACCCCGCCGAGCACCACGCCCAGGGCCGAGACGCGGGCGCCCCA
>NZ_JAANNO010000041.1:224-729 GCF_011250645.1 Motilibacter aurantiacus
GGCGGCGAGGGCCGCCGCGCCCAGGGCGAGAGCGACGACGACGCCGCGGCGCCGGTCGAGCGTGCGGGACGGTGCGCCCTCGCTCATGCGCCGGCCGAGCTCCGCAGCCGAGCCGCGACCTGGACCGCCCGGACCGCGGCCGCGGCCTTGTTGCGCGACTCCGCGTACTCCAGCGCCTCCACCGAGTCCGCCACGATGCCGCCGCCGGCCTGGACGCTCGCCCGGCCGTCCCGGATCAGGGCGGTGCGGATCGCGATCGCCATGTCCATGTTCCCCGCGAAGTCGAAGTAGCCGACCGTGCCGCCGTAGATGCCCCGGCGGGCGGGCTCGAGCTCGTCGATGAGCGCGATCGCCCGCGGCTTCGGCGCCCCGGAGAGGGTGCCGGCCGGGAAGGTCGCGGCGAGCGTCTGGAGGGCCGTCGCACCGGGCCGGAGCCGGCCGACGACGGTGGAGCAGATGTGCATGATGTGGCTGAACCGCTTGATCGCCATGAGCTCGACGACCT
>NZ_JAANNO010000042.1 GCF_011250645.1 Motilibacter aurantiacus
CCCTGGCGACGGGCGAAAGTGGACCCCCTCTCGGTGGTGTGGTCAGTCGGTCGCGGCCGCTGGTGGGCGGCCGAGGTCTCGGGGGGCCTGTCCCCGGATCCTGGACACGCTGAATCCAGCACATGCTGGGGAAGCGAGATGATCCAGGACCATGGCCAGGAAGAGCTACTCCGAGGAGTTCCGCCGCCAGGCCGTCGACTTGTACGAGTCCACCCCGGGCGCCACGGTCCGCGGCATTGCCGAGGACCTCGGCATCGTGCGCGGCACGCTGCGGCACTGGCTCGAGGTCTACGGGACGGGCAAGAAGACGGCCGCTGACGGGACGTTGACCTCCAGTCCCTTGCAGTCCAAGCCGGCCACGACGATCTCTTCGGGGCCCGCGGACGAGACGCCCGAGCAGAAGATCGCCCGGCTCGAGGCCCGCGTCACCGAGCTGGAGGTCAGCGAGAAGAAGCTGACCACCGAGCGGGAGATCCTCCAGCGGGCGGCCAAATATTTCGCCGGGGAGACGCGCTGGTGAGTCGCTTCCAGTTCGTCGCCGACAACTCCGCCACCTTCGAGGTGAAGCGACTGTGCGAGCTCGTCCAGATCGAGCGATCGTCCTACTACGCGTGGAAGGCAGGCGCACCGGCGCGCGCCGAGCGGGCCGCCGCTGACGCCGAGCTCCAGGCGCGGATCCGCAAGATCCACCAGGCCGACAACACCGTCGGCGCGCCACGGGTCACCGC
>NZ_JAANNO010000043.1 GCF_011250645.1 Motilibacter aurantiacus
CGCGAAGGCCGAGGTCGTCTACGCCTACCTGGAGGCCGACGGGACGCCGATCGAGGCCCTGGCCGAGGATGCCGACGTCGACGGCATCGTCACCGCGGGCCACGGCGCGGGTGGGGTCTCGACCGAGCAGTCGGCCCTGCGCGCGGCCGCGATCGCGAACCAGGACGTGGTCTTCGTCTCCACGACGCGTACCGGTGACGGCTCGGTCTACGTCGCGGACGGTACGCCCAACGTCATCGGCGGCCAGGACCTGACCCCGCAGAAGGCGCGCGTCCTGCTGCAACTGGCCCTGACCTTCACCAAGGACCCCGAGCAGGTCAGGAGGTGGTTCGGGACCGTCGGCTCGCCCGAGCTCGACCTGTCGGGCAAGGCTTCCACGCCCCCGCCGCCGGCCGTGACGGTGGACGCGCTGCTCGCGGCAGCGCAGGCACAGGTGCGTGCGGCACGCGCCGGGGGCACGGCGAGCCCGGGCACGGCGACTCTGCTGCTCGACCGGCTCGAGCGGGCGGCGGAGGCGTACGGCAGGGGCGATAAAACGAAGGCGGCTTCCTACGTCCAGTCGTTCGTCGACCGGGCCAAGCAGCGCGTCGACGACGTCGCCCTGCGAGCGGCCCTCGTGAAGACGGGCGAGGACGTGCTCGCGGCACTGCGCGGCACGCCGGCCCCGGTCGTCGCCGCGACGGTGGCAGCGGCCGCCGACACGGAGCTGC
>NZ_JAANNO010000044.1 GCF_011250645.1 Motilibacter aurantiacus
CGGACAGCGCGCTGGTCACGGCCCACGTGCGGTCCGCGGCGGCGCGACCGGCGAACACGGCCCCGAGCATCGGGTCGGTGAGTCGCGTGCCCTCGGCGGGGCGCTGGTCACGTGCGTACTTGCCAGTGAGCAGGCCGCCGGCGAGGGGCGACCAGGCGAGCAGGCCGGCGCCGGCGGACTCGGCAGCAGGGACGATCTCCCACTCGACCTCGCGCCCCAGCAGGTTGTACTGCACCTGCACCGAGGCGGGCCGTGCCCAGCCGTGCGCGGCGGCGACGTCGGCGGCCTTCTGGACCTGCCACCCGGTGAAGTTGGAGACGCCGAAGTAGCGGACCTTGCCGGCCCGGACCGCATCCTCGAGGAACGACAGCGTCTCCTCGATCGGTGTCGCCGGGTCCCAGCTGTGCGCCTGGTAGAGGTCGATCGTCTCGACCCCCAGCCGGCGCAGGGAGGCGTCCAGCGCCCGCTGCAGGTGGCGGCGGGAGAGCCCGACCCCGTTGGGGTCGCCGGAGGTGGGGAAGCGGCCCTTGGTGCTGAGCACCACCCGGTCGGTCACCTCGCCGGGACGGGACGCGAGCCACTCGCCCACCAAGTGCTCCGAGGCCCCGCCGCCGTAGACGTCTGCCGTGTCGACGAGCGTGCCGCCCGCCTCCGTGAACGCGTCGAGCTGGGCGAAGGCG
>NZ_JAANNO010000045.1 GCF_011250645.1 Motilibacter aurantiacus
GCAGGGCCTTCGCGGCGTGTCGACCGAGGACCGCGGCGTACGGCTGCGCGGTCCGCTGCCTCAGTAGCTCGTGACGCGCACGCCGCCGCCGCTGAGGACCGCGGTCACCAGGGCCGGGTGACCGACGAACGACCTCGAGGCGCAGGTCTTGCCCCGGTCGCTGACCTTCATCAGGAAGGGCGGTACCAGCGGGTTGGCCGTGACGACGCTGGCCAGCGACTCGCCCGTGCCCTGGCCGGTGATGCAGATCGTGGTCTTGGACCAGAACCAGGTGCCGACGTACGCGGTCTGCGCGGTCTTGATGACGCCGTGGTCGTCGATGTCGGCGGCCGAGGCCGAGCCGGCACCGGCGACGCCGAGTCCGGCGGCGGCGGTGGCGGCCAGCGCGACAGCCGCACCGCGGCGGGCGAGCGTGGAGCGGACGGGCGAGAGCAGGGTGCTGGACATTGCGTTCTCCTCGGGCAGAGGGGCGACTCGGTGTCGCCCGCTGTGCCCAAGGCTCGTCGCGCCGGCCTCCCGGCGCCTGAGCATCGATTGCTCATCGTGGCCGCGGCATTGCTCGGCCCGCAGCGTGCTGCAC
>NZ_JAANNO010000046.1 GCF_011250645.1 Motilibacter aurantiacus
CTGGAGCAGGGCCGTACTCCGCGGGTGTCCGAGGCCGTGCTCGGGGCTGTCGCCCGGGTGCTCCGGCTCGACGACGTCGAGCGCGCACACCTCGTACGCCTCGCGCACCCCCCGGGCCGGCGGCAGCAGCCGTCACCGCAGCGCGCGGGCGAGGGCGCAAAGCGCCTGCTGGACCTCCTGCACGAGGCGCCTGGCTGCGTGGTCGGCCGCGCCGGCCGCCTCCTCGCGGTGAACCCGCTGGCGGAGTCCCTGCTGGGACTGCAGGACCTCGCTCCCGGCATGCGCAACGTCGTGCGCCACACCTTCCTGCACCCGCCGTCGCGCTCGCTGTACGCCGACTGGCACGCGGTCGCGGAGGAGACCGCTGCGTACCTGCGGCTGGAAGCAGGTCGCGCCCCCCACGACCAGGAGCTGCAGGCGCTGGTGCAGGAGATGCTGCTGAAGAGCAGCGACTTCGCCCGCCTGTGGGGGCAGCAGGTCCTGCGCGAGCGCATCCGCGGGGCGAAGCGCATGGTCCACCCCTTGGTCGGGGAGCTCGACCTCGACTACGAGGCCGCCCCCCTCGCCGGCGCCGAGG
>NZ_JAANNO010000047.1 GCF_011250645.1 Motilibacter aurantiacus
GACGTACTTGTCCCCGCGGCGGGTGTGGCGCCACACGTGCTCGTCCACGCCCAGCACCCGGACACCGTCGAACCGGTGGACGTCCTCGATCAGGACGCGCTTGCCCTCGGTCAGGACGGCGTCGTTGGCCGTGTTCCACGAGACCGCGAGGGCCTGGGCGATCCGCGCGACCGTGAGGTGCTGGACCACCAGCCCCTCCAACGCCCAGCGCAGCGCCCGGCGGGACAACTTGGCTCGAGGTTCGGCGGCCAGGCTGGTGTCCTGGCGCCACACGTGCCCGCACCCGGTGCACCGGTAGCGGCGCACCGTGACCAGCAGCGTCGTCGGCCTCCAGCCCAGCGGCTCGTGCGCCAGCTCCCGGGTGACCGTGTCCCGAGCAGCGCCCTCGCACCCGCAGCGACGGCACCACTGGTCAGCCTCCACGACGCGGCAGGCCAAGACCGCGCGATCCGGTTCCAGCCGTTGGCCGGTGACCTGCAAGCCGAGCTCGTCCAGGCGGCAGAACGTGGTCAGGTCAGGGCAGGCGAAGGTAGCGTCAGGCACGTCGAGGTCTTCCGGATGGGCAGTGTGAGAA
>NZ_JAANNO010000048.1 GCF_011250645.1 Motilibacter aurantiacus
GGCCACCGTGGCCGCAAGGACGACCCGCTCTATCGCGCCCGCCGCACCCTGCACACCGGCGCGGACCTCCTCACCGACCGGCAGCACCAACGGCTGACCGCGCTGTTCAACCTCGAGGAGCATGTCCAGGTCGAGGCGACCTGGGGCATCTACCAGCGCATGATCAGCGCCTACCGCGACCCCGACCGCGCCCGCGGCCGCCAGCTCATGACTGCCCTCATCCAGTCGCTCAGTTGCGGCGTCCCACCCGCCCTGACCGAGCTCCTCACCCTCGGGCGGACGCTGAAGAAGCGCGCCGAGGACGTCCTGGCCTACTTTGACCGGCCCGGCACCAGCAACGGGCCCACCGAGGCGATCAACGGCCGCCTGGAACACCTACGCGGCTCCGCCCTCGGCTTCCGGAACCTCGCCAACTACATCGCCCGCAGCCTGCTGGAGACCGGCGGCTTCCGCCCTCGACTACACCCTCGATTGTGAAGAGCCGGTTGATGATGCGCGCGCCCCGGCGTACGGCCAGCGCCATCGCGCCGAGAAGTTCGTTCTCCCACAGGTC
>NZ_JAANNO010000049.1:0-192 GCF_011250645.1 Motilibacter aurantiacus
CTCGCCGTCCCGACCGCCCAGCTGCCGCTCGTGGAGGCCGCCGTGCAGGACGTCCGGGCCGCGGGACGCGCCGTCGACCTGACGCTCGTGGGCGAGGACGGCCTGGAGGTCGCCGTCGTGCGTGGTGCCGAGCTCGAGCAGGGCTGAGGTGCGCGAGTCGGTCAGCCCGTCCCTCGCGACGGTCGACCCGAC
>NZ_JAANNO010000049.1:320-543 GCF_011250645.1 Motilibacter aurantiacus
GCTCGTCGCACTCGGCGTCGAGCCCGGCGACCGGGTGTCGATCATGAGCCGGACGCGCTACGAGTGGACGCTGCTCGACTTCGCGGTCTGGGCGGCCGGTGGCGTCCCCGTCCCGGTCTACGAGACGTCGTCCGCCGAGCAGGTGGCGTGGATCCTGTCCGATGCCGACGTGCGGCTGGCCGTCGTCGAGACGAGCGCGCACGCCGCCGTGACGGAGTCGGTC
>NZ_JAANNO010000050.1:0-218 GCF_011250645.1 Motilibacter aurantiacus
GGCCCGGGCGGCTGACCAGCGCCCGACTCAGGACCCCGCGGTCTCCAGCGGGGTCAGCAGCAGCAGGGGGATGAGCCGCTCGGTGTTGCGCTGGTACTCGGCGTAGTCGGGCCAGACCTCGAGCGCCCGCGCCCACCACTCCTCGCGCTCTGCGCCCTCGAGCTCGTGGACGGCGCAGTCGTACCGCTGCGCGCCGTCCTGCACCTCGACGAACGGGC
>NZ_JAANNO010000050.1:327-540 GCF_011250645.1 Motilibacter aurantiacus
TCGCGGGCCCAGTCGGACGGGCTCGGCGCGTACTCCCCGCTCAGTGGCATGTCGGGGACAACGGCGCGCGCCGCGGCGCGCATTCCCACCGGTGCCGCGGGCGCGCATTCCCGACTGCGCGGCGGGTGCGCGTTCCCGACTGCGCCGCGGGGCGCGTCCCTGACGACGGCGCCGCCCGCCTCCCGCGCGGGCGTGAGCGGTCAGCCCACGAGC
>NZ_JAANNO010000051.1:0-150 GCF_011250645.1 Motilibacter aurantiacus
CCGCCGTGCTCAGGACCGCCGCCGAGACCGCTGCCCATGTCTTCGTCCGCATCTGTCCGTGCCCCCTGTGTCGTCGTCTGATCGGTACGACCGAACGTCGGAGAGTCTGCCGCCGGCCCCACCTTCACAGCGTGGGGACACACCCGAGGT
>NZ_JAANNO010000051.1:215-535 GCF_011250645.1 Motilibacter aurantiacus
AGGAGGTGCATGCGTTCTGGAACGAGCACGAGCGGCAGATCGGCACGTCGCTCTACGGCCGCCGCATGTACGAGACGATGCGCGTCTGGGAGGACGACGACTGGTTGGCGGACGAGCCGGCCGTCGTCCGCGAGTACGCGGGGATCTGGCGGGCCGCCGACAAGATCGTCTACTCCTCGACGCTCCCGGAGGTGACGACAGCGCGGACGAGGATCGAGCGGCGCTTCGAGCCCGAGGCGGTGCGACGGCTCAAGGAGACGTCCGCCTCGGACCTGAGCATCGGCGGTGCCGGGATCGCGGCGGAGGCGTTCCGGCACGGC
>NZ_JAANNO010000052.1:0-179 GCF_011250645.1 Motilibacter aurantiacus
TCTACGCCGCCCACGAGCGCTACGCCGAGGGCATCGACTCCGTCGCCGCCTACATCAAGAGCAAGGGCTACGACCTGCGCATCGCGCTGGAGCCCAAGCCCAACGAGCCGCGCGGCGACATCCTGCTGCCGACCGTCGGGCACGCGCTGGCGCTCATCGCCCGCCTCGACAACGGTGAC
>NZ_JAANNO010000052.1:234-534 GCF_011250645.1 Motilibacter aurantiacus
AGGCGCTGTGGGCGGACAAGCTCTTCCACATCGACCTCAACGGCCAGCGGTCCATCAAGTACGACCAGGACCTCGTGTTCGGCCACGGCGACCTCTTCTCGGCGTTCGCGACCGTCGACCTGCTGGAGAACGGCTTCCCCAGCGGCGGCCCCCGGTACACGGGCCCGATCCACTTCGACTACAAGCCCTCGCGCACCGAGGACATGCAGGGCGTGTGGGACTCCGCCGCGGCCAACATGGCGACCTACCTCCTGCTCAAGGAGCGGGCCCTGGCGTTCCGCGCCGACCCGGAGGTCCAGG
>NZ_JAANNO010000053.1 GCF_011250645.1 Motilibacter aurantiacus
CGGCATCTGGGGGTGGACTGGCACACCTGCTGGGACGCGATCGAGGCCGAGGCGATCCGGCGTCTGGCCGATCCAGGCCGGCTGGAGGGGGTGGTCACCCTGGGAGTGGACGAGCACATCTGGAAGCCCTCCCACCACGGCGGGGACCGGGCGGTGACCTCGATGGTCGACCTGACCCGTGACCAGCACGGGAACGTCCGGGCGCGGCTGCTGGATGTGGTCCCGGGCCGGTCCGGGACCGCCTACTCCCGGTGGCTGGCCGCCCAGTCCGAGGCGTTCACCGCGACCGTCGAGCACGCCGCGCTGGACCCGTTCCGCGGCTACGCCAACGCGATCCGTGACGAGCTCCCGGACGCGGTCGCGGTCCTGGACGCGTTCCACGTCGTCAAGCTCGGCACGACCGTGGTCGACCAGACCCGCCGCCGTGTCCAGCAGGACACCCTTGGTCACCGCGGTCACAAGGACGACCCGCTCTACAAGATCCGTGGGCTGCTGCGTCACGGCGTCGAGCACCTGTCCCCTCGCCAGGTC
>NZ_JAANNO010000054.1 GCF_011250645.1 Motilibacter aurantiacus
GGAGTCGGTCGTGCGGGCCGCCCGCTACGGGATGCCGCTCATGATGGCGATCATCGGCGGGCCCGCGCACCGCTTCGCCCCGCTGGCCGACCTCTACCGCCGGGCCCTGACGGAGCTGGGTCAGGGGGACCTGCCGATCGGCGTCCACTCGCCAGGCCACGTCGCGGACACCGACGCGCGGGCGCGCGAGGAGCTGTG
This sequence comes from Motilibacter aurantiacus, assembly GCF_011250645.1. Taxonomy (NCBI): domain Bacteria; kingdom Bacillati; phylum Actinomycetota; class Actinomycetes; order Motilibacterales; family Motilibacteraceae; genus Motilibacter; species Motilibacter aurantiacus. The sequence continues at coordinate 199 of NZ_JAANNO010000054.1, forward strand.
GCCGCACTACGAGGCGATGTACTCCCGCCTCGGCCGCGAGCGCGGCTGGGGCCCGACGACCCGCGCCCACTTCGAGGCCGAGGCCGACGAGGGCGCGCTCTACGTCGGCTCCCCGGAGACCGTCGCGCGCAAGATCGCCGAGTCGGTCCGGGCCCTGGGCATCCGCCGGTTCGACCTCAAGTACGCCACGGGCCCCATGCCGCACGCGCAGCTCGTGCGGAGCATCGAGCTCTACGGGACGAAGGTCGGCCCGATGGTGCGGGACATGCTCGCCTGAGGACGACGGGGCGAGGTCGCCCACCCTCCCCGCGCACCCTCCCCGCG
>NZ_JAANNO010000055.1:0-150 GCF_011250645.1 Motilibacter aurantiacus
TCTCCACGGTCGAGGCGTGGTCGGGGTAGCCCAGGGACGTCTTCATGAGGAAGCGGTCCAGCTGGGCCTCCGGCAGCCGGTACGTGCCCGCCTGCTCGATGGGGTTCTGCGTCGCGATGACCATGAACGGCCGCCCCACGGGGTGGGAGA
>NZ_JAANNO010000055.1:324-522 GCF_011250645.1 Motilibacter aurantiacus
TCGGCGAACCAGACGCTCTGCTCGGGTGTCATCGTCACGGGTCGGTGCTCCTGTCGGTCCGGGGTGGCGGGGGTCACCCGCCTCACCCGCCTGGCGGTGGGGTCGGTTCCTGCGGGGGTTCCGGCGGGGGTGCGGGCGGCGGGACCACGAGGACCACGGGTGCGCTCTCCGGGCCGGGGCCGCGGTCGTTGACGGCCC
>NZ_JAANNO010000056.1 GCF_011250645.1 Motilibacter aurantiacus
GCCTCGTCAACCTGTCCCTGAGCAGCACCAACATCCAGGTGCCGATCGGCATCGCGGCGAACATCTGCGGCGTCGCGGTGAACGCCCTGAGCGGGCCGAGCGTCACCAGCCCGGTCGACTGCAACGCCTTCGGCGACGCCGAGGCGACCCGGAACGACGGCGGTGCCGACAACACGCGCCAGCGCGGTCTCGTGAACATCGCGGTCACGGACCTCAACGTCCAGGTCCCCGTCGGCGTGGCCGCCAACATCTGCGGGGTCTCCGCGAACGTGATCTCGAGCGCAGCGCTGACCGGTCCGGTGGACTGCGAGGCCCTGGGTGAGGGCAACGCCAACGGCTGACCGCTGACCGCATGAGGCAGTGACCATGAGGCAGTGACGAACGCCCCGTCCCCCCGGACGGGGCGTTCGTCATGCCGGCGTGGTCGCGCGCGACCCTGCGGTGCGCCGCTCCTGCGTCTGCCGGCGAACCAGGGTCACGCGCCGCGTCACCCGCTCGACCAGCTGCCAGTAGGCCAGTC
>NZ_JAANNO010000057.1 GCF_011250645.1 Motilibacter aurantiacus
CGGTCGACCCTATCGGGCGCTTCTTCGACGCCGTCCTCACCGACTGGGGCGTCCGCACGGACCTCGCCGACCTGGCGGAGATCGCCGCCTCGCACCACGTCGTCGGCGTCGTCGCCCGGGCCGACCGCGGGCCCGCCGAGCGGGGGCTCGCCGCCGTGGCGGGCCTGCTCGAGGAGGCGCCGGGGACCGCCGTCGCCCTCGTGCTCGTCGATGTCGGCGGGACCGCCGGGCCCACGGACCGCCTGGCGCGCCGGGTCCTCTCCGAGGTCGGCCTCCCGGTGCCCGTTCACCTCCTCGACCACGCGCCGGCGTCCGACGAGCCCGCGCCGGAGTCGGACGACGACACCCAGCGGCGTCGTCGTCGTGCCGCGGCGGGGCGGCCCGCCGAGCCGACGCCGCCGGGCCCGGCGCGCCTCGTCGGCGAGCTCCTCGTCCAGGCGGGTGCGCGATGACCCTGCGCGTCGTCCACCGCCCCGCGCGCGTCGTCCGACCCCTGCGGGCACCGGACCCCGTGGACC
>NZ_JAANNO010000058.1 GCF_011250645.1 Motilibacter aurantiacus
ACGGGACGACCCGCGGGTCCAGCGGGGGCAGCGGGGCGGGCACGGCCTCGGCCCGGGCTCCCGCGTCGAGACCTGCGTCGGGTCCTGCGTCGGGACCGTCGCCGGGCTCCGCGTGGCCGACGAGCGCGGCCCTGAGGTCGTCGCCGTGCACAGCCGCCTCCATGACGAAGGTGTCGAGGGCCACGGCGAGCGGGACGTCGCCGTAGGGCAGGGGCAGCACCGGGACGGCGCCGCGCCGCACGACGTCGCCGACGACGNTCGAGCGCGTCACCGGCCAGGCCGTCGACCACCCGCCCCGCGGCCCGCGCCCCGTGCCGGGCGCCCTCGGCGACGACGGCGAGCCGCAGCGCCTCGGCCTCCATGCTCATGCCCCACGCCGTGTGCCGGACGAGGTCCTCGACCGTCCACCCGGCCAGGCGTGTCGGCCGCACCGCCGCCGCCTGGCCGGCCACGCGCAGGGCGGCCGCGAAGCCGTCCCACGAGGCGAGCGCGAGCGCCTTCGCCTCCCCGACCCGC
>NZ_JAANNO010000059.1 GCF_011250645.1 Motilibacter aurantiacus
AGAAGAGCGCAGAGGGCCGCCTGGGCCCTTCGAGGACCTCGAGGTGATCCGCACCGACGCGGGCATGCCGACCACGAGGTTCTGCGCGCTGATCGGCGTGCCCGAACGGACCTGGCGCCGCCACCAGGCCCGCGCCCGCGACGGCGCACCGGTCAAGGGCCCCTGGCCGCGCCCGGCCCGCGAAGGCGTCCGGGACGCGGCCCGCCGGCATGCGCTGGAGCACCCGGCATGGGGGCACCGCAAGGTCTGGGCGATGTGCCGCTACGACGGGCACCGGGTCGGTGAGTCCACCGTGCTGCGCCTGCTGCGGGACGAGGGCCTGCTGCTGGAGGCGAACTACCAGCGCGAACGGCGCCAGCACGCCGCCCGGCGCAAGGCCGCGTTCGCGACCGAACCGACCGGCCCGAACCAGGTCTGGCAGCTGGACTTCTCCGAGTTCGAGACCACCACCGGCGGGACGTGGCGCCTGGCCGGGTGCCGGGACTACTACTCCAAGTACGAGCACCCCTGG
>NZ_JAANNO010000060.1 GCF_011250645.1 Motilibacter aurantiacus
CGCGGTGCCGAGCACGACGGCGACCGCGGAGAGGGCGAGGCGCAGTTTGTGGGCCAGCAGGCCCTTGAGCGTGGCGCGGAGCATGGGTCAGGACCTCCGGCCCGCGGCGTCGAAGCGCTTCATGCGCTCGAGCACGGCGTCGGAGGTGGGCTCGCGCATCTCGTCGACGACCTGGCCGTCGGCGAGGAACAGGACGCGGTCGGCGTAGGAGGCGGCGACCGGGTCGTGGGTGACCATGACGACGGTCTGGCCCATCTCGCGCACGCTGCGGCGTAGGAAGGCGAGCACCTCGGCGCCGGCGCGGGAGTCCAGGTTGCCGGTCGGCTCGTCGGCGAAGATGATCTCCGGGCGGGAGGCGAGCGCGCGGGCGCAGGCGACGCGCTGCTGCTGGCCGCCGGACAGCTCGGTGGGCTTGTGGCCGAGCCGGTCGCGCAGCCCGACGGTGTCGACCACGGTGTCGAGCCAGGCCTTGTCCGGCTTGCGGCCGGCGATGTCCATCGGCAG
>NZ_JAANNO010000061.1 GCF_011250645.1 Motilibacter aurantiacus
TGCTCCGGGTGGGTGTGCGTTCGTTTCTTGAGAACTCAACAGCGTGCTTTGAGGATGGATGCCATATTGTTTTGTCCTCGTGCCTGTCCGTCCGGTGTTGTGCCGGTCGGTCGGGTGGGGTTTCTTTGAGCAATGACGGGTTGCTAGTCGACCTGTTCTTGGTCGGGATAGTTTTCAACATTCTTTGTTGGAGAGTTTGATCCTGGCTCAGGACGAACGCTGGCGGCGTGCTTAACACATGCAAGTCGAGCGGACCCTTCGGGGTTAGCGGCGAACGGGTGAGTAACACGTGAGCAACCTGCCTCTGGCTTCGGGATAAGCCCGGGAAACCGGGTCTAATACCGGATATGACTTCCTGCTGCATGGCGGGGGGTGGAAAGATTTATCGGCCAGAGATGGGCTCGCGGCCTATCAGCTTGTTGGTGGGGTAGTGGCCTACCAAGGCGACGACGGGTAGCCGGCCTGAGAGGGTGGACGGCCACACTGGGACTGAGACACGGCC
>NZ_JAANNO010000062.1:0-220 GCF_011250645.1 Motilibacter aurantiacus
GGAGTCCCAGCGCTCGCGGAGGGCGCCCCGCGCGGCCGGGGCCTCGGCGGACCAGCCCGCCGTGGCCAGGACGTGCCGGACCGCCTCGCCGACCGGCTCGTCGGCCGTCGAGCGGGCGGCGCCGCGGAGCAGCACCATCCCGTCGCGGACCTCCTTGCGGGCGAAGAACCGCTCGCCGCCGCGCACGAGGTAGCCGATCCCGGCGTCCGCGAGGGCCTGC
>NZ_JAANNO010000062.1:256-501 GCF_011250645.1 Motilibacter aurantiacus
CGCGGGCCGCGACCCCGGCAGCCTCCGCCTCGTCGTCGTCGTACGCCGTGAGGCCCACCGGGGGACCGGGCGGACGCTGGGCGACGAGCTCGAGGCCACCGACCTGGTCCCGCCCGGCCGCCCGCAGCGTGCGGTTCGCCAGGTCGACCACCTGCGGTGTCGAGCGGTAGTCGCGCACGAGCCGCACGACCTGGGCGCCGGGGTGCCGCTGGCCGAACGTGAGCAGGTGGTACGGGGTCGCACCG